>NZ_JBICVO010000001.1:0-470133 GCF_043199105.1 Streptomyces sp. NPDC048644
GCCAGCGTTCGTCCTGAGCCAGGATCAAACTCTCCGTGAATGTTTACCGGTAATCCGGCGAACACACACGAGAGCGGAACGAGCAACGGAATAGGTCGCTCGTTCACAGCGTCCTCGCTGTGTGTGCCACCCGAACCCGTGGGGCCGGATGGACTTTCAAAGGAACCTCATCCACCGAAGTGGACGGGGTATCAACATATCTGGCGTTGACTTTTGGCACGCTGTTGAGTTCTCAAGGAACGGACGCTTCCTTTGTGCCTGTTTCACCAGGCTCTCCGGGCGCTTCCCTTCGGTCTTGCGTTTCCGACTCTATCAGATCCTCGCGGTCCTGATTTTCGCCGGCGCGATCCGGCCTTTCGGCCTTTTCGCGTTTCCGACTCTACCAGATCCTTTTCCGTTCCGTTTCCGGTCCGAATCGGGTTCCGATTACCTGTCGGAGGCTCGCCTTGGTCCGACTGCTTTTGCTGTCGGTCTTTCGGCGTGGTCACTACTTTAGCCGCTTTCCCCGGAGGCCCATAATCGGGCCGGTGGAATCGAATTTCGGCAACGCGAAATAAGACCCCGCTGAGGGAATCGTTCGTAGGTAGTGGTTGTGCCGCCGACCGGTCTGCGCAGATAGCGCTGCCCGTCTCCAGCGGCTCGGGCCACGTTAGACGGTCAGTCCGTACGAGTCAAGTATGGGCTCCGTCACGTGGCCTTGGCGGGCCGGCGTCGGCGCGGGACGTGCGGGCGGTAGCGGCTGACCGTGGGGTCGCCGTCGATCCAGTAGCGCCAGGGGTGGGTGGCGCCTTCGCCGCCGACTCCGGTGCGTGGGCCGCAGCTCACCCGGTCCGGCGAGGGCGGGCTGCCATGCAGGAGGGACAGCGGGCCGGTGGGGGTGGAGCAGAGGTCGGCGCCGTCCAGAGAGCGGTCGATGCCGAGGGCGGTGGCGAGGCGGGCGGGGCCCTGGGCGAGCTCGTGGGCGGTGCGGGCCTTGGGGCGGCGTTCGGCGGCGAGGGCTCTGCCGGTGAGGACTTCGCCGCCGCGCAGCAGGACCGCGCTCGCGTGGTCCTCGGGTCCGCAGACGAGGTTCATGCTGAACCACATGCCGTAGATGAAGTAGACGTAGGCGTGTCCGGGCGGGCCGAACATGGAGGCGTTGCGGGGGGTGCGTCCGCGGTAGGCGTGCGAGCCGGGGTCTCGATGGCCGTCGTATGCCTCGACCTCGGTGAGGCGGAGTTCGATCGGGCCGTCCGGGGTGGCGCGTACAAGGGTGCGTCCCAGGAGGTCGGGGGCCACTTCCAGCACGGGGCGGTTGAAGAACGCGCGGCCGAGCGGCATACGTTCCGGTACGTCGGTCATGCGCTCCGAGGGTAGTGCGGGCGGCTGGCCATGGGGGCCCCGGCGTTGGGAAGGTGTGCCCGTGGAACCGGCTCGCGCCGTTTCACGTTCGTAGGGATCGAGCCGAGGTCTTCGGCGGGCTACACAGAACACAGGCGTGCGCCTGGGGAGGACGAGCATGGGGTTCAAGAAGCTGCTGGCGAGCATGGGGGCCGGGGGCGCGTCGGTGGAGACGGTGCTCTTCGAGGAGAACGTCGTCCCGGGCGGGGTCGCGCAGGGTGAGGTGCGGATCCAGGGCGGGTCCGTGGCGCAGGAGATCCAGGGGCTGTCCGTCGGGTTGCAGGCGCGCGTCGAGGTCGAGAGCGGCGACGAGGAATACAAGCGGAACATCGAGTTCACCAAGGTGCAGCTCGGTGGCGCGTTCGAGGTGCAGGCCGGGGCCGTGCACACCGTGCCGTTCGGTCTGGAGATCCCGTGGGAGACGCCGATCACGACGTTCCTGGGACAGCATCTGCGCGGGATGAGCGTGGGGGTGACCACGGAGCTGGCCATCGCCCGTGCGGTGGACTCCGGTGATCTGGATCCGGTGAACGTGCACCCGGTGCCGGCGCAGCAGGCGATCCTGGACGCGTTCGGGCAGCTCGGGTTCCGTTTCAAGGCGGCGGACCTGGAGCAGGGGCACATCCGGGGGACGCGCCAGCGTCTGCCCTTCTACCAGGAGATCGAGTTCCAGGCGCCGCAGCAGTACCGCGGGCTGAACGAGGTGGAGCTGTCGTTCGTCGCCGATGACCGGGAGATGGACGTCGTCCTGGAGATGGACAAGAAGCCGGGTCTGTTCACCGGTGGCTCGGACACCTACCGGCAGTTCACCGTCGGCCTGCACGACTTCGAGCAGACCGACTGGGCGGGATACCTCAACCAGTGGCTGGCCGAGGTCGGCGGTCAGCGGAACTGGCTCTAACCTGGCCGGACAGGTGTCAGCAAGCGACCAGGAGGTGTCGAGGTGTCCGAGCTGAAGCGACGGCCGCTGCCGCACGATTTCCACCCGCAGGTGCCGGAGTTCACGGTGCTGAGCGACGAGGTGGAGCCGGGCGGGACGCTGCGTCCGGAGCAGGTGTACTCCGAGGGCAACCGTTCGCCGCAGCTGCGGTGGGACGGCGCGCCCGCGGGGACGAAGAGCTACGCCGTCACCTGCTTCGATCCCGATGCGCCGACGGGCAGCGGCTTCTGGCACTGGTCGCTGTTCGACATTCCGGCGTCGGTGACGGAGCTTCCGGCCGGTGCCGGTTCGGGTGACATGAAGGGCCTGCCCGAGGGCGCGGTTCATGTCAGGAACGACTACGGGACGCGGGACTTCGGGGGCGCGGCGCCGCCGCCCGGGGACGGCCCGCACCGGTACGTCTTCACCGTGTACGCGGTGGACCAGGAGAAGCTCGGCCCGGACGGGGACGCATCGCCCGCGGTGGTCGGCTTCAACCTGAGGTTCCACACGCTGGGCCGGGCCCAGTTGGTGGCCGAGTTCGAGCTGCCCGCGGGCTGAGTCCCGTAGGAGGGCCGCGGCCCGTATTTCCGTTGCGCCCCGGCGCTCCCCGTACGCACAGTGGTGGCGGTCGGCGGTTCTCAGGAGCCGCCGGGCGGCCGGTACCGCTGTGGCGGGAGCGGCGGGGCGCAGGTGTGTCGCCCCCGTTCGCCGGAGGCCGGCCGCGTGCCGGGCGTCCGCGCCGGTCGCCGTACGCTCCGGATCCCGGTGGTGACGGGGGTGGGATCCGGAGCGCACTCTTCTTCGGGCGGGGCGGGGGCCGGGTCCAGGGCGCCCGGCTTCGGGTGCCCCGGCCGCTGTGTGCGCATCCCCCGGGCCGCTTCTCTCCCCGTTCGGCGTTCACCTCATGATTACCTGTCATCTCCCTTGTGGCGTACGGAAATTGCGTTGTCGGGGGAATTGCTTCCCTGCACAGTGGAGCCAGGTCGCCGCGGGGGCGAACGGGGTTCCGGGAGGTGGGCGGGATGCGCGAGACGCTGGTGCTCAATGCGAGCTTCGAGCCGCTGTCGACGGTGTCGCTGCGGCGCGCGGTGGTGCTGGTGATGCAGGACAAGGCCGTCGTCGAGCACGCGCATCCTGGGCTGCGTATCCGGGCCGCTTCGGTGGACGTTCCGGTGCCGCAGGTGATCCGGCTCAGCCGGTACGTGCGGGTGCCGTTCCGAAGACGTGCGGCGTGGTCGCGGCGGGGTGTGCTGGTTCGTGACCAGCATGTGTGCGCGTACTGCGGGCGGCGGGGTACGACCGTGGACCACATCGTGCCGCGGTCGCACGGCGGCGGGGACACCTGGCTGAATACCGTCGCTTCCTGCGCCGAGGACAATCACCGGAAGGCGGACCGGACGCCGGAGCAGGCCGGGATGCGGCTGCTGCGGCGGCCGTTCGAGCCGACGCCCGCGGATGCGATGCTGTCGGCGCTGGGGGTGTCCGTGCGCGACGAGCTGCCGGAGTGGCTGGCGTTGCCGGCGTAGGGGCGTCCGTCCTGGTGCGTCGGTGACGCGGAGGGTCGCCTCCATCCCTCCTCAGTGGACTCCGTCCCTCTTCAGCGGAGGAGTTGGACGATGGCGACCACGCCGACGGCGACGATCGTCGCGCGCAGGACGACGGGCGGCAGCCGGCGGCCGATCCTGGCGCCGATCTGGCCGCCGGCCGCCGAGCCGACGGCGATGAGGGCCACGGCGGTCCAGTCGAAGGTGGCGACGAACAGGAAGAAGAGCACGGCCACGCCGTTGACGAGCAGGACGAGGACGTTCTTGAGTGCGTTGATGCGTTGCAGGTCCTCGTTGAGCAGCAGGCCCATCAGGGAGAGGTAGATGACTCCTTGGGCGGCGCCGAAGTAGCCGCCGTACACGCTGGCCAGCATCAGGCCGATGAGCAGGGCGATGCTGCCGTCGGGGTGCGGTGTGGTGCCTTTGCGGGTGCGGCGGGTGCGCAGGGCCGCGGCGAGCCGGGGCTGGGCGATGACGAGGACGAGGGCGACGGCGATCAGTGCGGGGACGATCGCGTCGAAGGCGTCGGATGGCAGTGCGAGCAGCAGGACCGCGCCCGCGAGGCCGCCGATGAGGGCGAAGATGCCGAAGCGGATGATGCGCGGGCGCTGGCCGGCCAGTTCGCGGCGGTAGCCGATGGCTCCGCTGAGTGAACCGGGCACCAGGCCGAGGGAGTTGGAGATGTTGGCCGTGACCGGCGGGAGTCCGACGGCCAGCAGCACCGGGAAGGTGATGAGGGTTCCGGAGCCGACGATGGTGTTGATCGTGCCGGCGCCGAGGCCCGCCGCCAGGACGGCGAGTGCTTCCCAGAGAGACATGCGCTTCCCCCGTGCATGATCGGCGGGTACTGGTCCGGCCGATCATGCACCAAAGGGGCCGCGGTGGTCAGTCGATGGGGGGCGCCTGGCGGGGCGGGGTGGCGGACTTGGTGAGCGGGGTGCCGCCGCCTGTGGGGTTGAAGTTGCCGAGTGCGCCGCCGAGGCCCTTGAGGGCGTCGCCGATCTCGCTGGGCACGATCCAGAGCTTGTTGGCGTCGCCCTCGGCGATCTTCGGGAGCATCTGGAGGTACTGGTACGACAGCAGCTTCTGGTCCGGGTCTCCGGCGTGGATGGACTCGAAGACCGTACGGATCGCCTGTGCCTCACCCTCGGCGCGCAGCGCGGCGGCCTTGGCCTCACCTTCGGCGCGCAGGATGGAGGACTGCTTCTCGCCCTCCGCGGTGAGGATCTGGGACTGCCGGACACCTTCGGCCTGGAGGATCGCGGCGCGCTTGTCACGGTCGGCGCGCATCTGCTTCTCCATCGAGTCCTGGATGGAGGTCGGCGGCTCGATGGCCTTCAGCTCGACGCGGTTGACGCGGATGCCCCACTTGCCGGTGGCTTCGTCGAGGACGCCGCGCAGCGCCGCGTTGATCTCCTCGCGGGAGGTGAGGGTGCGCTCCAGGTCCATGCCGCCGATGATGTTGCGGAGCGTCGTGACGGTCAGCTGCTCGATCGCCTGGATGTAACTGGCGACTTCGTACGTCGCGGCGCGGGCGTCGGTGACCTGGTAGTAGATGACCGTGTCGATGTTGACGACGAGGTTGTCCTGGGTGATCACCGGCTGCGGCGGGAACGGCACGACCTGTTCGCGGAGGTCGATGCGGTTGCGGATGGAGTCGATGAACGGGACGACGATGTTCAGGCCCGCGTTGAGCGTGCGGGTGTAGCGGCCGAAGCGCTCCACGATCGCGGCGCTGGCCTGTGGGATGACCTGGATCGTCTTGATGAGTGCGATGAACACGAGCACCACCAAGATGATCAGGACGATGATGATCGGTGCCACAGCAGCTCCCGTGCCCTTCGTTACTGATCCTCCGGCCGGGGCCGGATTGCCTGTTGATCGAGTCTTTCAGAATCCTGGCTCGTCGCGAGGGCGTTCCGGTCAGATGACCACAACGTTTTCCGGTCAGATCACCACGGCGGTGGCGCCTTCGATCTCGACGACGTCGACCTTCTGCCCCGGCTCGTAGACCTGTTCGCCGTCGAAGGCGCGCGCGGACCACACCTCGCCGCCGAGTTTGATGCGTCCGCCGCCCTCATCGACCCGCTCCAGGACGGTCGCGGTCTTGCCCTTCAGGGCGTCAACTCCCGATGCCAGTCCGGGACTTTGGGTTCTGTGGCGGTTGGCCAGGGGGCGCACCACCGCGACCAGGGCGACCGAGACGACGGCGAACACGAGGAACTGTATGACCGTGCCGCCACCGAGCGCTGCGGTGACGGCACTTGCCACGGCGCCGACCGCGAACATCCCGAACTCGGGCATCGCGGTCACGACGAGCGGAATACCCAGTCCTACGGCGGCGATCAGCCACCACACCCATGCGTCCACGGCTTCATGGTAGGCCGGGGGTGCGGCGCGGAACAGGGCGTAAAGCGTCAGGAAAGGGGCAGTCCCTGGGCGGTCCAGCGGTCGCTGCCGTTCCGCTCGACGACCAGCGGGAGGCCGAAGCAGCGGGAGAGGTTGGCCGAGGTCAGTTCGAGGTCGAGCGGTCCGGCGGCGAGCACCTTGCCCTGACGGATCATCAGGACATGGGTGAAGCCGGGAGCGATCTCCTCCACGTGGTGGGTGACCATGACCATCGAGGGCGCGTACGGGTCGCGGGCGAGGCGGCCCAGGCGGCGTACGAGGTCCTCGCGACCGCCGAGGTCGAGCCCTGCGGCCGGCTCGTCCAGGAGGAGGAGTTCGGGGTCGGTCATCATGGCGCGGGCGATCAGGGTGCGCTTGCGCTCGCCCTCGGAGAGGGTGCCGAACTTCCGGTCGAGGTACTCGGTCATGCCGAGGCGGTCGAGGAAGGCGCGGGCGCGCTGTTCGTCGATGTCCTCGTAGTTCTCCTGCCAGTGCGCGGTCATGCCGTAGGCGGCGGTGAGCACGGTCTGCAGGACGGTCTGGCTGCGCGGCAGCTTGTCGGCGAGCGCGATACCGGCGATGCCGATGCGCGGGCGGAGGTCGAAGACGTCGACCTTGCCGAGCTGCTCGCCGAGGACCCTGGCGCTTCCTGTGGTCGGGAAGACGTAGCTGGACGCGACGTTCAGGAGGGTGGTCTTGCCGGCGCCGTTGGGGCCGAGGATCACCCAGCGCTCCCCTTCCTTCACCGACCAGGAGACCTGGTCCACCAGAGCCCGTCCTTCGCGGACCACGGATACGTCCACCAGCTCCAGCACATCGCTCATGAGCGCGTTGTCTCCCATTGCTTCTCGGTCGTCGCGTGCGCCTGTAGGCGCATCCCCCCTGCAAACCTACGCCACTCGTTGTCAGTGCTGTTCCCTAGGCTGGGGACCATGCTCGATGAACCTCGTTCGGGACGGCTGGCGTCGTGGGGAAATGCCCTATTGGCCGGACTTGTCTCACCTGATGAAGCCGCGGACCGGATCGCGGACGACGATGCGGTGCACCGCGTACAGGGCCTGCCCGGTGAGACGGGACCGGTCGGTCTGACGCTCGCGCTGGGGCGGCTGCGGGCCCTGGGCGCCGTGGGCCTGCGGACGGCGCTGCCGGCGCCGGGGCATCCGCTGGGCCTGAGCGGACCCCCGGAGTTCAATGCGCGGGCGCTGGAGGCCGGCGAGGCGGTGCTCGCGGCCGGAGCCGGTCTGGGCCTGGTCCCGGAGATACTCACGGCCGGGCCTGAGGGCGGCGCGGGCCCCGACGTGCACGTGGAGGTGGTCTGGCACTGCCTGCCGGTGCGCGAGGCGCCGCCTGCCGACGTGCCGTCGCTCGGCGAGGCCGAGCGGGAGCTCGCCGAGGCACTGCGGGAGGCGACCGAGGCGCTGTCGTCGCTGGATGTGGCCGGATCCGGACCCGTGGCGCAGGCCGCGCTGGCGGCGTACCGGGCGCGGGCGGAGGCCGGCCGGCAGGTGCTGGCCCCCGGCTATCCGCCGCGGGCGGTCCGGGTGCTGGAGCTGGCGCAGCGGGTGGGCGCGCTGATCGGTATCGCCCGGCAGGCCGGCGGTAACGGGGAGCACGGCGCGGCGGTGAGCGCGTCGGAGATGGCGGCGCGTGCCGAGGCGCTGCGTCCGGTGGAGCGTACGGCCCGGCGGGCGCAGGTGGCGGCGTACAACTCGGCGGCGGAGGAGCGGGAGCGCAGGGGGTGATGAGGGGGAGGTAGGCGAGGGGGGCAGCGCGGGCACGGTGGCGGGGGGACGGCTTCCGGGCCAGTGGCCTTGCCGGACGGGCGGCGGGCCGGGTCGGCGTCGTATCGTGTCGTGCCGTGTCGTGCCGTGCCGTGCCGTGTCGCACAACGGACCCGGCCCCGCGGGCGGTTGCCTGCGGGGCCGGGTGAACTCACCTCGCCCTCACGGGCGGTTGCCTGGTCAGGCGTTCAGGCAGGGCGCCCCGAAGGCCGGGTTGAGGACGCCGACGACGCTGACGGTGTTGCCGCAGACGTTGGCCGGGATGTGCACCGGGGCCTGCACGGCGTTGCCGGAGACGACGCCGGGCGAGTTCACCGCGGCACCCTGCGCCCCGGACTGGGCGGAGGCGACTCCGGCGCCCGCCGCGGCGAGACCGCCCGCCAGCATGGTGACGGCCGCTGCCCGCTTGATGCTCTTGTTCACTGCTCTGCTCTCCTCGTTGCCACTTACTGATGTGCCGGTGCCGTGGCCGGCCGCCACGGCTGCACTGGACAACGGCGGGGCACGAAGAGAGTTACGCCAAGTGGGGGACACCTACACGACAGTATGAATCTCGCATCAACAAGACGACGGCCGCGCCCGCCGCTGTGGCCCAACGGCCGGGCGGGGCAAGGGATTCGGGGCGTCCGGGGAAGGGCTCAGGCCCCGATTCCGTGCCGGACGGCCCACAGTGCGGCCTGCGTCCGGTCGGCGAGGTCGAGCTTCATGAGGATGTTGGAGACATGCGTCTTGACCGTCTTCTCGGAGAGCACGAGAGCGCGGGCGATCTCGCGGTTGGAGCGCCCGTCCGCGATCAGGCCGAGCACCTCGCGCTCCCGCTCGGTCAGCGAAGTGCCGCGCCCCTGGCCGCCGTTGCCCTCGTCCTGGGAGAGCAGCGCGCCGGCCACCTCGGGCTGGAGCAGGACGTGCCCCGCGTGCACGGACCTGATGGCGCCGGCCAGCGCCTCCGGGTCGATGTCCTTGTAGACGTATCCCGCGGCGCCCGCGCGCAGCGCCGGGATGACGGTGCGCTGTTCGGTGAAGCTGGTGACGACCAACACCCGGGCGGCGTTGTCCAGTTCACGTAGTTTGCGGAGCGCTTCGATGCCGTCCATGCCGGGCATCTTGACGTCCATCAGGATGACGTCCGGGCGCAACTGCCCGGCGGCGGCGACGCCTTCCGCGCCGTCGGACGCCTCCGCCACCACCTCGATGTCGTCCTGCACCTCGAGGAAGGTCCGCAGGCCGCGGCGTACGACCTGATGGTCGTCGACGAGCAGGACGCGGATGGCGCCTCCCGCGCCCTGTTCCGCGCGGCCCGCACGGGGGGTTTCGTTGTCAGCCACCAGGCACCTCCATCTCGACAGCGGTGCCCTTGCCGGGCGCCGACTCCACGGTGAGCTTTCCACCGACGCCGGCCGCCCGGTCCCGCATCGAGACCAGGCCCAGGTGGCGGCCGGCCCGGCGGACGGTGCCGGTGTCGAATCCGCGCCCGTCGTCGGCGACCCGGAGCAGGGCGCCCTGGCCGTGCCGGACGAGGGTGACGCCGACCTGTTCGGCCCCGGAGTGCCGCAGGGCGTTGTGCAGGGCCTCCTGGGCGACCCTGAGCAGGGCCTCCTCCTGGGAGGCGGGCAGCGCCCTGACTCCCAGGGTCTCGAAGGTGACGCGGGCGGTGTGCGCGCGGTCCAGGACCTGTGCCTGCGAGCGCAGCGTGGCGATCAGGCCGTCTTCGTCCAGGGCCGCGGGGCGCAGCTCCACGACGGCGGCGCGCAGTTCGTCGGCGGCTTCCGCGGCCAGCGCGGCGACCTGGTGGAGTTCGCCCTTGGCGCGGGCCGGGTCACGGTCGACCAGGGCGGTGGCGGCCTGTGCGGTCAGCCGGAGCGAGAAGAGCTTCTGGGCGACCGCGTCGTGCAGTTCGTGGGCGAGCCGGGCGCGCTCCCCCGCGATGGTCAGCTCGCGGCTGCGTTCGTAGAGCCGTGCGTTGGTGAGCGCGATGGCGGCGTGCTGCGCCAGTATGCCGAGCAGCCGTTCGTCCTCGGCGGTGAAGCCGCAGGTGCCCTCCGGCTTGGGGCAGCGCTTGTTGGCCAGGAAGAGGGCGCCGAGGATTTCGTTCCCGTCGGCGACCGGCAGGCCGATGAAGTCGGACATGTCGGGGTGGGTCGATGGCCAGCCGCGGAAGCGGGGGTCCGCGCGGACGTCGGCGAGGCGTTCGGGGGTGGCGTTGTGCAGCATCGCGGCGAGGATGCCGTGCTGGCGGGGCAGCGGGCCGATGGCCTTCCACTGCTCCTCGCTGACGCCGTCCACCACGAACTGGGCGAAGCCGCCGTGATCGTCGGGCACGCCCAGCGCCGCGTACTCGGCGTCCAGCAGCTCGCGCGCGGAGGCGACGATCGTCTTGAGGACGTCGCGCACTTCGAGATGCCGGCTCATCGCAAGGATCGCGCTGCTCACCGCGGGGATCCCGGCCCCCGGTCCGTTGGTCATGGGTTCACGGTACCGGCGGTTCGCCCGGCGCGTATCGGTCCACCGGCGCCCCGGTCCTCGGCCTGCCGTCCTAGGTCGGACGCCCTGAGAGGGTGCCCTACGGGTGTCTGTGCGGCGGCCCGGCCGGGGTTCGTGCCGGACTCCGGGTGTCCTCCTTATACGGGGCGTGCGGGAACGAGCTTCGCTCTTGGGATTTGTCCCCTTATATAGGGCAGACAGTATGCATAGGGAGATAAGGCGCGGAGGGTTCGCTCGGCGGTGCGGTCCCGGGGGGCGCGGCGATGGCCGGGACGACGGGGTCCGTGGCACGAATTCGGGGATCCTCCCGCGCGCCGTCGCCCCGGGTTCCAGACTCGGGGCATGAATGCACCCACGAGGAACTGGATACCGACCCACGGCGACCCCTACCGCCCCGTGCCGTACCGCCCCGCGCGGATGCCCGCCGACGAGTCGCTGGCCCGTGCCGCCGAGATGCGGGAGCGGATGGACGGCCGCCGCACCGTCCGGCAGTTCTCCACGGACCCGGTGCCCGGACAGGTGGTGCGGGACGCCATCGCGTGCGCCGCGACCGCGCCGTCCGGGGCCCATCAGCAGCCGTGGACGTTCGTCCTGGTCAAGGACCCCGAGGTGCGGCGCAGGATCCGGGCGGCGGCCGAGGAGGAGGAGCGCGTCTCGTACGACGGGCGGCTGGGCGAGGAGTGGCTCGCGGCGCTGCGACCGCTGGGCACCGACGAGGTGAAGCCCCACCTGACCGACGCACCGGCGCTGATCGTCGTCTTCCAGCAGCGGCACTGGCTGGGCGATGACGGCAGCAAGCGCAAGCACTACTACGTGGACGAGTCGGTGGGCATCGCCGTCGGGATGCTGCTGTCCGCGCTGCATCTGTCGGGTCTCGCGGCGCTGGTGCACACGCCGAGTCCGATGCGGTTCCTGCAGGAGGTTCTGGAGCGGCCCGCCAACGAGAAGGCGTTCGCCGTGATCCCGGTCGGCTACCCCGCCCCGGATTGCAAAGTGCCCGATTTGGTCCGAAAGTCCCTGGACCAGGTGATGGTTGAGATCTGAGTCCGCAGAACGGCACACAGGCTGTGCAGTTGCGATCACACCCGGAGAGTTAAACCCGGTCCGGGTGTGACGCCGCACATAGGGCGCAGGTCACTTACGACCAGGGGTAGTCGCCACATAAAGACGGTATGAGCTGGGACGCTCCCGTCGGGGACGCGCGATTCGACCCCCGGGTTCCACTACCCGGCCTCGTACGTCACACCTTTGCCCGGCGAATTTAAGGCCGCTAAGAATGGCTCCCGTCGCTCGGCGCCGCGGTCTCCACCCGGCGTTCTCCGCCAACCACGGCACCCTGCGACGGTCCCCCATCGGAAGGTCTTCTTCGCCATGCCCAAGCACGCCATACCCGGCCTTGACCGCCTGACGCTGACCCACAAGCTCTCCGCCGCCGGAGTCGCCACCGCCGGTGCCGCCGCGCTGGTCCTCGGCCTCGTCCCCGGCGCCGACGCCGGCCAGAGCACCGACCAGGCAGCCGTCCAGCACACGCAGCCGGTCACCTTCCGTGCGGTCACCACCGCGGCACAGACCCAGCAGGCCACCATCGCTCAGCAGGCGGACGCCTCCACGAAGGCGGGCCGGGCCGAGGCCGCCGTGGCGAAGAAGAAGGCCGACGTGGCCAAGGCGAAGGCCGAGAAGGCCGCCGATGAGCGCGCCGCGACGAAGACCGCGAGCCGGTCCGCCGCGCGCACCATGGTGCCCGTCGCCGCCACCGCTCCGGCGGCGAAGACCTACGCGGACAACCTCGACGGCTGGATCCGCGAGTCGCTCGACATCATGGCCAAGAAGGGCATCCCCGGCTCGTACGAGGGCATCCACCGGAACGTCATCCGGGAGTCGGCCGGCAACCCGCAGGCCATCAACAACTGGGACATCAACGCCATCAACGGCGTGCCGTCCAAGGGCCTGCTCCAGGTCATCGCCCCGACCTTCCAGGCGTACCACGTCGAAGGCACCTCCTGGGACGCCTACGACCCGGTCGCCAACATCACCGCCGCCTGCAACTACGCGGCCGACAAGTACGGCTCGATGGACAACGTGAACTCGGCCTACTGAGCCGGCAGCACACACCGCCGAGGGGCGGCACCCGATCGCGGGTGCCGCCCCTCGGCGGTGGTGTGTCCGCACGGGGCGGACCGGGTCACTTGCGCATGACCTCCGGTTCGTGGCGGCGCAGCAGCCGTGCCACGACGAAGGCGAGCGCCACTCCCAGCGCGATCAGGATGATCATGTCCATCGCGTAGACGCCGGGCTGGTGCTGCCACAGCGCGTCGGGGTTGGCGGGGGTGCCCTTGATCGGGTTGGCCGGCTCCCACGGCAGCAGCCTGTTCATGTCGGCGGTCGCGCCCATCGCGGCGACGGCCCAGCGCGACGGCATCAGCCAGGAGAGCTGCGCGACGCCGATCGTGTCGAACAGCTGGAAGAGCACGCCGGTGAAGACGACCTGGACGATGGCGAACATGACCAGCAGCGGCATGGTCTTCTCCGCGGTCTTGACCAGCGCGGAGATGACCAGCCCGAACATCATCGAGGTGAAGCCGAGCGCGATGACCGCCAGCGCCATCTCGACGGCGGGCAGGTGCTCCAGGATCACGCCCTCGCTCGGCATGTTCCGTGTGCAGAAGCCGATCACCGAGATGATCACGCCCTGGAAGGCCGTGACGACGCCCAGCACGATCACCTTGGACATCAGATACGCCGACCGCGACAGGCCGGTGGCCCGTTCGCGCTCGTAGATGACCCGTTCCTTGATCAGTTCTCGGACCGAGTTGGCCGCGCCGGAGAAGCACATACCGACCGCGAGGATCAGCATGATCGTGCTGGCGTCGCGGTTCGCGCCGTGCCGGCTGTCGGGACCGTACGCGAAGCCGTAGTCGCTGGGGATCAGGATCGAGACGACACCGAGCACCGCGGGCAGGATCACCATCAGCGCCAGGAAGCCGCGGTCGGACGCGAGCACCGAGACGTAGCGGCGCATCAGGGTCCACAGCTGCGAGCCCCAGCTCTGGGACTTCTGCATCCGGGCCGGCGGCGACTGGATCTGCACCGACTGCGCGGCGACGGCGTCGATGTCCGCCGCGTACATCTGGTAGTGCGGGGAGCCGCGCCAGCGGCCCATCCAGTCGTAGTCGCGGTAGTTCTCGAACGCCGAGAAGACGTCGGCCCAGGTGTCGTACTGGAAGAAGTTCAGCGCCTCCTCGGGCGGGCCGAAGTACGCCACCCCGCCGCCGGGCGCCATGACCAACAGCTTGTCGCAGATGGCGAGTTCGGCCACCGAGTGCGTGACGACCAGGACCGTGCGGCCGTCGTCGGCGAGGCCGCGCAGCAGCTGCATGACGTCGCGGTCCATGCCCGGGTCGAGTCCTGAGGTCGGCTCGTCCAGGAAGATCAGCGACGGCTTGGTCAGCAGCTCCAGGGCGACCGAGACGCGCTTGCGCTGGCCGCCGGAGAGCGAGGTGACCTTCTTGTCCTTGTGGATGTCCAGCTTCAGCTCGCGCAGCACCTCGTCGATGCGGGCCTCGCGCTCGGATTCCGCGGTGTCTCCGGGGAAGCGGAGCTTGGCGGCGTAGCGGAGTGCCTTCTGGACGGACAGCTCCTTGTGGAGGATGTCGTCCTGCGGGACCAGGCCGATGCGCTGACGCAGCTCGGCGAACTGCTTGTAGAGGTTCCGGTTGTCGTAGAGGACATCGCCCTGGTTGGCGGGCCGGTAGCCGGTCAGCGCCTTGAGCAGGGTCGACTTGCCGGAGCCCGACGGGCCGATGACGGCGATCAGCGACTTCTCGGGGACGCCGAAGGAGACGTCCTTGAGGATCTGCTTGCCGCCCTCGACGGTGACCGTCAGGTGCCGGGCGGAGAAGGAGACGTCACCGGTGTCGACGAACTCCTCAAGACGGTCGCCGACCAGCCGGAAGGTGGAGTGGCCGACGCCGATGATGTCGTGGGCGCCGATGACGGCGGTGCCGGACTTGGGGACCGGCTGGCCGTTGACGTAGGTGCCGTTGTGGCTGCCCAGGTCGCGGATCTCGAACCGGCCGTCCGGGGTGGCCCGGAACTCCGCGTGGTGGCGGGAGACCTGGAGGTCGGAGACGACCAGCTCGTTCTCCAGGGCACGGCCGATGCGCATCACCCGGCCGAGGTCCAGGCGGTGGAACGTGGTCGGGCTGCGGTCGCCGCCCTGCGGCGGGACGGCGCCGCCCGCGTTCGGGGCCAGGGCCTGCTGGGGCGGGACGTACGGCTGCTGTCCCTGGGGCGGCGGCCGGTGGCCGTGCGGGGCGGGCGGCTGGTGCGCGGGCGGCGCCTGGTGGCCGTGCTGCGGCGGGGCCATCGCGGGCTGCGCCTGATAGGCACCGGCGGCCGGCGCCGCGCCGCCCGACAGCGTCATCCGGGGACCGTCGGTGGCATTGCCCAGATGCACGACCGAGCCGGGGCCGATCTCCAGCTGCTGGATCCGCTGCCCCTGGGAGTACGTGCCGTTGGTACTGCCCTGGTCTTCGATGATCCAGCTGTGACCGGCCCATCGCACCGTGGCGTGGCGCCAGGAAACCCTGGCGTCGTCGAGGGCCACATCGCCCTGCGGATCACGGCCCACGATGTAGGACCTGGACGGGTCGAGAGTCCAGGTCCTTCCGTTCAATTCGAGTACGAGTTCAGGCACTCCATGCCCCATTACATAGTCCCCCGAGTGACGCCCTGTATGGGAATCCAGGGATGGCGAACATCGTGGGGAACTATTTCAGGCTCGGCCCTCGGACCGGAAACCGGGACGCGAGCGGGGCACACGTCCCGGCCGCCGGGACCGTCCGGCGGGCCGCGGGGTGACCGCGGGGTGCCCCTGGGGCAACCGTCAAACGTCGCCCCGGAGGCGAAACCGTGCACCCGGCGCGGCTCCCAGGAGGGGGCGGACACGAGTCGGTAACGATCAGTGCGGGGGCCGCCGGCCCGCCCCGCGCGGCCTCCGCAGGCCCCGCGGCCATCCGTACGGCGCGGGCCGGGGCCTGGGAGCCGTCCCGCCGGTCCGAACGACGGACACCTGTACGGTCGTCCGCGCCGGGCGGTTACCGTAAAGGCACCATGAGCGCATCGCAGACACCGCCTGCCACCGCCGTCATCGGCGATGACGTACCGACCCTTCTCGTGAAGATCTTCGGGAAGGACCGGCCCGGCATCACCGCAGGTCTCTTCGACACCCTCGCCGCCTACTCCGTCGATGTCGTGGACATCGAGCAGGTCGTGACCCGTGGCCGCATCGTGCTGTGCGCGCTGGTCACCGCCCCTTCGCACACCGAGGGGAGCAGCGGTGCGACCGAGGGTGACCTGAGGGCCACCGTGCACAGCTGGGCCGATTCGCTGGACCTCCAGGCCGAGATCATCTCCGGCCGGGGCGACAACCGGCCGCGCGGCACCGGCCGTTCGCACGTCACGGTGCTCGGGCATCCGCTGACCGCCGAGTCCACCGCCGCGATCACCGCCGCCATAACGTCCTGCGGCGGCAACATCGACCGCATCTTCCGGCTCGCCAAGTACCCGGTCACCGCTGTGGAGTTCGCGGTCTCGGGACCGGCGACGGAGGCGCTGCGCACCGTGCTGGCGCCGGAGGCCGCGATACTCGGCGTGGACGTCGCGGTGGTCTCCGCCGGCCTTCAGCGGCGTGCGCAGCGGCTGGTGGTCATGGACGTCGATTCGACGCTGATCCAGGACGAGGTCATCGAGCTGTTCGCGGCGCACGCGGGCTGCGAGGCGGAGGTCGCCGAGGTGACCGCCCAGGCGATGCGCGGCGAGCTGGACTTCGAGCAGTCGCTGCACGCCCGGGTCGCGCTGCTGGGCGGGCTCGACGCCTCCGTCGTGGAGACCGTGCGCAAGGAGGTGCGGCTCACGCCCGGCGCCCGCACCCTGGTGCGCACCCTCAAGCGGCTCGGCTACCAAGTCGGCGTGGTCTCCGGGGGGTTCACGCAGGTCACGGATGCGCTCCAGGACGAACTCGGGCTGGATTTCGCCTCCGCCAACACCCTGGAGATCAAGGACGGGAAGTTCACCGGCCGGGTCACGGGCGACATCGTGGACCGGGCGGGCAAGGCACGGCTGCTGCGCCGTTTCGCGGAGCAGGCGGGGGTGCCGCTGGCACAGACCGTCGCCATCGGGGACGGCGCCAATGACCTGGACATGCTCAACACAGCGGGTCTCGGGGTGGCGTTCAACGCCAAGCCGGTGGTGCGCGAGGCGGCGCACACCGCGGTGAACGTGCCGTTCCTGGACACCGTGCTCTATCTGCTCGGCATCACCCGCGAAGAGGTCGAGGCGGCGGACACCCACGCCGGCTGACGGCGCGGGCCCCGGGCCCCCGCCGGCCGCCCGCTCACCCAGGGGCGGGACGGACGCCGGGGGCCCGGTGCCTCACTCGTGCGGCGGCAGGTACGCGACGAGACGGCCGACGCCGTGCTCCACCGACTTCCACGAGCCGTTGAACTCGATGACGGCCATCGCCGCGGTCGGGAACCCCCCACGGTTGAGGCGGGGCAGCAGGTCACCATCGGCCTCGCCCGCCAGGGCGTCGGCGAGGGCGTGCATCCCCGGGTTGTGACCGACCACGAGCAGGTCGCGCACCTCGTCAGGGGTCTCGTTGAGCACGGCGATCAGCTCGCCCAGCGAGGCTTCGTACAGCCGCTCCTCGTAGACCGTCTTGGGGCGCTGCGGCAGCTCACCGACGAAGAGCTTCCATGTCTCGCGGGTGCGGGACGCGGTCGAGCACAAGGTCAGGTCGGGGGTGATCCCGGCTCCGGCCAGCCGTCGTCCGGCTGCGGGGGCATCCTTACGGCCGCGCTCGGCGAGCGGACGCTCGTGGTCGCTGTCCTGCGACCATTCGGCCTTGGCATGTCGAAGAAGGACAATCCGGCGAGGTGTATCGGCGCTCATGCGTCCCAGCTTCGCACGAAAGGCGGCGCGGGGCGCGGGGTGTTGAGGCGCTCCCTCCGCAGGGTGACGGCGTACACGCGCCGGCCTCAGGGGGTGGCGCCGACGAGCCGGGCGAGGACCTCCAGCAGCCGCGTGAGGCCCGGCGCGGCGGGCGCCGCACCCGCCGGGTCCGCGGCCCCCATGAGCGACAGCAGCACGACGAAGGAGACGACGGGCAGCCCCAGCGCCCACCACGGCAGCCGTATCCGCAGTCCACCGGCCTCGGGCGCGGAAGCGGACGAGCGGCGGGACGCGGCGGGCATGGGATCGCCTCCGTGACGGATCGAAGGACGCGCCGTGGCGGGCGGCGCGCACCACCGCGGTGCGGTGTTCTTCGAAACTACAAAGCCGCGGCGGCCATTCCCATCCGGGAAGCCACCCACTCACCCCTGACGCCCACCCCCTAGGGGACGGTGGGGACAGCCCCACCCGGGCCGGTCACCCGGGCCGACCGCCCCGGGACCGCCGCCCGGGGCCACCCCGGGACCACCGCCCCGGGAACGCCGTGGACGAGCGGCCCGGCACCGGGAACCCGCCCCACGAACGTCTAAGGCGCCGCGATACTCGCGATGACGGCGATGAGGATGGTCACGCCGAGCATCGCGCCCAGCACGATGAGCAGCTTCTTCTGGCTGCCCTGCGGATTCGGTTCGAGCACTGGCATGGGCCCAGTGTCGCACTCACCTCTCGTCCTCGATCCGGCGGTCCCGGCCTGCCAGCACCCCCACCGCGATCTGCGGCACCATCAGCCCCGCCATCAGGGCGATCGGCGCGCCCCAGCCCCCGCTGTGCTGGTAGAGGGTGCCCACCAGCAGCGGCCCGGGGATCGAGATCAGATAGCCGACGCTCTGGGCGAAGGCGGAGAGCTTGACGACGCCTGCGGAGCTGGTCGCCCGCATCCCGATCATCGTCAGGGCCAGCGGGAAGGCGCAGTTGGAGACGCCCATGAGCAGCGCCCAGGCCCAGGCACCCGAGGCCGGGGCGAGCCACAGGCCCGCGTATCCGGCCAGGCCGCAGAGGCCGAGCCCGGCGGCGAGCGGGCCCTGGTGCCGCATCCGTGCGGCCAGCCGCGGCAGGACGAAGGAGAGCGGCACGCCCATCGCCATCGTGACGGCGAGCAGCACCCCCGCGGTACCGGCGGAGACCCCGGCGTCGCGGAAGATCTGCGGCATCCACCCCATGGTGATGTACGCGGCGGTGGCCTGGAGGCCGAAGAAGACCGCCAGCGCCCAGGCGGTCGGCGACGAGGTGATCCGTATCGGCCGCTCTTCGGGGTGCGCGGCGGCGCCCGTGGCCGGCCGGGGCACGGCGGGGCCGGAGCGCAGGGCCGCGATCCAGGGGAGGACGGCGACGGCGGCGAGCACCGCCCAGACGGCCAGGCCGAGCTGCCAACTGCCGCCCAGCGCCGAGGTCATGGGGACCGTGACGGCGGCGGCCAGGGACGTGCCGAGGGCCAGGGCCATGGAGTAGAGGCCGGTCATCGCGCCGACCCGGTCGAGGAAGCGGCTCTTGATGACCACCGGGAGCAGGACGTTGCTGACCGCGATGCCGGCCAGGGCGAGCGCGCTGGCCGCCAGGAAGCCCGCGGTGCCGCCGGCGAACGGCCGGACCACGACGCCGGCGGCGATCGCCGCCATGCCCGCGCAGACGATGGCGCCGGGGCCCCAGCGCCTGGCCAGGCGGGGCGCCGCGATGCCGAAGGCGGCGAAGCACAGCGCGGGGACGGAGGTCAGCAGTCCGGCGACGGTGCCGCTCATGCCGAGGCCGTCGCGGACCTCTTCCATGAGGGCGCCGAGGCTGGTGATGGCGGGGCGGAGGTTGAGCGCGGCGAGGACCAGACCGACGATCAGGATCCGGGCGGGCCAGGGCGAACCGGCCGTCGGCACCGTGCCGTCCGGCCCGGGACGGGCGGCGTCCGCGGCCTCGGAGCGGACCGCCTCCGGTGGGGTCGTGCCACGTGGTGCGGGCTCGGCGGCGCCGACGGTCGCCAGGTCTTCGTCTGCCATGGCGTCATCATAGAATCATAGGATGAATGCCTGTCCAGCCGAATCCGGTGGCCCCGGCGGCCGGATCCCCGTCGCACGGCCGGGCGTCCCGGCGGCCCCGGGACGACACCTCCAGGAGGACCGGCCGCCGCCCCTCCCCGGACCTGCCGGGCCCGCCGTCCCCCTCCCCGTCCCGTCCGAGCCCCCGGGAGCGCAGCCATGCCACTGACCTCACCCCACCGTTCCGCGCTGGCGGACCAGGTGATCGCGCAGCTGCGCGCCCAGATCACCTCCGGCGAATGGCCGGTGGGCTCCCGCATCCCGACCGAACCCGAGCTGGTCGGGCAGCTGGGCGTGGCCCGCAACACCGTCCGTGAGGCCGTGCGGGCGCTGGCACACAACGGGCTGCTGGACATCCGGCAGGGCTCGGGCACCTACGTCGTGGCGACCAGCGAGCTGGCCGGGGTGATGAACCGCAGGTTCGCCGACGCCGACCCCGGGCACGTGGCCGAGCTGCGCAGCGCGCTGGAGGCGGAGGCGGCCAGGCTCGCCGCCCACCGCCGTACCCCGCAGGACCTGCGGCAGATCGACACCCTGCTGGAACGCCGCGAGAGCGCCTGGGAGTCCGGGGCCGCCGCCGCGTTCGTCGAGGCGGACGCGAGGCTGCACACAGCGGTGATCGCGGCGTCCCACAACGAGGTCCTGGCGGAGCTGTACGCCGATCTCGGGGGCGTGCTGCGCGACTTCCTGCGCGCGGACGTCGGCGAGGAGCTGCGTCCGGAGGCGCGGATGGATCACGCGCGCCTGGTGGAGGCGATCCGCAGCGGGGACGGCGAGCGGGCCGCCGCCGAGGCAAGCGCCCATCCCTTCGGCTGCCGGCTGACGATGCCGGGCCGCGGCGCCTGACGCGGCACCGGGGCGTGCGATTCCGGAAGCCCCTCCCCGGGGCCGCCGGTCCGGCCCGGTAACGCGCACTGCCCGCCCCGGCGGACCGGGACGGGCAGTACGGATGCGCTACGGCCTAGGCCGCCTGAGAGGTCAGGCGCCCATCATGTGCACGCCGCCGTCGACGTGCACGATCTCGCCTGTGGTGCGCGGGAAGAAGTCGGACAGCAGCCCGACGACGCCGCGGCCGGCCGGCTCCGGGTCGGCGAGGTCCCAGCCGATCGGGGCGCGGTGGTTCCACACGTCCGCCAGCTCCTCGAAGCCGGGGATCGACTTGGCGGCCATCGACTTGATCGGGCCCGCCGAGATCAGGTTGCAGCGGATGCCCTTGGCGCCCAGGTCACGCGCCAGGTAGCGGTTGGTGCTCTCCAGCGCCGCCTTGGCCACGCCCATCCAGTCGTACTTGGGCCAGGCGATCTGCGCATCGAAGGTCATGCCGACGACCGAGCCGCCGTGCTCCATGAGCGGCAGGCAGGCCATGGTCAGCGACTTGTAGGAGTACGCCGACACCTGCACCGCGGTGCCGACGTCCGACCACTCCGCCTCCAGGAAGTTGAAGGCGCCCTGCGGACCGAAGGCGATGGAGTGCACGATGCCGTCGAGGCGGGCGTCCTCACCCTGGTGCTCGCGGATCTTGTCGGCGAGCCCGTCCAGGTGCTCCTGGTTGGTGACGTCCAGCTCGATCACCGGCGCGGGCTTGGGCAGCCGCTTGGCGATCCGCTCCACGAGCGAGAGCCGGCCGAAGCCGGTGAGGATGACCTCGGCGCCTTCGTTCTGGGCGACCTTGGCCGCCTGGAACGCGATCGACGACTCGGTCAGCACGCCCGTGACCAGGATGCGCTTGCCTGCAAGGATTCCACTCATGCTGATCAGTGCCCCATGCCCAATCCGCCGTCGACAGGAATGACGGCTCCGGTGATGTACGCGGCCTCGTCGGAGGCCAGGAAGCGGACCGAGGCGGCGATCTCCTCGGGCTGCGCGTAGCGCGCAAGCGGCACCTGCTTCACGATGCCTGCCCGCTGCTCATCGGTGAGCGCGCGGGTCATGTCGGTGTCGACGAAGCCGGGTGCGACGACGTTGACGGTGATGTTACGGCTGCCCAGCTCCCGGGCGAGCGAACGCGCGAAGCCCACCAGGCCCGCCTTGGACGCGGCGTAGTTCGCCTGGCCCGCGGAGCCCAGCAGGCCGACCACGGACGAGATCAGCACGACCCGGCCCTTGCGGGCCCGCAGCATGCCGCGGTTGGCGCGCTTGACCACCCGGAACGTGCCGGTGAGGTTGGTTTCGACGACCGAGGTGAAGTCCTCTTCGGACATCCGCATCAGCAGCTGGTCGCGGGTGACGCCGGCGTTGGCCACCAGCACCTCGACCGTGCCGTGCTTCTCCTCGATCTCCTTGTACGCCTGCTCTACCTGCTCACTGTCCGTGATGTCGCACTTCACGGCCAAAAACCCCTCGGGGGGCTCGCCCGATCGGTAGGTGATGGCGACCTTGTCGCCGGCCTCGGCGAAGGCGCGGGCAATGGCGAGACCAATGCCACGGTTGCCTCCGGTGACCAGAACCGAGCGGCTCACGAGATCACCCTTTCCGTTTCCTGTCCGTCCTGCGTTCGGTACGAAACTATCGGTCACCGGGCCCGGAAGGGGAATCGAGGCGGACAGGGGCGCCGCGCCGTCACTGTCAGGTCCCTACAGAAAACACCGCCCGCTCCCCCGCCGCACGGCTCCCGGCCGCCGGCCGCCCGCTCCCTGGGCCCGGCGGGCCGCGCAGGGCATGATGCAGGCGCCGACTACGGGAGGACGCCGTGCCTGCTGCACCCCATGCCCTTGACGAGACGTTTACGGTGCTGCCGTTGCGCGCACTGGCCGATGCCGCGCTGGCGCGGGCCCGCGCACTGGGCGCCGAACACGCCGGCTTCCGCCTGGAGAGGGTGCGCAGCGCCACCTGGCGGCTGCGCGACGCCCGGCTGTCCGGGTCGTCCGACAGCACCGACCTCGGGTACGCGGTCCGGGTGGTGCACGGCGGCGCCTGGGGGTTCGCCTCCGGGGTGGACCTGACGATGGACGCGGCGGCCCGGGTGGCGTCCCAGGCGGTGGCGATGGCGAAGCTGTCCGCCAAGGTGACCGCGGCGGCCGGTTCCCGGGAGCGGGTGGAGCTGGCCGATGAGCCCGCGTACCCGGACCGCACCTGGATCTCCTCGTACGAGGTCGACCCGTTCGCGGTACCGGACGCGGAGAAGACCGGGCTGCTGGCGGAGTGGAGCGGACGGCTGCTGGCCGCGCCCGGTGTCACGCACGCGGACGCCTCGGTGCTGACCGTCCAGGAGAACAAGTTCTACGCCGACTCGGCAGGGACCTGCACCACCCAGCAGCGGGTACGGCTGCACCCCCAGCTGACCGCGGTCGCGGTGGATCAGGCGACCGGCGACTTCGACGCGATGCGCACCCTCGCGCCGCCGGTCGGCCGTGGCTGGGAGTACCTGACGGACGGCCGCTACGACTGGGACGGCGAACTGGCGGCCCTTCCGGAGCAGCTCGCCGAGAAGATGCGCGCACCGACGGTCGAGGCCGGCGCCTACGACCTGGTGGCCGACCCCTCCAACCTGTGGCTGACGATCCACGAATCGGTCGGGCACGCCACCGAACTCGACCGGGCGCTGGGGTACGAAGCGGCGTACGCGGGCACCTCGTTCGCCACCTTCGACCAGCTGGGGAAGCTGGCGTACGGCTCCGAGCTGATGAACGTGACCGGCGACCGCACCGCCGAGCACGGGCTCGCCACCGTCGGCTACGACGACGAGGGAGTGGCCGCGCAGTCCTGGGACCTGATCCGGGACGGCACCCTGGTCGGCTACCAACTCGACCGCAGGATCGCCAGGTTGACGGGCCTGGGCCGCTCCAACGGCTGCGCGTACGCGGACTCACCCGGCCACGTCCCGGTCCAGCGGATGGCCAACGTCTCCCTGGAGCCCGCACCGGACGGGCCGTCGACCGAGCAGCTGATCGCCGGTGTCGAGCGCGGCATCTACGTCGTCGGCGACCGCTCGTGGTCGATCGACATGCAGCGGTACAACTTCCAGTTCACCCAGCAGAGGGCCTACGCGATCCGGAACGGGCGCCTTCGCGGGCAGCTCCGGGATGTTGCCTATCAGGGAAGCACCACCGGCTTCTGGGGGTCGCTGGAAGGCTTGGGCGGACCCCAGACCTACGTCCTGGGAGGCGCCGTCAACTGCGGAAAGGGCCAGCCGGGGCAGATCGCGGCGGTCTCCCACGGGTGCCCTTCGGCGGTGTTCCGGAACGTGAACATCCTCAACACGACTGCGGAGTCCGGGCGTTCGTGATCCGGCACCTCTCAGGCCCCTAGGTCACCACGGGGCCGACACGCCGGCACGCACTCGTCCGGGTGCATTCGCGTCCGCGAGGGGTGCGGAGAGTTCGGCTTGGGGACGAAGATGCCGCGACCGAATACCGAACTTTCAGGAGAATTCTGGTATGGGCATGCAGGAAGCAGGCATCGGCGACACCGACCACACACTGATGGACCTGGCCGATCAGGAGTTGGTGCGGGATCCCTTCACCTCGTACGCGCGCATCGGTGAGCCCGACGGACCGATGGTGCGCGGGTGCATGCCAGGCGTCGACCCGATGTGGGTGGCCACCCGGCACGACGACATCCGTACCGTCATGAGCGACCCCCGCTTCACCATCGACGCCACGACCGTCCCCGGCGCGCCGGTGGCACACCGCACCGAGCAGACCTGGCAGGCCCGCGGCATGCACGCGGACCACGAGAAGTACCTGCGCGCCGGGATCTTCGACGCGGACGGCGCCGACCACCGCCGTCTGCGCGGCCTGGTGACCGCCGCGTTCTCCCCCGGCCGCGTGGCCGCGCTGCGCCCCCGGATCGACGCCATCGCCGCCCAACTCCTGGACCGTTTACCGGAACACGCCGAGGACGGCGTCGTCGACCTCGTCGAGCACTTCGCCCGTCCGCTGCCCATCACCGTCATCTGCGAACTCATCGCCGTCCCCGAAGCCGACCGCGACCGCTGGCGCGCCCGCAGCGCCACGCTGACCGCAGGCACCTGCGGTGACGAACTCGGCGACGCGCTCGCCGGCATGGTCGACGACGCCCACACCCTCATCGCCACCCACACCGCCCACCCCGGCAACGACCTCATCTCCGACCTGCTCGACCCCCACCGCCACGACCGGCTGAGCACCGACGAACTCGTCGCCCTCATCACCAACCTCGTCGTCGCCGGGCACATCACCACCGTCAATCTCATCGCCAACGGCACCGAAGCGCTCCTCGCCCATCCCGGCCAACTCGCCCTGCTGCGCGAGGACCCCGCGCTCATGCCGTACGCCGTCGACGAGCTGATGCGCTACTGCGGCCCCGTCGTGCGCGCGCTGCCCCGCTACGCCACCTGCGACACCACCCTCGGCAACACTCCGGTACGCGCCGGCGAAGCCGTCCTCCCGATCGTGTCGGCGGCCAACCGCGACCCGGCGGCCTTCACCGACCCCGGCCGCCTCGACCTCGCCCGCACCCGCCGTGGCCGCGAGCCCCACGTCGGATTCGGGCACGGCGCCCACCGCTGCCTCGGCGCCCACCTCGCCCAGGAGGAGACCGCCGCCGCCCTGACCGCCCTGCTCGACCGCTTCCCCGACCTGCGCCTCGCCACCGGCCCTGAGCACCTGCAACGCGGCAACAACCCCGTCAACTGGCACCTGAAGGCCCTTCCCGTGCGCCTGTGACCTGATGAGAGCCCGCCCCCTCGGGCCTCACCCTGATGGGTGGGGCCCTCTTCCTTGCACCCACCGGCACCGCACCCGCTCGGTAGGCTCTGCTCCCAGGTCGACACCACGTCCTCAACACCTCGCAGGAGGACCGCCGATGAGCCCCCGTTCGATGAGTTCGCGCAGCGGCGCACCGCACGAGATCGTCGAACGGGCCCTGGAGCTGTCACGGGCCGACGGCTGCGTGGTCATCGCCGACGAGCACTCCGGCGTCAACCTGCGCTGGGCGGGCAACGCGCTCACCACCAACGGCGTCACCCGCGGCCGTACGGTCACGGTCGTCGCGACGGTGGACGGCGCGCGGGGCACGGCCTCCGGTGTCGTGACCCGGTCGGCGGTGACCACGGACGACCTGGAGCCGCTGGTACGGGCGGCGGAGGCGGCGGCGCGCGAGTCGGGGCCAGCCGAGGACGCGCAGCCGCTGGTCGGCGGCGGGGCTCAGGACGCCGCCTTCACCGCGGCGCCCGCCACGACCTCGCCCGAGGTGTTCGCCGCCTTCGCGCCGGCGCTCGGCGAGGCGTTCCGGCAGGCCGGGGCCGGCGGACGTGCGCTGTACGGCTTCGCGCAGCACGGCGTCGTCTCGTCGTACCTGGGCACATCGGCCGGGCTGCGGCTGCGGCACGACCAGCCGACCGGGACGCTGGAGGTGAACGCGAAAACGGCGGGTTCCGGGGCGGGCGCGGCCCGTTCGGCGTGGGTGGGCCGGGCCACCCGCGACTTCACCGACGTCGACCCGGTGGCGCTGGACGCGGAGCTGGCCGGGCGGCTGGCCCGGTCCGGGCGGCGGGTCGAACTGCCCGCCGGGCGGTACGAGACGCTGCTGCCGCCGACCGCCGTCGCCGATCTGCTGATCCACCAGCTGTGGTCGTCGGCGGCCCGGGACGCGGCCGAGGGCCGTACGGTCTTCTCCCGGCCCGAGGACGCCGCCGCGGCGGGGGCGCGTCCCGGGGCGGGCACCCGGGTGGGCGAGCGGCTGTCCGCGCTGCCGCTGACCCTGCGCAGCGATCCGCGGGCCGCGGGCCTCGAATGCGCCCCGTTCGTGCTGGCGCACGCCTCCGGCGACGACGCCTCCGTCTTCGACAACGGGCTGCCGCTGACGGCCACCGACTGGGTGCGCGAGGGCGTGCTCCACCAGCTGCCGACCACCCGGCACAGCGCCGCGCTGACCGGGCTCCCGGTGGCACCCGGCATCGACAACCTCCTTCTGGAGGGCGGCGGTTCGCGTTCGCTGGACGAGATGGTGGCGGCGAGCGGCCACGACGGGCCCGCGCTGCTGCTGACCTGCCTGTGGTACATCCGCGAGGTGGATCCGGCGACGCTGCTGCTGACCGGGCTGACCCGGGACGGCGTCTATCTGGTGGAGCGGGGCGAGGTCGTCGGCGAGGTCAACAACTTCCGCTTCAACGAGTCGCCGGTGGATCTGCTGGGGCGCGCGACGGAGGCGGGCCGGACCGAGCGCACCCTGCCGCGCGAGTGGAGCGACGACTTCACGCGGGCCGCGATGCCGGCGCTGCGCATCCCGGACTTCCACATGAGTTCGGTCAGCCACGGCGTGTGAACGGGCCGCCCCCGCCGGGGAGGCGAGGGCGGTGTACGGACAGCGAATAGACTGTCCCCTTGTCCTCCCCTTCGGGAACCACAACCGATCAGGAACGCCATGACACGCCTCGGCGAATCCGTCGCCCGCGCCACGACCCTGCTCTCCGCCGATCTCTCCTCGGACGCGACCGTCCAGGAGCTGCTCCAGGAGACGGGCGCCCGGCGCTATCTCGACCTGACGGACCTGCCCGCCAAGGAACAGGCCGCGCTGATCGCGGCCCGTACGGTCGAGGTCCTGCCCGGTGTGGACAAGCTGGCCGAGCGGATCGAGGAGCGCCGCGCGGCAGGCGGTGGCCTGCACATCAAGCTGGGCATCGACCCGACCGCGACCGACGTGCACCTCGGGCACGCCGTGCCGCTGATCATCCTCAGCCGGTTCCAGCGCCTCGGCCACGACGTCACGCTGATCATCGGTGACTTCACCGCCAAGATCGGCGACCCGTCGGGCCGTACCGCCGAGCGTCCGCCGCTGACCGACGACGACATCGCGAACAACCTCGCCACCTACCGCGAGCAGGTGCGCCCGTTCTTCGACTTCGAGAACGTCAGCTTCCGGCAGAACAGCGAGTGGCTGGCGCCGTACACCTTCCCCGAGCTGCTGTCGCTGCTCTCGCAGGTACCGGCGTCCCAGCTGCTGCAGCGCGAGGACTTCCGCAACCGTCTCGCGGCCGGCTCCGGGCTGACCATGACCGAGCTGCTGTACCCGATCGCGCAGGGCCTGGACTCGGTGGCGCTGGGGTGCGACGTGGAGCTGGGCGGCTCCGACCAGCTGCTCAACCTCCAGATGGGCCGCAAGCTGATGGAGCTGCGCGGGCAGCAGCCGCAGCTGGTCGTCACGATGCCGCTGATCGAGGGCACGGACGGCACCGGCGCCAAGATGTCCAAGTCCAAGGGCAACTACGTCGGTCTCAGCGCGTCGGCCGACGACGTCTTCGGCAAGATCATGTCGGTCCCCGACCGGCTGATGGAGCCGTACCTCAAGGCGTGGACGGAGTGGACGGACGAGGAGATCACGCTCGTACTCGGCCGGGTCGCCGCGCGTTCGCTGCACCCGATGGACCTCAAGAAGATCCTGGCGGGCGAGGTCGTGACGGCGCTGTACGGCCTGGAGGCGGCGATGGCCGCGCGGGCCGGGTTCGTCGCCCAGTTCTCCAAGAAGTCGTTCACGGACGTCGAGTCGCTGCCGGTCGTCGACGTCGCCGCGCACGGCACGGAGACGGTGGCCGTCGTGCTCACGAAGGTCCTGGAGTTCACGCCGAGCGCATCGGCGGCCCGGCGGCTGGCGAAGCAGAACGCGCTGCGGCTGGTCGTCGAGGGCGCCGAAGGACAGCAGACGGTGGTGCTCGCCGAGGCCGACTCGGCACGTCCGCTGGCCGATGTGCTCGCCGAGCAGGTGGCGGGCGACGGCGCCGTCTACCTCAAGGCAGGGCGCAAGCTCGCCAGGCTCGACGGCCGCTGACCCTCGGGGAGCGGCACGGCAGGCAGCCGGACGGCCGGTGCGCGTTCTTCGCGCACCGGCCGTTTCCGTACGCCGACGGAGTGTGCGTACCGCGCCGGCGTACCGGCCCGGGGCCGGCACCGGGACCGCGGTGGACGCGACCTACACGGTCTTCTTCCGGTTGCCGCGCAGGGCGACCCAGAGGCGGTCCCCCACCGCGACGATGACGATCGCGCCGGCCAGCTGGAGCAGGTGGCGGATCCAGTCGATGCCCTTGGTGTCCTCCACGCCGATGCCGGTCGCCACCCAGTTGCCCAGGACGCTGCCGAGCATTCCGAAGATCACGGTCAGCCAGAGCGGGATCTGCTGCTTGCCCGGGATGATGGCCTTGGCGATCAGGCCCAGAATCAGGCCCAGGATGATGGCCCACAACCAATTCATGTCGCCTCCTCCGGCACGGACGGAGCACGGACCGTGCCCCGCCAGTGTCGCGCCGCTTCGCGTACGCCGCACGCCGGAGCCCGGTGTACGCCGTGCGCAGGGTGCCGGCCGCGCACCCGATGGCACGCCCCGGTCTCGTACCGGGCGCACCCGCGGCGTACCGTGGGAGCGACCGGAACCGGGGAGAATCCGGCATGACCGACCAGGTGGTGGAACGTGATGCGGAAGCAGAGCAGCGTCGAGACCTTCCGGATCACGGGGGCCCGGCAGGGACTGTCCGACGATGTGCGGGGACGGCAGCGGCGCTATGTGATCTCGATGGTGGTACGGACGGTGGCCGTGGTGCTCACCGTCGTGCTCTGGAACATCGAGCGGCCCATCGCGATCGCGACGCTGGTGCTGGGCTTCGGACTGCCGTACGTGGCGGTCGTCATCGCCAACGCGGGCCGGGAGAACGTGCCTTCGCTTCCTTCGACGTTCGTCATGGCGCCGGCCCGTCCGGCGCTGGCGCCCGGCGGCGGTGACCGCGCCGCGGAGCCGGTAGCGGAACCCGGGCAGGCGGACGCGAAGGACCCGCGCACCGGCCGTAGTTGAGCGTCGGGCGCTTCGGAAGCTCAAGGGAAGCTCAGATCAACTCGGAGCAATCCTGCGGATCCAGTGCACCTGCCCCACCCTCGCGTGACATACTGCGTGTGCGCTCCGCATCCCCCGTCGGAGCGATGGACCGACGCCGGGCGGCTCCCCCCGTGGCTGCCCGGCGTCGCCCTGTCCGGCTTGTGCCGTACGGGAGTTGGCGGGCCTGCCGGTGCCGCGCGGTACGGGACGTAGGGTTGAGGCTGTGAACTCCCCTGATCTTCCGGACTCCACCGAGAGCGCCGTCATCTGCTCGGCCAAGGGCTGCCGCGCCGCCGCGGTGTGGGTGCTGGCCTGGAACAACCCGAAGCTGCACACTCCCGACCGCCGCAAGACCTGGCTTGCCTGCGAGGAGCACCGGGAGCATCTGTCGCAGTTCCTGGACGTGCGCGGCTTCCTCAAGGACGTGGTGACGCTGGAGGATTGGGAGTCATCGGCCTCCGGGAGCTGAACCGGCGGCGCAGTTGCCCGCCCGGCGCGTGACCGCCTGCCTGCGGTGCGGGCGGGCTCAGCCGCCGATCGCCGACATGGGCCGCTCGGGCTGGAGGAAGGACGGGTCGTCGAGCCCGGAGCCGGCCTTCTTGCCCCACATCGCGAGCTTCCATATGCGGGCGATCTCGGCATCCGGCGCGTCCGAGCGCAGCGCCGCGCGCAGATCGGTCTCCTCGGTGGCGAACAGGCAGGTCCGCACCTGTCCGTCGGCGGTCAGGCGGGTGCGGTCGCAGGCCCGGCAGAACGGGCGGGTGACCGAGGCGATGACGCCGACGCGGTGCGGCCCTTCGTCCACGATCCAGCGTTCGGCGGGCGCGGCGCCGCGCTTCTCCGCGTCTTCGGGGGTCAGCGTGAAGCGGGTGCGCAGCGAAGCGAGGATGTCGCCCGCGGTGATCATGCCGTCGCGCTTCCAGCCGTGCTGGGCGTCGAGCGGCATCTGCTCGATGAAGCGGAGTTCGTAGGAGTTCTCCATGGCCCAGGCGAGCAGGTCGGGGGCCTCGTCGTCGTTGAGTCCCGGCATCAGGACGGTGTTGACCTTGACCGGGGTCAGTCCGGCGGCGCGGGCGGCGGCCAGGCCGCGCAGTACGTCGTCGTGGCGCTTGCGGCGGGTCATGGTCCGGAAGACGTCCGGGCGGAGGGTGTCGAGGGAGACGTTGACGCGGTCCAGGCCGGCGGCGCGGAGGGCGGCGGCGGTGCGTTCCAGTCCGATGCCGTTGGTGGTCAGCGACATCCGGGGGCGGGGGGTGAGGGCGGCGACGCGTTCGACGATGCCGGTCAGGCCGGGGCGGAGCAGGGGTTCGCCGCCGGTGAAGCGGACCTCGTCGATGCCCAGCTCGGTCACCGCGATGCGGATGAGCCGGACGATCTCGTCATCGGTGAGCAGGTCGGGCTTGGCCAGCCATTGCAGGCCCTCCTCCGGCATGCAGTACGTGCACCGCAGGTTGCAGCGGTCGGTGAGCGATACGCGTAGGTCGGTGGCCACCCGACCGTAGGTGTCGATGAGCACGAGACCCCCTCCCCGGTTCGGATCAATACTCTTCGAGACTACGCGATGGGGGTGACAGCGAGGGGGCGTGAGAAGCACGAGGTGAGCGGGGCGCCGTCGTAGATCTCTACGATGCCGCCCCGCCCGGTTGCCGTGCGGATGCGCGGTGTGCTCCGGGAGCGCCGGTGGTTCAGTGCGCTCCGGTGCCGGTCAGCGAACGCACCTCCAGTTCGGCGTACTTCTTCGCGTCGGGCTCCTCCTTGGAGAGGCGGGATCCCAGCCAGCCGAGGAGGAAGCCCAGCGGGATGGAGAGCAGGCCCGGGTTCTCCAGCGGGAAGAAGTGGAAGTCCACGCCGGGGAACATCGAGGTCTCGGCGCCGGAGACGACCGGGGAGAACAGCACGAGGACGACGGACGAGAACAGGCCGCCGTAGATGGACCACAGGGCGCCCCGGGTGGTGAACCGCTTCCAGAACAGGCTGTAGAGCAGCGTCGGGAGGTTGGCCGACGCGGCGACGGCGAAGGCGAGCGCGACCAGCCCCGCGACGTTCAGGCCGCGGGCGAAGACACCGAGGACGATGGCGGCGGCGCCGATGCCGACGGTCGCCCAGCGGGCCGCGCGGACCTCTTCCTTCTCGGTGGCCTTGCCCTTGCGGATGACGTTCACGTACAGGTCGTGCGCGAAGGACGAGGACGAGGCGAGGGTGAGTCCGGCGACCACCGCGAGGATGGTGGCGAAGGCGACCGCGGAGATGACGGCGAGCAGGATCGCGCCGCCGGTGGAGCCGGGGCCGCCGCCGATCTGCTGGGCGAGCAGCGGCGCCGCGGTGTTGCCCGCCTTGTTGGACGCGGTGATCGTGGCGGGCTTGATGAGGGCGGCGGCGCCGAAGCCCAGCGCGATGGTCATCAGGTAGAAGACGCCGATGATGCCGATCGCCCAGTTCACGGACTTCCGGGCGGCCTTGGCCGTGGGGACGGTGTAGAAGCGGATCAGGATGTGCGGCAGTCCTGCGGTGCCGAGCACCAGGGCGATGCCCAGGGAGATGAAGTCGATCTTCGAGGTGGCGGTCACGCCGTACTTGAGTCCCGGCTCCAGGAAGGCGGCGCCCTTGCCACTGTTCTCGGCGGCGGCGCCGAGCAGCGAGGAGATGTTGAAGTGGAACTTCAGCAGCACCAGGAACGTGATCAGCAGGGTGCCGGCGATCAGCAGCACCGCCTTGACCATCTGGACCCAGGTGGTGCCCTTCATGCCGCCGATGGAGACGTACAGGATCATCACGATGCCGACGAGGACGACGACGAGGATCTTGCCGGTCTCGCTGGTGATGCCGAGCAGCAGGGTGACCAGAGCGCCGGCGCCGGCCATCTGCGCGAGCAGGTAGAAGATCGAGACGACGATGGTGGAGACGCCGGCCGCGGTGCGCACCGGGCGCTGGCGCATCCGGAAGGCGAGGACGTCGCCCATGGTGAAGCGGCCGGAGTTGCGCAGCGGTTCGGCGACCAGGAGGAGGGCGACGAGCCAGGCGACGAGGAAGCCGATGGAGTAGAGGAAGCCGTCGTATCCGGAGAGCGCGATGGCGCCCGCGATGCCCAGGAAGGACGCCGCCGACATGTAGTCGCCCGAGATGGCCAGGCCGTTCTGGAAGCCGCTGAACTGACGGCCGCCCGCGTAGAAGTCCTCGGCGTTCCTGGTCTGGCGGCCGGCCCAGACGGTGATCCCGAGGGTGGCGGCGACGAAGACGGCGAAGAGGCTGACGATCAGGGTGCGGTGCTCGCCCGCGCCGCCGGCGGCGAGGTGGAGGGCGAGCGGCTGCTGTGTGAGGTTCATGCGTCGCCCTCCAGGCGCTTCTTGATGGCCTGGGCCCTGGGGTCGATCCGGGCCGCCGCGTGGCGGGAGTACCACCAGGCGATGAGGAAGGTGGTGAGGAACTGGGCGAGGCCGAGGACGAGGGCGACGTTGATGTGGCCGAGCACCTTGAGCGCCATGAAGCCGCCCGCGTAGCTCGACAGCAGGACGTAGGCGAGGTACCAGGCGATGAAGGCGACCGTGAGCGGGAAGGCGAACGAGCGGTGGGCGTGGCGCAGTTCGGCGAACTCGCCACTGGCCTGCACCTCGGTGAAGGGGTACGGGACGCCGTCGGGGCCCGCTTCGGTGCGGGACGGCTGGACGCTGTCTGCAGATGCCGCGCCGGGCGGCGGCTGATGCGGCCCGGGGCCGGGGGGCGGTGCGCTGCTCACGGGTTCTCCTGACACGGGGTGACCGCCGGCGGAACGACGACGGAGGACAGGCAAGTGACGTGGATCACGCATCGTAGAGGTGCGGCCACGGATTTCAACAGGGGCCGATGGTTGAATTCCGTGACCAATGGGCCGGCCGGCCGCCACCGCCCGGCGCGCGGTTCGTTGTGCCGGATGTGAATCCGCCGCCGTATCCGCCCCGCCCGCAGCCTTCCCCTCCCGGGCGCCGCCCGTTCGGCAGCGTGCGGCTGCCGGCCCCGCTGTCCGTCGATCCGCCGGCGCCCCGACGGCAGGGCGCGGGCCCTGGCCGCTGGTACGGCCCGCGCGTCCCGCTGCCCCCGCTGAGTATCGGCGCGCTGCGCCGGGGCTGCTGACCCGGCGGCAAGTCAACCCCGCCGCCGGGTTTTTGACCTTTCCATGGCGCACTCCGGTGATCGCCGATAACTTCACCGTCAGATCTCCGCCCGCACGCGACCCGCGCGCGGGCGGTCTCACGGATGAGGTGGAGTCCCCATGGCACATCCCCGATCCAGACGGTTGCGGGCGCTGGCCCTGCCGCTCGGCCTGGCGCTGACCGCGTCGCTCGGCTTCCTCCCGCAGGCGGCCACCGCCGCCTCGCAGGGTGCCGCCCCGGCCGCCGCGGCACCGGCCGGCGGCCCGCTGCTGTCGTACGTCGTGAACACCACGCCCGGCCGCGCCACGGTCGGCAGGGTGACGCAGGAGATAGCCAGGGCCGGAGGAAAGGTGGTCACCGCCCATGAGCGCATCGGCGTGATCGTCGTCCACTCGGCCGCTCCGCGGTTCGCCGCCACCATGCGGGGCGTCAGGGGCGTGCAGTCGGCGGGCGCGACCCGTACCGCGCCGCTCAAGCCGTCCGGCACCACCGACACCGGCAGGCCGCAGAAGGTGGAGCTGACCGATGACCGGGTCGCGGCGGCGGGCGCGGCGGCGAGGGCGCGCGGCGACGAGCCGCTGGAGCCGCTCCAGTGGGACCTGCCCGCCATCGGGGCTGACCGGGCCGCGACGGTGGATCCCGGCAGCAGGAAGGTCACCGTCGCCGTCATCGACACCGGGGTGGACGACACCCATCCGGACCTGAAGGCGAACTTCTCGGCACGGCAGTCCGCCAACTGCGTGGGCGGCGTCGCCGACACCTCCCCGGGGTCCTGGCGCCCGTACGACCCGGAGAGCGACTACCACGGCACGCATGTCGCCGGCACCATCGCGGCGGCCCGCAACGGTGTCGGTGTGGCGGGGGTCGCCCCCGGCGTGAAGGTCTCGGCCATCAAGGTCAGCGAGCCGGGGACCAGCCTGTTCTACGCGGAGAGCGTCGTCTGCGCCTTCGTCTTCGCGGCCGACCACGGTGTCCAGGTCACCAACAACAGCTATTACGTGGATCCGTGGATGTTCGCGTGCAAGGACGACGCCGACCAGGCGGCCATCGTCGACGCGGTGGGCAGGGCGGCGAAGTACGCCGAGCGCAGGGGCGCGGTCAACGTCGCGGCGGCAGGCAACGCCGACCTCGACCTGGCGGCATCGAAGCTCACCGACACCGGCAGCCCGAACGACTCGACGCCCACCACCCGCACCGTCGACCCGAAGACCTGCTGGGACGTGCCCACCCAGCTGCCGGGCACGGTGACCGTCGCGGCGACCGGCGTGCAGCGCCTCAAGTCGGGTTACTCGAACTACGGCCTCGGCCGGATCGATGTGGCGGCCCCGGGCGGCGACTCGGCGCAGGTGCCCGAACTGCCCGCCAAGAACGGCAACATCCTCTCCACCGTGCCGGGCGGCGACTGGGCCTACCTGGCGGGGACGTCGATGGCCTCCCCGCACGTCGCGGGTGTCGTGGCGCTGCTGCGGAGCACGCACCCCGATTCCGGCCCGCAGGAGATCCAGTGGCTGCTCAAGCAGCAGGCGGACAACCCGGGGTGCCCCGCGGGTGACGCCGGCTGCACCGGCACGAAGCACGTCAACAGCCACTTCGGCTACGGCATCGTCGACGCGCTGGACGCGGTCCTGAAGTAGCGCACGCCGCGGGCCCGTCGGCCGGGGAAGGCCGCCGGGCCCGCGGGCGGTACGGGACGCCCGCCGGTCAGCCCGGGTCGCGGCCGAGGTACGCGGCGAGGCGGTCGGCGGCGCTCGCACCGGACAGGGCGGCGCGCTCCGGGGCGAACGAGCCCCCTTCGGTGCGCGGCGCGGCGCCGTAGATCCGCCGCGCCGCGGCCAGCGTCTCCTCGGCGACCTCCGGCCCCAGCACGGTCGGCGCGCCGATGGCCCGTGCCAGATCCCAGCCGTGCGCGAGGAGTTCGACGACGACCTGCTGGACGAGCATCGCGCCCGGTGCCGCGTACGGCCCGTAGGTGCGGTGCAGCATGCCGCTGCGGGTGAACGCGGCGAGCGCGGTCCTGGTGCTGTCGTCGAAGGCGGCGGCGTGGTCGTCGCCGATGTGGTCGGCGGTGTGGTCGGCGGTGTGGTCGGTGCGCGGGTCGCCGTCGGCCACCGAGGCCACCATGAGGTTCTCCCACACGAGGTGGCCGAGCAGTTCGCGTACCCGCCAGCCGCCGCACGGGGTCGGCAGCTCCAGATCCGCGGTCCTCACCGCGGCGGCCAGGGCGGCGACCTCGCGGGTGACCGTCCGGTAGGCGTACAGCACCCGGTCCGGGTCGCACTGTGCGAAGGCGGCGCGGTCGATCTCCACCGGGGTGCGGTGGGCGCGCGGCGCGGCGGCGGTCCAGGTGCCCGCACGGTCCCAACGGGGCGGCGCGGGGCGGCCGGTGACCGCGCAGAGCAGTTCCCAGTAGCGCGCGACAGAGGGGTCGGCCGCGGCCTCCAGCTGTTCCCGCAGCCGGTCGCGGGCGGCGGCGCCGTCCCGGTCGGGCGGGTCGGCGGTGGCCGCCCGGGTGGGCAGCCAGGCGGCGGCGAGTTCGGCGACGACGGGGGTTGCTGCGGGCGAGTCGGGGGCGATGCCCGCGGCCGGCTGCGGGAACAGCCGGTAGCCCGCGGGGGTGCGGGCGGCGGTCGGCAGCAGGTCCAGGTCCGACCAGTTCCTGATGGTTTTGACCGGGATTCCGGTCCGGCGTGCCAGCGTGCCGATCGTGACCAGGCCCGTGCCGTCCTCGTACATGCCCCCCACTTTCGGGTCTCCCACGGGGGGAGACTCAAGCACGCGGGGTCAGGACCGGGGGCGGCGAGGCGGCGGTCAGCGGGCTTCGGTGCGGGCCGGTGCGGCGGCGTACCGGGGTGGTGCGGTGCCCGCCGCGCCGGCCCGCAGCACGCCGCCGGCCAGCGCGCACTGGGCCGCGGCGTAGCTGAGCATGACCCAGAACTGCGGTTCGGGCAGCTGCGGCCAGTCGGCGATGCCGGTGGCGATCAGGGTGTCGGAGAGCAGGAAGAGGAGTCCGCCGGCCGCGGCGAGCGGTCCGGCCCGCAGGGCGCCGAAGGCCATCGCGGTGAGCAGCAGGCTGTATCCGGCCACCGGGACGCGCATCCCGGCGGGCAGGTCGGGCCACAGCAGCGTCACGGTGGCGGCCCAGGCGACGAGGTACGCGCCGGCCGCCGCACCCGTATGGCTCCGCCGCAGCGCCGTGCCGTGCCGGGCGCACAGCGCGAGGTAGCAGAGGTGCCCGGCGGCGAACGCGCCCATGCCCAGCAGGAAGAGGGTGTCGCCGCCCGCCTGGAGGAGGGTGTCGCCCGCGCAGCCGCACACCAGGGCGACGGCGAGCAGCGGCGGGCCGCCGCTGCTGAGCGCATAGCAGGCCAGGACCGGCATCAGCGCGGGTTTGGTGAGGTGGACGACGAGGTCGGCGGTGTCGTGGCCAGGTCCCGCAGCGCGCAGGAGCAGCGCGGCGAGGTGGACGGCGGCCAGTACCGCGAAAGCGGCGAGCAGCAGCCGGGCGGCGCGGGGCCGCGGACGCAGCGGGCTCACGCGGCGCGCTCGCCCGCGGTGGCCGCCGCACCCGAAGCGGCCTGCCCGCACGGTGAAGTCGCCACGTCGGCACGGGAGTTGGCGGCGGCGGCCGGCTGCCAGCCGGGACCGCGGAACACCCGCCCGGCGCGCTCGCTCCAGCTGCCCGCCGCCCGTACGTCGCGGGCGATGGCGGCGTACTCGTGGGTGGCGACGCGCAGCGGGTTGAAGGTGTCGATGTTCTTGGTGAGCCCGTAGACCGGCCGCTCGGTCTCGGGGACGAACGAGCCGAACATCCGGTCCCAGACGATCAGGATCCCGCCGAAGTTGCGGTCCAGATAGCCGCCCTGCGAGGCGTGGTGGACGCGGTGGTGGGAGGGGGTGTTGAGAACGAACTCGAAGGGCCGCGGCAGCGTGCCGACCCGCTCGGTGTGCACCCAGAACTGGTAGACGAGGTTCGCCCCCGAGCAGAAGGCGATGGCCGCGGGATGCACGCCGAGCGCGACCATCGGGACGTAGAACGGCCAGACCGTCCAGGTGGTCCAGGGCTGCCGCAGCGCGGTGGTGAAGTTGAACCTCTTGCTGGAGTGGTGCACGACGTGGCAGGCCCACAGGATGCGGATGACGTGGTGACCGCGGTGCGACCAGTAGTAGAAGAAGTCCTGCGCGAGCAGCATCAGCAGCAGCGTCCACCACAGCACCGGGACGCGCAGCGGGGTGAGTTCGTAGACCGCGGCGTAGATCGCGACGATCGGGATCTTCCACAGCGCGTCGAAGACCAGGCTGCCGACCCCCATGCCGACGCTGGTGGCCGCGTCCTTGGCCCCGTAGCCCGCCGCGTCCTCGTCGGGGTGCAGGCGGTAGCTCACCATCTCGATGACGGTGAGCAGGACGAAGGCGGGAACGGACCACAACACGACATCGGGGAGGTGCGGCATGCCCCGCACCATAAGGGCGGCGGACGGGGCGCCGCTAGAGGTGGTTACCGATAAGTATGTAAGACGTGCCGTCAACTGCCGACGGGCAGATACCGTCGGTAACCGGAGTTGGCGACTTGCCCTTTTTGCTCGCTTTCATCCGCCTTGCTCCTCGTCATCGCCCGGTCCGCCGGGCCCGCCTGACCGACCGTGAGCGGATGCCGCCCGCGCGGGGTCGGGACGACTGCGGTTCGGTGACTGTCGGTCCCGGCCCGTATCCTCAGTGACCATGCTCGAAGACCACATGGCAGCAGCCGACCCGATCACGCCGAGGATCGGGCAGCAGCCGGGACCGTCGACCCCGCCGGCCCCCTGGCCGGACGTCTATCCGCAGGGATACGCGGTGGTCGACGTCGAGACCACGGGGCTGGCCCGCGACGACCGGATCATCTCCGCCGCCGTCTACCAACTCGACGCGCAGGGCGAGTTCCAGGACCGCTGGTACACCCTGGTCAACCCGCAGCGCGATCCGGGCCCGGTGTGGATCCACGGCCTCACCAGCGAGGTACTGTCCGACGCCCCGCTCTTCCCGGAGATCGTCCCCGAGCTGTCCCGGCGCCTCGCCGGCCGCGTCCTGGTCGCGCACAACGCCATGTTCGACTGGTCGATGATCGCGCGGGAGTACGCGCGCGCCCGCGCCGAGGCACCGGTGGAGCGCCGCCTGTGCACGATCGCGCTCTCCAAGGAGCTGCGCCTCCCGCTGCCCAACCACAAGCTGGAGTCGCTCGCCGCCCATTACGGCGTGGTGCAGGAGCACGCCCACCACGCCCTGGACGACGCCAGGGTACTGGCCGAGGCGTTCCGGCCCAGCCTGCGCCGGGCCGCGCGGGAGAATCTGCGCCTGCCGCTGCTGACCTGCCAGCCGCTCACCGAATGGTCCGACGCCCCGGCGCCACGGCAGCACACCGGCTCGGCGTCGTACCGCCCCGGCACCTGGCGGCCGTCCCGCAAGCGCCCCGCATGCCCGTACCCCAACCCGGGGCGCTACGAAGCGGGCGGCCGGCTGGTGCAGGGCATGCGGGTCGCCTTCTCCGGTGACACCTCCGTCGACCGCGAACTGCTGGAGGACCGCGCCGTCGAGGCCGGACTGCACGTCGCGACGAGCCTGTCCCGGCTCACCAGCCTGCTGGTGACCAACGACCCCGACGCGCAGACGTCCAAGACCGCCAAGGCCCGCTCGTTCGGCACCGTCGTGATCGACGAGGCAGCCTTCATGCAGCTGCTCCAGGACGTGGCGCCTGCGTCCGGGTGAAGCCGGGACAACACACCCGCCGACGCCTCGCCCCGCGACTGCCCCGCGCCCACCCTGTGGCGCATGGCACGTTGCGAGGTCTGCGGAAACGAATACGGGATGACGTTCGAGGTGCACGCACAGGGCGCGGTGCACGTCTTCGACTGCTTCTCCTGCGCCATCCACCGCATGGCGCCCATCTGTGAACACTGCCGGTGCCAGGTCATCGGCCAGGGCGTCGAGGTCGATGGCCACTGGTACTGCGGCGCCCACTGCGCCCGCTCCGAGGGGAAGGTGGGCATCGTCGACAGAGTCTGACCCGTGCGCACCACGGATCGTACGGCCCCCGGCAGGACCCCCTGCTCGGGGGCCGTCACACTCCAGGTACCGTCAAAGCCGTGTACCGCTTCCTGTTGTCCCGGCAGTGGGTGATCCTCACCCTCGTGGGCCTCGTCCTGATCCCGGTAATGATCAAACTGGGCTTCTGGCAGCTCCACCGACATGAGCACAAGGTCGCGCAGAACCAGCTCATCGCGGACAACCTGCACGCGAAGCCGGTCCCGGTCACCGACCTGACCGCACCCGGCCGCACGCTGCCGCGCGACGACATGTGGCGGCGGGTCACCGCCACCGGCACGTACGACGCCGCGCACGAGGTCGTGGTCCGCCAGCGCACCGGCGCCGACGAGTCGAGCATCGGCTACTACGTCCTCACCCCGCTGAACCTCGCCCACGGGCAAACCGTGCTGGTCAACCGCGGCTGGATCCCGGCGGGCAACGACCTCACCAAGTTCCCCGACGTCCCGGCCACCCCCAAGGGCACCGTCAGCGTGACCGGCCGGATGATGGCCGACGAGACCACCGCGGGCAGCGGGATCAAGAACACCCAGGGCCTGCCCGCCCGCCAGGTGATGCTCATCAACAGCGAGCAGCAGGCGAAGCGGCTGCACCACCCGGTGCTCGGCGGCTACATCGAGCAGACCGCACCTGACCCGGCGGACGGCACACCGCAGCTGGTCCCCGAGCCCGACCACGACAGCATCGGCCCGCACATGGCGTACGCGGTGCAGTGGTGGCTGTTCGCCGCCGCGGTGCCGGTCGGCTGGATCATCCTGGTACGCCGCGAACTGCGGGACCTGGCGGCGGAGGCCGCGAAGAAGGCCGGTGCGGCGGCGGCCGGGCCACCGGACGAGGCAGGAGCGCCGGAAGGAACCGGAGACGCGGAGCCGGACACCGCAGCCGCGGCACCGGCCGACGCGGTAGCCCGGACAGCCCCCACCGCCGAGTAGCGCACCCGCCCCGCGGGAAGGGGCGCTGGGTGCCCCCACGTATCGAGGACTACGCGCTCATCGGCGATCTCCAGACCGCCGCCCTCGTCGGCCGCGACGGCTCCATCGACTGGCTGTGCCTGCCGCGCTTCGACTCCGGCGCCTGTTTCGCCGCCCTCATCGGCGGCAAGGACAACGGCCACTGGCGGCTGGCGCCCGCCGCGTCCGACGCCCGCGCCACCCGCGCCTACCGCGGCGACTCGCTCGTCCTGGACACCGTCTGGGACACCCCCACCGGCAGCGTCAAGGTCACCGACTTCATGCCGCAGCGCGACCGCGCCCCCGACGTCATCCGCATCGTCGAGGGCCTGCACGGCCGCGTCGAGATGCGCGGCGTCCTGCGGCTGCGGTTCGACTACGGCCGGGTGGTGCCCTGGGTCCGGCACGCCGAAGGCTGCCGGGTGGCAATCGCGGGCCCCGACTCGGTCTGGCTGCGCAACGACCCCCAAGTCACCACCTACGGAAAGGACTTCAGCACCCGCTCGGAGTTCACCGTCGGCCAGGGCGACCGGGTCGCCTTCATCCTGACCTGGCACCCCTCGCACGAGCCCAGGCCACGGATCATCGACCCGTACGACGCGCTGGACTGCACCCTGGACGACTGGCGCGCCTGGTCGGCGCGCTGCTGCTACACCGGGCCGCACCGCGACGCCGTGATCCGCTCGCTGATCACCCTCAAGGCACTGACCTACGCCCCCACCGGCGGCATCGTCGCCGCGCCCACCACCTCCCTGCCCGAGGAGCTGGGCGGCGTCCGCAACTGGGACTACCGCTACTGCTGGCTGCGGGACGCCTCCCTCACCCTCAACTCACTGCTCGCCGCCGGCTACCTGGAGGAGGCGGCGGCCTGGCGCGACTGGCTGCTGCGCGCGGTGGCCGGCGCCCCCGAAGACCTCCAGATCATGTACGGGCTGTCCGGTGAACGGCGGCTGCCGGAATCCCAGCTCCCCTGGCTGTCCGGATTCGCCGGATCCACCCCGGTACGGATCGGCAACGCCGCCGTCGACCAGCGCCAGCTCGACGTCTACGGCGAGGTGCTGGACTCCTTCCACAGCGCCCGCACCGCGGGCCTGCCGTCGGAGCCGCACGCCTGGAACATCCAGCGGGCCCTGGTCGACTACCTCGAATCCACCTGGCGCGACCCCGACGAGGGCCTGTGGGAGATCCGCGGCCCGCGCCGGCACTTCGTCCACTCCAAGGTCATGGCCTGGGTCGCCGCCGACCGCGCGGTACGCACCGTCGAGGCGCACCCCGGCGTCCGGGGCGACGCGACGCGCTGGCGTGCGATGCGCGACGCCATCCACCGCGAGGTCTGCGAGAAGGGCTACGACGCCGCACGCGGCACCTTCACCCAGTCCTACGGCTCCACCGAGCTGGACGCGGCGACCCTGCTCATCCCCCGCCTCGGCTTCCTGCCGGGCAGCGACCCGCGCGTCATCGGCACCGTCGACACCATCCGCGACGAGCTGACACACGACGGGCTGGTACGCCGCTACGCCACCGACGGCAGCTCCGTCGACGGCCTGCCGGGCGGCGAAGGCACCTTCCTGGTCTGCTCGTTCTGGCTCGCCGAAGCCCTCCAGCTGACCGGCAGGCCCGCCGAGGCCCGCGCCCTGTTCGAGCGGCTGCTCGCGCTGCGCAACGACGTCGGGCTGCTCGCCGAGGAGTACGACCCGGCGGCCGGCCGGCAACTGGGCAACTTCCCGCAGGCGTTCAGCCACGTCGGCCTGGTCGGGACCGCCCTCACCCTGCTCGACGGCGCGGGGTCAGACGCGAGACCCTAGAGCCATGGATCTTGGACTCACCGACCGGACGTACCTCGTCACCGGAGCCACCCGCGGCCTCGGCTTCGCCACCGCCCGCGAACTGGTCGCCGACGGCGCCCACGTCGTCCTCACCGGACGCACCGAGGAGAGCGCGGCGGCAGCCGCCGCGGAACTCGGCGAACGCGCCCTGGGCGTCGCCGCCGACAACGCCGACCCGCAGGCACCTGCCCGCCTGGTCGCCGCCGCCCGCGAGCGGTTCGGGCGCCTCGACGGCGTCCTCATCAGCGTCGGCGGCCCGCCGCCCGGATCGGCGGCCGACACCACCGACGCACAGTGGCAGACCGCCTTCGACACGGTCTTCCTCGGCGCCGTACGGCTGGCCCGCGCCGTGGCGGCGGAGCTGGGCGAAGGCGGCGTCATCGGCTTCGTGCTGTCGAGCTCGGTGCACGAGCCGATCGGCGGCCTGACCGTGTCCAACGGACTGCGCCCCGGCCTGGCCGGCTTCGCCAAGTCGCTGGCCAACGAGCTGGGCCCGCGCGGCATCCGGGTCGTCGGCGTCCTGCCGGGCCGGATCGCCACCGACCGGATGACCCAGCTCGACGCGCACTCCGGCGACCCCGAGGGCTCCCGCGCCCGCAACTCCGCGTCGATCCCCCTGGGCCGCTACGGCGAGCCCGCCGAATTCGGCAGGACCGCGGCGTTCCTGCTCTCGCCCGCCGCTTCCTACCTCACCGGCGTGATGGTGCCGGTGGACGGCGGGGCACGGCACGGCTTCTGACGGTCCGGCGGCGCACGCCGATCGGTGTGCGCCGCCGCCTCAGCTGACCCGCTCCGCGCGGTGCGGCACCGCGCGCAGCCGCACCTCGGCCGGCAGCCGCTCAAGACCGGCCGAGCCGCGTGCGCGGGCCACCGTCTCGTCCGAGAGCCGCAGCAGGACGGTGCCGGGGTCGGCGTGCGGGGCCAGCGCCAGGACGGCCCGCACCCGCGGTTGGGTGCGGCGTCCCGCCAGCCGCACCCCGGCCCGCTCCACCCCGTCCAGCGCCTCCGTCTCGGCGGCCAGCACCCCCTCCAGCGCCCGGCCGCGCAGCGTCGCGCCTTCGCCGTCCCCGCTGTCGATCAGGATCTGGACCAGCCGGCGGCGGCGCAGCTGTCCCAGGAGCCACCACAGGAGCAGCAGGACGACGACCGCGAGGACGGCGATGACGGTGGGCCACCACCATCCGCTGTCCACCCACCGGGTGCGGTTACCGCCGGACAGCAGCACGCCGTCAGGTCGGGTCCACGGCCAGCAGTCGGGCAGCGAGAAGTGCCAGGCCGACGCGAGGTCGAGACCGGCCAGCAGCACCGCGCCGCCGGTGCCGAGGAGCACCGCGCCGGTCAGCCCCAGCAGCACCCGGTTGACGGTTCTGCGGACCTTGCGCATCGCACGCTCACCTCTTCTTCGGACGCCGGACACGGACGGACAGGCCCATCCGCCGCGCCAGTCCCAGCTGTTGCAGCCCCTCACCGAGCGCCGCACGCAGATCCGTGCGCACCTCGTCCAGCTCCCTGAAGTGCGAGACCGTCCTGGCCTTCGCCTTGCGGCGGCGCACCGACAGCTGCACGGACCGGACGCCCGGCACCTCCATGGCACGGTCGCGCAGCACCAGGGCGGCGGCCTTCCGGTCGAGTCCGGCCCGTACGTCCGGGGCCGTGCGGCGCATCGGCAGGAGGCCGCGCAGCCCCGGTGTGAGCGCCAGCAGGATCAGCCAGAGGCCGATCAGCACGGCCGCCGCCGCGGCGCCGAGCACCCAGGGGTCGTCCAGGTTCCGGGTGGCCAGTTCACCGGCGAGCCGTTTGCGCCAGGCCATCGCCGGGCGGCCGGCGCGCACCGCCGCCACGTCGTAGAGCAGCAGTCCGGCGGCGGCCAGCAGCACCAGCGCCACGATCGCCGCCGGAACCCTGCGGGACGACCAGAAGCGGCCCGCCCTGCCGTGCACCGGTGCCCGCTGTGCGGCGCCCGGCCGCGGCGGGTCGGCGGGGGCCGCCTCCTTGTCGAGGGTCGGCAGTCTCCGGGTGGGCTCGTCCTCGCTCATCGCACCCTTTCCCGGCCCGCCGACTCCTGCAGCGGTGAGTGCAGGCGCTCCACCTCCACCGCCACATCGGGCACCTCCATGCCCGCCAACGCCCTTACCCGCTCGGCCACTTGACGCCGCACCGCGCCGCACTGCGCGCCGATGTCGGACGGGTAGCCCAGCTCCACGGCCACCCGCACATGGGCCTCACCGAGGGTCTGCCGGTCGCTCCGTCCGCGGACGGTCACCGACGCGTGGGCAGCGGTGCGCGTGTGCGGCGCCGCGGTGCGCAGCGCCTCGCGCGCCGCACGGGCGGCGATCTTCGCCACCACCCGGTCGGCGACCCGCGTCGCGCCCCGTTCCCCGGCCGGCACCTCGGCGACGACCGTCGCCATGGACAGCGTCGCCACCCCGGCTCACCGCCGCCGCTCGTCGCGGCCACCGGACCGCGTACGGAAGAAATCGCCGGCCTCCAGGTCCCCGTCCAGGAACCGGCCGGCCACGAAGCCGATGGCGCCCAGGGCTGCCACCAGGACAAAGGCCCCGAACCCACCGAAGTATCCGGCGAAACCCAGCGCCATACCGGCCAGAAGACCGACCACGGCCATACTCATCGTGCGCTCCTTCGCTACCCGCTCCGGCCGAATCCGACGGCCGCCGGGACCTGCTGCCGCAGGGGCCGACTACTGGAGCCTGGATTCCGCTTCCTCGTCCTCGTCCTCCTCGTCGGGCAGCTTCACGTCGCTCACCGCGATGTTGACCTCGACGACCTCAAGGCCGGTCATCCGCTCGACGGCGGAGATCACTTCCTCCCGGACCGCGCGGGCCACGTCCGCGATGGAGACGCCGTACACCACCACGATCTCCAGGTCGAGCGCCGTCTGCACCTCCCCGACCTCGGCCTTCACGCCGCGGGTCGCGGTGCCCGACCTGCCGCCGCCCGGCACCCGGTCCCGCACCGCACCGAGCGTGCGCGCGAATCCGCTGCCCATGGCGTGCACACCGGCCACGTCGCGGGCCGCGAGACCGGCGATCTTCTCCACGACACCGTCGGCGATGGTCGTACGCCCGCGGGACGCGGGGTCACCGCCGCCGCGCGCACCACCGGGCTTCGCTCCGTCCGAGGCTCCGGACCGGTTCCACTGCTCGCTGTCGGTCATCTCCGAGCATCCCTTTCCGAGGGGAGGAACGGCCTGCCGCTCCGGCGCCCACAGTAGGTGCGCTCCCCCGGGCCCGCCTCAGGGATGCGGCAGCCGGGTGCCCCGCCCCGGGCATGAACGCGGACCGGCCCCGGCCCACCGTGGTGGGCCGGGGCCGGTCGGCGGACCGCAGGTCGTTGCTCCCCGGGTCGCTACTCGCCGACGCCTGCGAGATCGCGCAGCCGGCGGCCCTGTGCGGCCCGCTCGGCGGTGCGCTGTTCTTCGAAGCCGCGGCCCACGGCACCGGCCAGCAGCGCCTTGGTCTCGATGACCGCGTCGCGCGGCGCCGCGATCAGGGCAGCGGCCAGGTCGGATACGGCGGCGTCCAGCTCGTCACCGGGCACCACCAGATTGGCCAGCCCGATCCGCCCGGCCTCTTCGGCATGCACGAACCGACCGGTGGCGCAGATCTCCAGCGCCCGCGCATAGCCCACGAGACCGACCAGCGGGTGCGTACCCGTCAGGTCGGGCACCAGGCCCAGGCTGGTCTCGCGCATCGCGAACTGCACGTCCTGCGCACACACCCGCAGGTCGCAGGCGAGGGCGAGCTGGAACCCCGCACCGATGGCATGGCCCTGCACAGCGGCGATGGACACCAGGTCGGTGCGCCGCCACCAGGTGAACGCTTCCTGGTACGCGGCGATCGTGGCGTCCAGTTCGCTGTCCGAGCCACGCGCCATGTCGAGGAACGACGGCTCACCGTCGAAGCCTTCCGGCGTGAAAGCCTGCCGGTCGAGGCCCGCGGAGAAGGACTTGCCCTCACCGCGCAGCACCGCGATCCGTACGGTGCCCGGCAGCAGCGAGCCCGCTTCGGCCAGCGCCCGCCACATGGCCGGCGACTGGGCGTTGCGCTTCGCTGCATGAGCAAGAGTCACCGTGGCGATCTCGCCGTCCACGGTGAGCTGCACACCGTCTTTGTCGAGCAGAGTCATCAGACGCCTCCGAGTCAGCCAGTCGCACCAGCGTGCGTAAGTGACTGAACGGTAACCTCCCGGCCGACTACTCGACCGACCGGGGGGACACCGCGGAATACCCGGAGACGCGGCCGTCAGGCCGAGGCGGCTTTCTTGCCCCTCGTTGCTCCGCCCCGACCGCGCAGGGACACACCGGATTCGCTGAGCATCCGGTGCACGAATCCATAGGAGCGACCGGTCTCTTCGGCCAGCGCCCGGATGCTCGCTCCGGAGTCGTACTTCTTCTTCAGGTCTGCCGCGAGCTTCTCGCGCGCGGCGCCGGTTACCCGGCTGCCCTTCTTCAGAGTCTCGGCCACCCGTGCCTCCTCGTGGGAAGTGCGCTCTGGACTCTCATGATCACCCCTCCCCGGCTTCCTGGCCACCCATTCAGCAAGGTCGATGAGACACCTTGCCAACCGTCCGTACCCGGACGAACTGGACGGACGGCACTTCCGGCGCCGCTCCCGTCTGCCCTCCGCACCACGAAATGCAAAAAAGGCCAGGTCAGAGGGGTTGTGGCCAGACATGCGAAAGCCGGGCCCCAGCGGGCCCGGCCTCGTATCGCAGGCTCGCCGGTGTACGAGCCGTTCTCACTCAGATGATGGATCACGCATCGGCCGAATGATCCATACGGGGTTGATCAGGCGAGCGCGACCAGGTCCGCGTAGTCCTGGCCCCACAGGTCCTCGACGCCGTCGGGCAGCAGGATGATGCGCTCCGGCTCCAGCGCGTCCACCGCTCCCTCGTCGTGGGAGACCAGGACGACGGCGCCGGTGAAGGTGTGCAGCGCGCCGAGGATCTCCTCGCGGCTGGCCGGGTCGAGGTTGTTGGTCGGCTCGTCGAGCAGCAGGACGTTGGCGGAGGAGACGACCAGCGTCGCCAGGGCGAGCCGGGTCTTCTCGCCGCCGGAGAGCACCCCGGCGGGCTTGTCGACGTCGTCGCCCGAGAAGAGGAAGGAACCCAGCGTCTTGCGGATGGCGACGAGGTCCATGTCGGGGGCGGCGGAGCGCATGTTCTCCAGGACCGTGCGGTCCGGGTCCAGCGTCTCGTGCTCCTGCGCGTAGTAGCCGAGCTTGAGGCCGTGCCCGGCGCGTACCTCGCCGGTGTCCGGGGTCTCCACACCGGCCAGCAGCCGCAGGAGGGTGGTCTTGCCCGCGCCGTTCAGGCCCAGGATGACGACCCGGGAGCCCTTGTCGATGGCCAGGTCGACGCCGGTGAAGATCTCCAGCGAGCCGTAGGACTTCGACAGGCCCTCGGCGGTGAGCGGCGTCTTGCCGCACGGCGCGGGGTCGGGGAAGCGCAGCTTGGCGACCTTGTCCGACGCGCGGACCTCGTCGAGTCCGGCCAGCAGCCGCTCGGCGCGCTTGGCCATGTTCTGGGCCGCGACGGTCTTGGTGGCCTTGGCGCGCATCTTGTCGGCCTGCGAGTTGAGGGCCGCGGCCTTCTTCTCGGCGTTCTGCCGCTCGCGCTTGCGGCGCCTCTCGTCGGCCTCGCGCTGCTGCTGGTAGAGCTTCCAGCCCATGTTGTAGACGTCGATCTGCGAGCGGTTGGCGTCGAGGTAGAAGACCTTGTTGACGACGGTCTCGACCAGCTCTTCATCGTGGGAGATCACGATGAAGCCGCCGCGGTAGGTCTTGAGGTAGTCGCGCAGCCAGACGATGGAGTCGGCGTCCAGGTGGTTGGTCGGCTCGTCGAGCAGCAGGGTGTCGGAGTCCGAGAAGAGGATCCTGGCCAGCTCCACGCGGCGCCGCTGGCCACCGGAGAGGGTGTGCAGCGGCTGGGCGAGGATCCGGTCGGGCAGGCCGAGACTGGCGGCGATGGTCGCGGCCTCCGCCTCGGCTGCGTACCCGCCCTTGGTCAGGAACTCGGTCTCCAGGCGCTCGTACTTCTTCATCGCCTTGTCGCGGGTGGCGCCCTTGCCGTTCGCCATCCGGTCCTCGTTCTCGCGCATCTTGCGGAGCACGGAGTCCAGGTCGCGGGCGGACAGGATGCGGTCGCGGGCGAGTACGTCCATGTCGCCGGTGCGCGGGTCCTGCGGGAGGTAGCCGACGTCGCCGGAGCGGGTGACCGAGCCGGCGGCGGGCATCCCCTCGCCCGCCAGCACCTTGGTGAGCGTGGTCTTGCCGGCGCCGTTACGGCCGACCAGGCCGATGCGGTCGCCCTTGGCGATGCGGAAGGACGCGGATTCGATGAGGATGCGGGCGCCGGCGCGCAGCTCAAGGCCGGAGGCGGTGATCACGGAAAAACTCCAGGGCAGGAAGACGGCGGATTGGACGGACGGTCCGAGAGCGGTCTACGCCGTCTAATGAACCCAAAGGAGAACTGCCATACAGGCAGTCTAACGGTGCCGCGCAACCACTTTCCCCGGCCCGGGATCCCGCATCGGCGGCCCGGCGGCCCCCGGGCGCGGCCCACAGGCGGCATGGCGTGCACGGGTGCCGCGGATGCGTTGTCAGTGCCGGCTGCGAGACTGTGATGCAGATCTCACGGAGGTCCGTGCGCACGGCACGCGGGCCCCGCGGACGCGAGGGAACACCACGTTCCCGGAAAGGCGGATGCCATGACCCTCGACCCGGCGAGCGCGCCCAGCCTGTACCCCGCCCTGCTCTACCGCGACGCCCACGCGGCGATCCGGCAGCTCACCAGCGCCTTCGGCTTCAAGAAGGAAGCACTGTACGAAAGCGAGGACGGCACGGTGCTGCACGCCGAACTCTCCCACGGCAACGGCCGGGTGATGCTCGGCTCGAAGGGCCGCGGCGGCGCCTTCGACGCGGCGATGGCCGACGCCGGGCCCGCCGCGGTCTATGTCGTCGTCGAGGACACCGACGCGCACTGCGCACGGGCCGCGGCGGCCGGGGCGGAGATCCTTATACCGCCCACGGACCAGGACTACGGCTCGCGGGACTACCTTGCCCGGGACGCCGAGGGCAACGTCTGGAGCTTCGGGACGTACCTGCCGGGCGCCGCGACCTGACGAGGGCGGGCCCGGCCGGACCCGCCCTGTCGCACCGGCCCGGGGCTCACACCCCGCCGGTGTGGACCTGGAAGGCCGCCCGGCGCACGGCCTTGGCCAGCGCCGGATCGGGGTGCGCCGCGGCCAGCGCCACCAAGACCTGCACGGTGCGCGGGTGGCCGACCGCCCTCACCTCCTCCAGGAGGCGCGGGACGGAGCCCTGGACCGCCGAGTCGAGGTGCCGGATGAGCAGTTGGCTCTCGCCGTGGTCGGCGACGGCAGCGGCGGTGTCCACCCACAGCCAGGTCGACTCCTCGCGGGTGAGCACGTCGGGCGCGGTCTCCGGGTCGCCGCCCTCGTGCTCGACCAGCCACAGCAGGGCGTACGGACGCAGGGCCGGCTCGTCGGCCGCCGCGCGTACGGCGGGCTCGGCGGGGGCGCCGACCGCGCGCAGCGCCTCGAAGGCCAGGCCCCGCAGCAGCGCGTCCTCGCCGCGGGCCACGGCGAGGAGTTCCTCGACCGCGGCGCCGACGGAGCGGGCGGCGAGCCAGGCGCGGTACTCGGCGCGGGCCGGTCCCGGGGTGAGCCGGGCACAGCCGCGCAGCATCGCCGCCGCGGTCTGCTCGATGTTCCCCGCCGGGCTCTGGGCCGCGACGCAGATCTGCTCCAGCTTGACCCACACCGACCAGTTGCCCAGCGGCGTCAACTGCGCCTCGCGACCGCCGTCGACCGCCTCCACACCCTGCGGCGGGACCAGCGCCCCGACGGTGGTGAGGGAGGCCAGCGCCCAGTCCAGCAGATCGGCGAGCGACGCCCCCGCGGCGTCGTCCACCGTTCCTTCGGCACCCGGGTCGTCCTGCCGCGGCCCGTAGGGCACCTCGCAGCGCTCGGTGCGCAGTTCGGCGACGCGCTGGTCGAGCATGTCCAGCAGCATCGGCAGCCGTACCGGACCCGCCGACAGGTGCAGCAGGGACAGCAACTGCGGCACCGCCTCGACCACTTCGGCGACGATCGTCGGCCCCGCGCCCCGGGGTGCGGGGCGGGCCAGCGACCAGGCGTCGAAGAGGGCGACCCAGCCGCGCAGCGCCGCGGTGTCGTCGCGGTCCCAGGCGCGCAGCCGCCAGCCGGCGCGGGCGAGGCCGCCGTGCAGTTCGATGAGGCCGGCGAGCCGTGCCCGGTCCCAGTCGGCGCGCACCTGCGCGGCGGACAGCCCCAGCGCCCCGGCCGCGCGTTCCACCGCGGCGGCCGGCAGTGCGCCGTCCCGGCCGGCCCGCAGCCCGGCGTCCGCGCCGTCGGCCCAGTGGGCCAGGCGGGCCGCGCCGGACAGTACGGCGCGCGCCTGCCGCGCCAGTTCCGCGGGCGGCGGGGTGCCTTCGGGCGGGCGCGGGGCCGGGCGGGCGGCCCGGGTGCTCACCGCCCGGCGGGCGGCGGCAATCGGTTGTCGGGGGACGAGTCGGAGTCGGGAGTCGCGCGGAGTACGGGACGTCACAGGAGCAGTCTTGCCGCTGACGGCCCGAAAACCCAATCGGGTGACGGGTTATGGCCTGCGCGCCTTGTGCCACCTCGGCGACCCATCACGGTTGTGGGGAGTTGTCCCCCCGTACGCCCCCGCGTCACCGGCCGGCGGCGGCGCCCGGCCGGCCGGCGCGGGTCACATCAGCGGGGTCAGGAAGCGGCGCATCGCCTCTTCGTAGCGCGCCGGGTCGGCGTTCCACATCGCGGCGTGCGGGGCGTGCGGCACCGGGTGAAAGGTGATCAGTTCCGGGCGGCGGGCGGCGAAGGCACGGGAGGCGGCCCACGGCGCGAGTGTGTCGTCCGGGCCGTGGAAGAGCAGGGTGGGGACGGTCAGCGCCGCGGGGTCGAAGGCATCGGCGGGACGGTCGACGGGCAGTCCCGTGTGGCCCTCGGCGGCCCGGACGGCCAGCGGCAGCAGGGCGCGCGGCACCCGGCGGGCGGCGGCCAGCGCGCGCACGGTCGCGTGGCGGTCGAGTACCGGCGAATCGAGGACGAGGCCACGGATACGGCCGCGCAGCGCGGAGTTGGCGGCGGCCCGCAGCGCCATCGTGGCGCCGGTGGACCAGCCGTGCAGGACCACATCGCGGGCGCCGTACCGGATCGCGTAGCGGATCGCCGCGTCCAGGTCGCGCCATTCGGTGTCGCCGAGGTGCTGCACGCGGTCGGCGGTCGGCGGGGCGCCGACGTCGTTGCGGTAGGCGAGGTCGAGCACCGGGAGTTGCCGGCGGCGCAGGAACGGCAGCACGACCATCGGGTGCTCGCGGGTGGTCCCCAGGCCGTGCACGGTGATGACCCAGGTCTCGCGGACGCCGGGGACGAACCACGCGGGCAGGGCGCCGAGTTCGCCGAGGATGTCGACGTCGGCGCAGTGCAGGCCGAGCGCGTCGCGGGGGTTGCCGATGTGCACCTGCGGGGTCAGCCGCATCCGGAGGCCCGGGGCGAGCGTGCCGTGGGTGACCCGCTCCAGGCGCCGTACGACGGTGTCAGCGGGGTGCGGGGTGTGGTGCACGACGGGGCCGACGACGGCGTGGCAGCCGCCGCCGGTGAGGCCGTAGGTGCCGGGCCGCAGGGACGCCAGGCTGCGGGTGAGGGTGACCCGGCCGTCGGTGACGGAGTGCACCGTGAGGCGGGAGTCGCCGGGGAAGGGGTGGTCGGGTGACGGCTTCAGGACGGCGTCGCCGGCGTACCGGCCGACCGCCACCGCGGCGGCCCCGGCACCGATCACGGTGGTGGCGGCCACGGCCGCCGCAGTACCCAGGCGCATCTGCTCAGTGTGCGAAGGGACGGCGGGCACGGCCAGCGGGCGGGCGCGGGCGGGTGACGGGCTGAGCGGCGCGCCCGAGGTGCCCGCTGCTCAGTCCTGGCCGCTCAGTTCTCGCCTTCGGTCCGCCGGCCGTAGCCGCGCAGCTTCCGCCCGGCCTCGTCGAGCCGGTCGTCCGGCAGCAGGGCCGGGGTCAGTCCCGGCACGGAGGACGCGGTGAGCCAGACGCGGCACATCCACTCCAGTTGGGCGGTGCGGTCCAGGGCCTCGCCGAGGCTCGCGCCGTACGCCATGGTGCCGTGGTTCTGCAGCAGGCAGGCGGTGCGGTCGCGCAGTGCGCCGAGCATGTTCGCGGCGAGTTCCTCACTGCCGTAGAGCGCGTACGGGGCGACGCGGACGGGGCCGCCGAGCGCGGCCGTCATGTAGTGGACCGGCGGGAGTTCGGGGACCAGGGTGGAGACGGCCGTGGCGTGCGGGGCGTGGGTGTGCACGATCGCCGCCGCCGTGGTGGTGCGGTAGAGCGCGAGGTGCATGGGGAGTTCGCTGGTGGGCCGCAGGGTGCCGAGTGCACGGCGGCCGTCGAGACCGACCGCGGTGAGGTCGCCGGGGCCGAGCCGGTCATAGGGGACGCCGCTGGGGGTGACCAGGACCAGGTCGCCGACGCGTACCGAGACGTTTCCCGACGTGCCGACGACGAGGCCGTCGGTGACGGTGCGGCGCGCGGTGGCGACGAGCGCGTCCCAGGCGTCCGCGAGTGCGTCCCGGTCCGGCGCTCCGGACGGCGCACGGCCCGGCGGCACGGGATCCGCGCCCGGCGCGGGCGAGGAGTCACGGCGATCCGTCACGAGGGCCTCCGGGTGCGTGGATGAGGGCGCGCTGCGCGCTACCGTACGGGGGCTGCCACAGCCCGGGGAAGCGACCGACCGATGGTGCCCTCGTGGCCCCTGGGACGCCTCCTCGTGAACAGTGCGGGGGTGTCACCGATGCGCCCGGTCACGTTCACCTTCCGTTCATCCGTTCTTCCTACGGTCTCAGCGTCTCTGACCATCGAACTGATTGCCTGGGTGAATGGAACACATCACGCTTCTCATCGGGATCGTGATCGTCACGGCCTTGGTGTTCGACTTTACGAACGGCTTCCACGACACGGCCAACGCGATGGCCACCACCATTTCCACCGGGGCACTTCAGCCCAAGATCGCGGTGGCGATGTCGGCTTCGCTGAATCTCGTCGGCGCCTTCCTGTCGGTGGAGGTCGCCAAGACCATCTCCGGCGGGATCATCGACGAGAGCGCCGGCATCAGACCTGAAGTGATCTTCGCCGGCCTGGTCGGCGCGATCGTCTGGAACCTCCTCACCTGGCTCGCCGGACTCCCCTCCAGCTCCTCGCACGCCCTGTTCGGCGGTCTGATCGGCGCCACGCTGGTGTCGGTCGGCCCGGACGGCGTGCACGGCGGGGCCGTCGTGATGAAGGTCCTCATCCCGGCAGTGGCCGCCCCGGTCGTCGCCGGTATCGCCGCGATGGCCGCGACCCGGCTCACGTACCGGCTGGCCCGCAACCGCGACGAGCAGGAGACCGCCAAGGGTTACCGCGCGGGACAGATCGCCTCGGCGGCTCTGGTCTCGCTGGCCCACGGCACCAACGACGCACAGAAGACGATGGGTGTGATCACGCTCGCGCTGATCACCGGCGGGGTGGTCGCCCCGCACGCCGACCCGCCGCTGTGGGTCATCGCATCGGCCGGTCTGGCCATCGCCCTCGGCACGTACCTGGGCGGCTGGCGGATCATCCGCACGATGGGCAAGGGCATCACCGACATCCAGCCGCCGCAGGGCTTCGCCGCCCAGACCGGCGCCGCCGCCACCATCCTGGCGTCCTCGCACCTCGGCTTCGCTCTCTCCACCACCCAGGTCTGCTCGGGCTCGGTGATGGGCTCGGGTCTGGGCCGCAAGGGCGGCGTGGTGCGCTGGTCGACGGCCGCCCGGATGGTCGTGGCCTGGTGCCTGACGCTGCCGGCCGCCGGACTGGTCTCGGCCGGCGCCGCGCTCCTCGCCGACCAGGGCGACTGGGGTGTCGCGGCGGTCGCCGTCCTGGCGCTCGGTATCTGCGGCGCCATCTGGGCCGCGTCCCGGCGCAAGCCGATCGACCACACCAACGTCAACGAAGCGCCGGAGCCTGCCGGAGTGGTCACCGCGGCCCTCCAGACCGTCACCCCGCCCCCGGCGGGACCGACCGTGCCCGCCCAGGAGGCGGCCGGTCCCACCACCACCGCGAACGGCTCCGGCGCCCCGCGCGCCAAGGCCGCCTCCCTCAGCTAGCCCTCACCTAAGGAACCCGCAACATGAGCATCGACTGGGCAGCTCTCGGCCAGGTCTTCGGCGTCACCCTCGTGGTGACGGTCGGGATCGTGGGCCTGTTCACGGTCGGCATCGTCGGTACGGCGCGCACGACGCAGCAGGAGGGTGCCGCAGCCGCCGCGGGCGCTCCCGGATCCGGGGCGCGGTTCGGCGCGTACGCCGCCTTCGCGGTGTGCGCGGCGGCCGTGGCCTACGGCATCTACCTGATCGTGGCCGCCTGACGCGGCCCGGTACGACGGCGCGTCCGAGGCGCCCGGTGGTCCGCACTCCCGCGGCTGCCGGGCGCCTCGTCCGTGCGCTCTGCGGCCGTCCTGTGGTGTGTGCCACAGCTCATGACGGGGCGGAGCACCGCAGGTCAAGGGTGAGTTGACGGCGTTCGCGGGGCGTGGTGGACTGCCGGAGCCAATCGGCGACAGAAGAGGAAGTCCGGTGAGAATCCGGCGCGGTCCCGCCACTGTCACCGGGGAGCGCTCCTCCAACGAAGGCCACGGTCCGCACGTGTCCGCCCGCAGGGTGGGTCCGCAGGGACGGGAAGGCCGGGGGAAGCGCCGATCCGGGAGCCAGGAGACTCTTGTCGCCGTCACGTCGAGCCAGGGCGCGGACCCTGAGTGAGGACATACCGCCATGCCCGGCCGCAGTTCGAGATCTTCGTGCGACGACGCACCGGCACCCGCCGCCGTCGGCCCGTTCCTCCGAGGCGTGACGGCGGTCTGATCCGATGCGTGCCGAACACGCCGGCTACGCGTGCGGCGCGGCCATCGGCTTCCTCGGCGACCTGATCGTCGCCGATCCCGAACGCGGCCACCCGGTGGCCGCGTTCGGCCGGGCCGCCGCCGCCGTCGAATCCCGCCTCTGGCGCGACCACCGTGGATACGGCGCGGCGCACGCCGTGCTGTGCGCGGGCGGTGCCGCCGCGGGCGCCGCCCTGCTGGAGCGCGCCGTACGCGGCGGCCCGCGCACCCCGGGCCCCGCCCGCGCCGTGGCCGGCACGGCGCTGACCGCGGCGGCCGTCTGGGCCGTCCTGGGCGGCACCTCGCTCGGCCGGGAGGCGCGCGCCATCGGCGACGCGCTGCTGGCCGGTGACACCGACCTGGCGAGGCGGCGGCTGCCGCACCTGTGCGGACGCGATCCGCAGGCGCTGGACGGGCCGCAGATGGCGCGCGCGGTCGTCGAGTCGGTCGCGGAGAACACCTCGGACGCCGTGGTGGGCGCGCTCGTCTGGGGCGCGCTGGGCGGCGTACCGGGTCTGGTGGCGTTCCGTGCCGTGAACACGCTGGACGCGATGGTGGGCCACAAGTCGCCCCGTTACCTGAAGTTCGGCTGGGCGTCGGCCCGGCTCGACGACGTGGCCGGCTGGCCAGGCTCCCGGCTCACCGCCGCGCTGACGGTGCTCGCCGCACCCGACAGGCGGGCCGCCGCGCGCGCCTGTCGGGCGGACGGCGGTGCGCATCCCAGCCCCAACGCGGGCCCGGTGGAAGCCTCGTTCGCGGGCGCGCTGGGGGTGCGCCTCGGCGGCACGCTGGCGTACGGCGGGCGGGTGGAGCACCGGCCGCAGCTCAACGGCGCGGGCCGGCCGGCCGGGGCCGCCGACATCGCGCGTGCGGTACGGCTCTCCCGCCGGGTGGGTGTGCTGGCGCTGACGACGACGGTCGCCGGGAGGCTGGCCGCGGGCGCGCTGCGCGCCGCGGTCTCCCGGCGCGGAAGGAGAACCGGGTGAACGGGCGGCACACCGCGCGGGGCGGGGCGCTCGGCGGCGGCCTGCTGGTCGCGGGCACGACGTCGGACGCGGGCAAGAGCGTGGTCACGGCGGGGATCTGCCGCTGGCTGGTGCGGCAGGGCGTACGCGTCGCGCCGTTCAAGGCGCAGAACATGTCGCTGAATTCCTTCGTGACCCGCCGGGGCGCGGAGATCGGCAGGGCGCAGGCGATGCAGGCAGCGGCTGCCAGGACGGAGCCGACCGCGCTGATGAACCCGGTGCTGCTCAAGCCGGGCAGCGACCGCAGCAGCCAAGTGGTGCTGCTGGGCAGGCCGGTGGGCGAGATGAGCGCCAAGGGGTACTTCGGCCGCAGCGGGGACCGCGGCGGCGCGGGCACGCCGTACGCGGGCCGGCGCGAGCAGCTGCTCGGCACCGTCACCGACTGCCTCCAGGAGCTGCGGCGCACCCATGACGCGGTGATCTGCGAGGGGGCGGGCAGCCCCGCCGAGATCAATCTGCGGCGTACCGACATCGTCAACATGGGCATCGCGCGGGCCGGGCGGCTGCCGGTCGTGGTGGTCGGCGACATCGACCGCGGCGGGGTGTTCGCCTCGTTCTTCGGCACCACGGCGCTGCTGTCGAGGGAGGACCAGTCGCTGGTCGCCGGGTATCTCGTCAACAAGTTCCGGGGCGATGTGTCGCTGCTGGAGCCGGGGTTGGAGATGCTGCGCACCCTGACGGGGCGGCCGACGCTGGGTGTGCTGCCGTTCGCGCACGGTCTCGGCATCGACGAGGAGGACGGGCTGCGCGTCTCGCTGCGCGGCGCGGTGCGCGAGAGCGTGGTGGCGCCGCCGCACGGCGCCGATGTGCTGCGGATCGCGGTGGCGGCGGTGCCGCTGATGTCGAACTTCACGGACGTGGACGCGCTGGCCGCCGAACCGGGTGTGGTGGTGCGGTTCGTGGACCGCGCCGAGGAGTTGGCCGACGCGGACCTGGTGGTGCTGCCCGGCACCCGTGGCACGGTGCGGGCGCTGGAGTGGCTGCGCGAGCGCGGTCTGGCGGACGCCATCGCCCGGCGGGCCGCCGACGGCCGCCCGGTGCTGGGCATCTGCGGCGGTTTCCAGATGCTCGGCACGCTGATCGACGACGAGGTGGAGTCCAGGGCCGGCACCGTGCCAGGTCTGGGGCTGCTGCCCGTACGGGTGCGGTTCGCCGCCGACAAGACGCTGGCCAGGCCGGCCGGTACGGCGCTCGGCGAGCCCGTGGAGGGGTACGAGATCCACCACGGTGTGGCCGAGGTCGACGGCGGGGAGACGTTCTTCACCGACGCACGGGGGCAGGCTCTGGACGGCTGCCGCGTGGGTGCGGTGTGGGGTACCCACTGGCACGGCTCGCTGGAGAGCGACGCCTTCCGCCGGGAGTTCCTGCGGCGGGTGGCGGCCGACGCGGGCCGGGCGTTCGTACCGGCGCCCGACACCAGCTTCGGCGCGCTGCGGGAGGAACAACTGGACCGGCTCGGCGATCTGATCGAGGAACACGCGGACACGGACGCGCTGCTGCGGCTGATCGAGAAGGGGGTGCCGGAGGGGCTGCCGTTCGTTCCTCCGGGGGCGCCGTGACGTCCCGATCCGTACCGCCCGACCACGCTCCATCCCTCGAACCCACCCTCGAAAGGGGTACCCGTTACATGGCCTCGGTTCCTTACCCGTTCACCGCGGTCGTCGGCCAGGACGACATGCGTCTCGGCCTCGTGCTCAACGCGATCTCGCCGGCCATCGGCGGGGTGCTGGTGCGCGGCGAGAAGGGCACCGCGAAGTCGACGATGGTGCGCGGCCTGACGGCGCTGATGCCAACTGTCGACGTGGTGCCCGGCTGCCGCTTCTCCTGCGCGCCGCTCGCCCCCGACCCCGGCTGCCCGGACGGCCCGCACGAGGCGGGCGCGGGCCAGGACCGTCCGGCCCGGATGGTCGAACTGCCCGTCGGCGCGTCGGAGGACCGGCTGGTGGGGGCACTGGACATCGAGCGGGCGCTGTCGGAAGGGGTCAAGGCGTTCGAGCCAGGACTGCTGGCCGACGCGCACCGCGGCGTCCTCTACGTCGACGAGGTCAACCTGCTCCACGACCACCTCGTGGACCTCCTCCTGGACGCGGCTGCCATGGGCGCCTCGTACGTGGAGCGCGAGGGCGTGTCGGTGCGGCACGCGGCGCGGTTCCTGCTGGTGGGCACCATGAACCCCGAAGAGGGCGAGCTGCGGCCCCAGTTGCTCGACCGTTTCGGTCTCACGGTGGAGGTCGCCGCGTCCCGCGAGCCGGATCTGCGGGTGGACGTCGTCAGGCGACGCCTCGCCTACGACGCCGACCCCGCGGGGTTCGCCGCGCGCTGGGCCGCCGATGAGGACGCGCTGCGCGAACGGATCGTCGCGGCACGGGAGTTGCTGCCGCGGGTGACGCTCGGCGACACCGCGCTCCGGCAGATCGCCGCGACCTGCGCCGCGTTCGAGGTGGACGGGATGCGCGCGGACATCGTCATGGCCAGGACGGCGGCGGCGCTGGCCGCGTGGGCGGGGCGTGATGACGTGCTCGCCGAGGACGTCCGGCAGGCGGCGCTGCTGGCGCTGCCGCACCGCAGGCGCCGTAATCCGTTCGACGCCCCCGGCCTGGACGAGGACAAACTCGACGAGACCCTGGACGAGTTCGGCGGGGCGGACGGCGAGGACGATCCGGAGCCCGAGGGTCCGGACGACGGTCCCGACGGCGGCGGCGACGGTCCCGACGGGGGCGGCCCTGACGGCGGGCCCGACGGCGGCGGACCCGCGCCGCAGGACGACACCGTGCCGGGGCCGCGCGAGCAGGGGCCGCCGTCCCTGCCCGAGCAGGACGGCGGCGCCGCGGACGGTGCTCCGGACGCGCCGCCCGCCGAGCAGCCCGCCGGTGCTCCCCGGGCGCAGCAGGCCGCGGTCGGCGCGGCGGAGCCGTTCAAGACCCGGCGTCTCGACGTGCCGGGTCTGGGTGAGGGCGCGGACGGCCGCAGGTCGCGGGCGCGTACCGCGCGCGGCCGTACGACCGGCTCCCGGCGCCCGCAAGGCGCGCTGGGCAAGCTGCACTTGGCGGCGACCGTGCACGCGGCGGCGCCGCACCAGCGGGCGCGCGGGCGCAGCGGCCGTGGCCTGGTGCTGCGCCGGGACGATCTGCGCGAGGCGGTGCGCGAGGGCCGGGAGGGCAATCTCGTCCTGTTCGTGGTGGACGCCTCAGGTTCGATGGCGGCGCGCAAGCGGATGGGCGCGGTCAAGGGCGCGGTGCTGTCGCTGCTGCTCGACGCGTACCAGCGGCGCGACAAGATCGGCATGATCACCTTCCGTGGCACGGAAGCCGAGCTGGCGCTGCCTCCGACGTCGTCGGTCGAGGCGGGCGCCGCGCGCCTGGAGACGCTGCCGACCGGTGGCCGTACGCCGCTGGCCGAGGGTCTGCTCAAGGCCCACGAGGTGCTGCGCGTGGAGCGGATGCGGGACGCCTCGCGGCGGCCTCTGCTGGTGGTGGTGACCGACGGGCGGGCGACCGGCAAGGGCGGCGGGGCCGCGGGCGGGCCGCTGGAGCGGGCCGCGCGGGCGGGCCGGCTGCTCGGCGCCGACGGCGTCGCGTCGGTGGTCGTGGACTGCGAGGCGGGGCCCGTACGGCTGGGCCTCGCGGGCACGCTGGCGCGGGAGTTGCAGGGCACCGCCGTCACCCTCGACGAGCTGCGCGCGGACAGCGTCTCGGCGCTCGTACGTGAGGTGCAGGGGGGCCGCGGCGGGGAACGCGCGGACGTCGCGGGCGGCAGGTACGCCCGCGGTCAGGCACACACTCAAGGATCCAGGAGGGTCGCGTAATGCCGCAGGGACAGCCGTCCGTCGTACCGAACGACGGGCTCACCACCCGCCAGCGCCGCAACCGCCCGCTGGTCTTCGTCCACACGGGCGTCGGCAAGGGCAAGTCGACCGCCGCTTTCGGTCTCGCGCTGCGGGCCTGGAACCAGGGCTGGCCGGTCGGGGTGTTCCAGTTCGTGAAGTCGGCGAAGTGGAAGGTCGGCGAGGAGCGGGCGCTGAAGGTGCTCGGCGAGACCGGTGAGGGCGGCAGCGTCGCCTGGCACAAGATGGGCGAGGGCTGGTCCTGGGTGCAGCGCGACATCGCGTCCAGCGAGGACGCGGCGCGCGAGGGCTGGGAGCAGGTCAAGCGGGACCTGGCGGCCGAGACGTACAAGCTGCTGGTACTGGACGAGTTCGCGTACCCGATGCACTGGGGCTGGATCGACACCGACGAGGTGGTGTCGGTGCTGCGCGACCGCCCCGGCACCCAGCACGTGGTGATCACCGGGCGCAACGCCCCGCAGCCGCTGGTGGACTTCGCCGATCTGGTGACCGACATGTCGAAGGTGAAGCACCCGATGGACACCGGCCAGAAGGGCCAGCGGGGCATCGAATGGTGACCGTGGCATGAGCGCAGGCACGATCCCCCGGCTGGTGATCGCCGCCCCGGCGTCCGGCGCCGGCAAGACGACGGTGGCCACCGGTCTGATGGCGGCGTTCGCCGAGGCCGGTCTCGCGGTGTCGCCGCACAAGGTGGGGCCCGACTACATCGACCCGGGCTACCACTCGCTGGCGACCGGCCGCCCCGGCCGCAATCTGGACGCCTATCTGTGCGGTACGGACCGGCTCGCGCCGCTGTTCCTGCACGGTGCGCGGGGCGCCGATCTGGCCGTCGTCGAGGGCGTGATGGGGCTGTTCGACGGCGCGTCGGGGATGGGGGAACTCTCCTCGACGGCGCAGGTCGCGAAGGTGCTGCGGGCGCCGGTTGTGCTGGTGGTCGACGCGTCGTCGCAGTCCCGGTCGGTTGCCGCCCTGGTGCACGGCTTCGCGTCCTGGGATCCGCAGGTCAGGCTGGCCGGCGTGATCTTGAACAAGGTCGGCTCGGACCGCCACGAGGCGCTGCTGCGCGAGGCGATGGAGTCGTCGGGGGTGCCGGTCCTGGGGGCGCTGCGCCGCACCGGTGAGGTGCGTACGCCGTCCCGGCACCTGGGCCTGGTGCCGGTCGCCGAGCGGCGTGCCGACGCGCTGGATTCGGTGCGCGAGCTGGCCGCGCGGGTGCGCGCGGGCTGCGACATGGAGGCGCTCCTTGCGCTGGCGCGCGGGGTGCCCGAACTGCCGGACGCGGCGTGGGATCCGGCCGCCGAGGCCGCCGCTGCCGGGGGTACGGCGCCGGCCGGCCGGCGTCCGCTGATCGCCGTCGCGGGCGGCGCCGCCTTCACCTTCTCGTACGCGGAGCACGCCGAGCTGCTGGCCGCCGCGGGCGCCGATGTGGTGCCGTTCGATCCGCTGCGCGACGAGCGGCTCCCGGAGGGCACCGGCGGGCTGGTGATCGGCGGTGGCTTCCCCGAGGTGTACGCGCCGGATCTGTCGGCGAACGCGCCGCTGCGCGCGGCGGTGGCGGCGCTCGCCGCTTCCGGGGCGCCGGTCTCGGCCGAGTGCGCGGGGCTGCTGTACCTCGCCGGGTCGATCGACGGGAAGCCGATGTGCGGGGTGCTGCCCGCCGAGGCGCGGATGTCGGAGCGGCTGACGCTGGGGTACCGGGAGGCGGTGGCGCTGGAGGACAACGCGCTGGCCGCGGCCGGTACCCGGGTGCGCGGCCACGAGTTCCACCGTACGGCCGTCGAGCCGGGCGCCGGCGCGTCCCCCGCGTGGGGGTTCACGCACCCCGAGCGCCGGGTGGAGGGCTTCGTACAGGGCGGGGTGCACGCCTCGTATCTGCATGTGCACTGGGCGGCTTCGCCCTCGCTCGCCACCCGGCTGGTGGCGGGCGCCGCCCGGGGTACCACGGTGGGTGTCCGGTGAGCGGGGCCGCCGGGGCCGCCGCGGTGCTCGATCACCTCGTCCTGGCCACCCCTGATCTGGACCGCACCGTCGCCGCGTTCGCCGGACTGACCGGACTGCGGCCGGTACCGGGCGGCAGCCACCCGGGCCGCGGCACCCGCAACTGCCTGCTCGGTCTCGGCGACGGGGCGTACCTGGAGATCATCGGTCCCGACCGGGAGCAGCCGGCGCCGGCCGGGCCCCGCTGGTTCGGCATCGACGCGCTGTCCGGGCCGTGCCTGGTGACGTGGGCGGCCCGCTGCACGGACATCGCCGCACGGGTGGCGCGCGCCCGCGCGGCGGGCCTGGACGTGGGCGCGCCGGTGGCGATGGACCGGCGGACACCGGACGGCGGGACGCTCGCCTGGCAGCTGACGCCACCGGTCGCGGTCGACCGCCTCACGCCGTTCCTGCTCGACTGGGGTGACACCCCGCACCCGGCCGCCGCGCTCCCCGTGCTGCCGCTTCGCTCGCTGCACGCGACCGCGCCCGACCCCGGCGCCGCGGCGGACCGGCTGGCGGCGCTCGGCGTCCGGTGGCCGGGCGCCCCGTTCGCCGCAGGTACCGCCGGGCTCACCGCCGTGGTGGCCGGCCGGCACGGTGCGGTGCGCCTGGGCCGGGGGATCGCGGCGGTATGAGGGACGCCCCGCCGTCGTTCGGACACGGGCTCTCAGGTCGCGAGGCCGACCACCAGCCAGATGAAGCCGGCTCCGGCGACGGTGCAGGCCAGCGTGGTCAGCGCGGGGTGGTCGTGGTGGGCCTCGGGCAGGATGTCGGCGGTCGCGAGGTAGAGCAGCAGTCCGCCGAAGAACCCGAGGTAGATGCCGAGCCATTGCTCCGGAAGGGTGAACAGCAAGGTGGCGCCCGCACCGGCCAGCGGCGCCACCGCGTCCGCGCCCAGCATCAGCAGCGCCCGTTTCCTGGCGTTCCCGTAGAGGCTGGTGAGCGTGTACGTGTTGAAGCCGTCGGCGAAGTCGTGGGCGATGACGGCGAGCGCCACGGACACCGCCATCTCGTGGCCCGCCTGGTAGGCCAGGCCGATCGCGAAGCCGTCCATGGCGCTGTGCACCACCATCGCGGCGGCGGCGGTGAGCCCGACCTGCGGCACCCGCTGCCCGTCGGCCGGCCGGTGCGAGGTGGCGTGCGGCGGTCCCGCGCCGTGCGCGGCGCCACGGACCGCGAGCAGCCTCTCCAGGGCGTGCGCGGCGAGGTAGCCGAGGACGAAGCAGAGCAGCGCGAGGGGAACGCCGAAGACCTCGGCGCCCGCGGCTTCCAGCGCCTCGGGCAGCAGGTCGAGGCCGACGACACCCAGCATCAGGCCGCCCGCGAGGCCCAGGACGAGGTGCCTGCGGTCGGTGACGTGCTGGGCGACCCAGCCGCCGAACAGCGTCATCACGAACGCGCCCAGCGCGATGACCACCGGCACTGTCCCGCTCCTTTCCCCGCGCCCGCCCCCCACTGTCACCTGCTTACCTACCCACCGCCGCCCCGGCACGTCCTGCGGCCCGTCCGCCGCCGCCTCCAAGGGGCCCGCCGGTGACCGCGGAAGGGGCGGCCCGCGGGCTCTGTGCCGGGGTGGGCGCGGGCCGTGGCGTGCCGGTGTCCGAGGTGGTGGCGCTGGTCCGGGAGACGCTGGCGCGGGCCGGGTGTCCCGTGGGCGCGCTCGTCGCGCTGGCGACGGTGGAGACCAAGACGGCGGAGCCGGGGCTGGCCGGCGCGGCGCGGCTGCTGGGCGTACCGCTGCTGGGATTTCCCGCCGGTGCGCTGGCCGCCGTGCGGGTTCCGGCGCCGCCGTCGGCGACCGCGCTGGCCGCCACCGGGACGCCGAGCGTGGCCGAGGCGGCGGCGCTGCTGGCCGCAGGTCCCGGCGCCGAACTGCTCGTCGGCAAGCGGAAGTCGGCGCCGCCCGGCGGCCCGGCCCGTGCCACCTGCGCCGTCGCGGCACCGGCCGACGGCGACCGTGGTCGGGCGCCGGCCGTCCCCTCGGCTATCGTCATGGCCTCCCCCACCCGGCCCGGCTGCGGACCGGCCCTGCGGACGCGGAACTCGTACCAAGGAGACAGTGTGCCCACCCCTCCCGCTCTGCTCATCGCCGGTCCCGGCACCCGTGACGACGGCGGTGCGCAGGCCCTGCGCACGCTGCTCGACGTCATCGGCGCGCGCCATCCGGAGGTGCCCGTCGCCGGCGGGTTGACCGGTTCCGCGCCGTCCGCGCTGCCGCTCGGCGCCGCCGTCGACGCTCTCGCCGGGCAGGGCGTGACGCGGATCGCCGCGGTGCCGCTGCTGCCCGATGTGTACGGCGGGGTGCCTGCGGCGCTGGCGCGGGCCGCCGGGCGCCACCCGGATCTCGCGTACGTCTGCGGGCAGGACCCGGGCGGCCATCCGCTGCTCCTGGACGCGCTGGAGCGGCAGCTCGACGAGGCGCTGGGCGGCGGCGCGCGGCGGCCGGGCGACCGGGCGCGGACGACGGTGCTGCTGGTCGGCGGCGGTTCCGGCGACCCGTACGCGAACGCCGACGTGGCGCGGATGGCGCGGCTGCTGTGGGAGGGCCGCGGCCTCACGGGTGTGGAGACCGCCTTCCTCACGCACACCGCGCCCGACGTGCCCGCCGGCCTGGACCGCTGCCGGGTGCTGGGCGGTGCGGTGCCGGGTCCTGGGGCGCCGGGCCGGATCGTGGTGCTGCCCGCCTTCCCGCTGTCCTGCGGCGTGGCGGAGCGGCTGCGGCTCCAGGTCGACGGGTGGCAGGCCGCGCATCCGGAGACCACGGTGACCTGCGCGGAGCCGGCCGGTCCCGGTCCCGAGCTGGCCGACGCGCTGGTGCAGCGGTACCGCGAGGTGCTCGCCGCGGGGATACCCGCCGCGGCGCGGGGGCATCGTGTCGGCGCCCGCTGAGCCCGCGCCGCCGCGCGCGCGGGCGGCCCACGAGCCCGATCTGCGGCATCACGGCGACGCCGAAGTGCGGGGCGGCGAGGCCGGGTTGGCCGATCTGGCGGTCAATGTCCGCGCCGGCACTCCCCCGGCGTGGCTGAAGTCCAGGATCGCCGCGTCGCTTGAAGGACTGGCGGCGTATCCCGACGGGACGGCGGCGCGCCGCGCGGTGGCCGGCCGGCACGGTCTGCCCGTGGAGCGGGTGCTGCTGACGTCGGGCGCCGCGGAGGCGTTCGTGCTGCTGGCGCGTGCCGTGCGGGCCCGCAGGCCGGTGGTGGTGCATCCGCAGTTCACCGAGCCCGAGGCGGCGCTGCGGGACGCCGGGCACACCGTGGGCCGGGTGCTGCTCGACGAGCGGGACGGCTTCCGGCTCGACCCGGCCGCGGTGCCCGACGACGCGGATCTGGTCGTCGTCGGCAATCCGACCAATCCGACGTCGGTGCTCCATCCGGCGGGTGTGCTGGGCGCGTTGGCGCGGCCGGGGCGCACGCTGGTGGTCGACGAGGCGTTCATGGACGCGGTGCCCGGGGAACGGGAGTCGCTGGCCGGGCGGACGGACCTGCCGGGTCTCGTGGTGCTGCGCAGCCTCACGAAGACCTGGGGTCTTGCCGGGCTGCGGGTCGGCTATGTGCTGGCGGCGCCGGAGATCCTCGCGGAGCTGGCGCGGGCGCAGCCGTTGTGGCCGGTGTCGTCGCCCGCGTTGGTGGCGGCCGAGGCGTGCTGTGAGCCGGCCGCGCTGGCGGAGGCGGAGGCAGCCGCCGTGCGGATCGCGGCGGACCGGGAGTATCTGCTGGCCCGGCTGGGCGAGTTCGGCCGGATCACCGTGTGCGGGCCTGCCGCAGGACCGTTCGTGCTGATCGGCCTGCCGGACGCGGCGGCGGTGCGGACCGGGCTGCGGGCCCGTGGGTTCGCGGTGCGGCGCGGTGACACGTTCCCCGGTCTGGGCCCCGACTGGCTGCGGCTCGCGGTGCGCGACCGGGCCACGACGGACCGCTTCACGGCCGCACTGGCCGATGTCCTGGACGGGCGGGAGTGAGCCGGGCGGCGCACTGAACTCCTCGCGCACCAACGGGAGTTGACCCCATCGGGGATGTGCGTGTCCCGCCGGGGCCGGGCGGACCACGCTCCGGCCGGCCCCGGCGAGGGTGGGGCGCGCCGGTCCGGCCGGCGCGCCCCGGGCCGTATGCAGGACCGGCGCCCCCACGGCACCGGTCCTGGATACGGGGTCGGTCAGCCGCGGTCGCCCTGCTGGGCCGCGGCCTTGCGCTTGCGGGCGTAGCCGAGCGATCCGGCGCCCGCGACGACCAGCAGCGCGGCGCCGCCCGCGAGGTACAGCGTGGTCGAACTGCTGCCGGTCTCGGCGAGGTTCTTGCCGTCGGATCCGGTCTGGGTGCTCACGTCGGAGCCCTTGCCGCCGCTCGACGCACCGCCGTCCGACTGCCCGCCGGACTGGCCACCGTTCTGGCCGCCGTTCTGGCCGCCCGTCTGCCCCCCGTCCTGACCGCCCGTCTGGCCGCCCGTCTGGCCGCCGTCCTGGCCGCCGGATGCGGAGCCGCCGGTCGTCCCGCCGGTCTCGCCCTCGCCGCCCGGCGTGGTGCAGGTGGCGTCGGCGAGCTGGACGTGGCCGTTCACCTCGGCGACGTTCAGCTTCAGCGGGTTGACGGAGACCTTGAGGTCCAGCGCGGTGGCCGCCGCCGTCGTGGACGTGACGCTCTTCTTCGACAGATCCAGACGGACGTCCCCCACCCCGGGAACCTTGACCTCCGTCGTGCCGCCCGCGGTGAGCGTGACGGTCTTGCCCAGCACCTTCACGGTGCCCAGCACGTTGGATGTGGCGACCGGGCGCTTGCCCGCCTCGCACACGGCACGCGAGGTGACCTTCTCCACCTCGATCAGGGACAGCAGTGGAAGGCCGGGGACGTGCACCTTGGCGTGCGCGAGGTTGCTGTACCCCTCGGCCTTCTTCGCGTCGGCGGTGGCGCGCGCGGTGGCGACGTCTGCGCTGAGCACGCTGAACGGCTTGCCCTGGTCGACGCCGTCCAGGTCGACGCTGAGCGCCGTCTTGTCGGCGTCGGCGGGCGCGTGCACGTCGTTCAGCGCGACGTGCAGCGGGACGTTGACGGCCTTGTTGAGCAGGCCGACGTCCAGGTTGGTGCGCAGGACGGCGGCACCGGACGTGCCGTGGCCATCGGCGGCCTGCGCGGGCGCGGCGCCGAGGAGGAGAACGGGGCCCGCCGTCAGCGCCGTGGCGACGCAGGTGACGGCGAAGCGGCGCGCGGAACGGCGGGCCGCCGGGGCCTCGGAACCGGTCGGCCGCGGGTGTACGGGCATGCCGGACGGGCCGGTGGAGCTGGTGGACACGTGTGTGGAACCCCCACAAGAGAAGTGGAGCCGCCGGCCGCGCCAATGGGGGACATCACGCGTGCCGACGACCTCGACCCACTCATACTGTAGGTACAGAGGGTGAACAGTCAGCCACGAGAGGTGAGTTCATCATTATGAGTGGATTCAGCGCTCGCATTCGAATCCGTTGACACTTCCGACCGCCCGCGCCCCCACCGTTTCACCGCATCAAGGCGCCGCCATTGACGTCGTACGTCGCGCCGGTGACGAACGAGGTGCGGGAGGCGAGGAAGACCGCGACCCTGGCGACCTCTTCGGGGGTGGCGATCCGGCCGAGCGGCACCTGTGCGACGAGTTCCGCGAGCGCCTCGGGGCCGACGGAGCGGACCATCGGCGTATCGATCATCGCGGGCGACACGGCGTTCACCGTGACGCCGTACGGGGCGAGTTCGGCGGCGAAGACGCGGGTGAGCGCGATCAGTCCGGCCTTGGACGAACCGTAGGCGGCGCCGGTCGGGCGGGGTGTCTGGCCCGCGACGGACGCCATGTTGACGATCCGTCCGAAGCCGCGGTCGCGCATCCCGGTGGCGACGTGGCGGGTCAGCAGGAAGGCGCCACGGAGGTTGACCGCGAACACCTCGTCCCACTGTTCCGGCGTGATCTCCCACAGCGAAGTCGTCAGCGGCCGGGCGGCGTTGTTGACCAGCACGTCCACCGGCCGCCAGGCGTCGACGCGTTGGTGTGCGGCCTCGATGGCCGCGGGATCCCCCAGGTCGGCGCGGACCGGGAGGATGCGGTCGCCGCCGGGGTCGAGTGCGGCGGCGAGCGCGCGGTTGGCCTCCTCGTCGATGTCCAGGGCGGCGACGTACGCGCCTTCGGCGTGGAACGCCCGGACGAGGGCGGCGCCCAGCCCCTGGGCGCTGCCGGTGATCAGTACGGTGTGGTCGGCGAGGCCGGTGTCGAGCACGGTGCGGGCCTTTCGTGGCGGTGGAACGGAGTGGGGCGCGGGGTGTCAGTCGGTGCCGAAGAACAAGGGGCGGCCGATCCTGGCCTCGATGCGCAGGTAGCGCCACAGCCGCCCGGCGCCCGCCTCGGTGTCGCGGACGATGCCGCAGACGGCGGAGACGGTGTCCAGGTCGGGCACGTCGGCGAGGATGTACGACGTCCACGGCCAGCCGGTGGCCGCGCCGACCATCAGCTGGTCGTCGTCGAGGGTGCCGAGCACCCGCACGCCGAAGCGTTCGGCGAGGCGGCCGAAGGCGGGCGGGAGGGCGGCGGCGACCGCGGCGCGCTCGTCGTCGTCCGCGGCGAAGAAGTCCTGGGTCACGCCGATGCAGAACAGCGTGCGCAGCGGGGCGCCGGAGACAGGCCCCGCGCCTTCCTGGTCCGCGGGGGCGGGATCATGGGTCGTACCGGGCATCGGTCACCTCGTCGGTTGCGGGCGGGGTGGCCACGGCGGTCGCACGGGCACGCCGTCGCGGCACGCGGAAGACGGCACGCGAAGGTGCCACCCCGGGTGGATAATTAGAGAGTCGTCGAATGGTTCGACGACTCAGGACGCTATCACTCAGTTAGAGAGCTTTCGAAATATGCCCCTGACGGATCCCCCCAGCGCCTCCCCGCCCGCCGACGCCGACCAGCCCGCGACCGGCGCCATCCGGCTCGGCGAGCTGCTCCAGGCGTACAGCGACCCGCTGCGGCAGCGGATCGTGTGCCGGCTGGCCACCGACGGCGAGGCGGGCTGCGGCGACATCGAGCTGCCGGTGACCCGCGCCACCGGCTCGTACCACTTCCGGATCCTGCGGCAGGCCGGCTGGACACACACCCGCAAGATCGGCCGCGAGCGCTACATCTCGCTGCGCGCGGCCGACCTCGAAGCCCGCTTCCCCGGCCTGCTCGACGCGCTGCTGCGGGCGGCGGCGGCCGACCACGCCGCGGCCGGCTGACGTCCACCATCCGAAATCCGTTGTCCCGTACACGGAGACGGCGGTTAGGGTGCGGCCGTGTCCACCGAGCAGACGAACACCTCGAACGAACCCGGCACGTCCGGGCCGCCGCAGCCGACGAACGGCGCTGCCGGGCCCCCGGCGGGCGACGGCACCACGGCCGGTGCGGCGCCGTCCGGCGACCTCCCCTCGTCCGACCGCGCCGCCCGCCGCGCCGTCACGGTCTTCCCGCTGCTGGTGATCGCCGCCGGCGCGGTCGGCCTGCTGTGGCCCTCGCACTTCACCGGCTGGGCGCCCGCGGTGCCCTGGATGCTCGGCGTGGTGATGTTCTCGATGGGTCTGACGCTGACCCTGCCGGACTTCACCGCCGTCGCCAAGCGCCCCTGGGCGGTGGGGCTCGGCCTGGTCGCGCATTACGTGATCATGCCGGGGCTCGGCTGGCTGATCGCGACCGTGCTCGACCTGCCGCCGCAGCTGGCGGCCGGCGTGATCCTGGTCGGCTGTGCGCCCAGCGGCACCGCGTCCAACGTCGTGACGTTCCTGGCCCGCGGCGACGTCGCCCTGTCGGTCTCGGTCGCCACCGTCTCCACCGTGCTGGCCCCGCTCGTCACGCCCCCGCTGACGCTGCTGCTCGCCGGGCAGTTCCTCGACGTGGACGCCGGGGTGATGGTCACCGACATTCTCAAGACGGTGCTGCTGCCCGTCCTGGCCGGGCTGCTGGTGCGGCTCGCGGCGGGCCGCTATGTCGACAAGGTGCTGCGCGCGCTGCCCTGGATCTCCGTCGTCGCCATCGCCGCCATCGTGCTCGCCGTGGTCTCAGGCAGCGCCGCGGCGATCAAGGACGCGGCGGCCCTGGTGGTGGTCGCGGTGGTGCTGCACAACGGTCTCGGTCTTGCGCTCGGCTACGGCGCGGGCAAGCTGGCCAGGCTCGGCCGGCCCGCAAGCCGGGCGATGGCCTTCGAGGTCGGCATGCAGAACTCCGGCCTGGCCGCCTCCCTGGCGACCGCGCACTTCAGCCCGGCCGCCGCGCTGCCCGCCGCGGTGTTCTCGGTGTGGCACAACGTCTCGGGCGCGGTGGTCGCCGCCTGGATGGCCCGCTCCGCGCGGCGCACGTCGTAGGGCGCGCACGGCGACGAGGCCCCGTCCGGTGCTCCGGGCGGGGCCTCGCGGTTTCGGGCCCGCCGTCCGTCAGCCGATCACCCGTCCCCGCAGCACCACCCGGCGCGGCGCGGCCAGCACCCGGACGTCGGCGCGCGGGTCGGTGGCATAGACCACCAGGTCGGCCGGTGCGCCTTCGGTGAGCCCCGGGCGGCCCAGCCAGTCGCGGGCGCCCCAGGTCGTCGCGGAGAGCGCGTCCACCGCGGGGATGCCGGCCTTCATCAGCTCGGCGACCTCCTGGGCCACCAGGCCGTGCGCGAGCGAGCCGCCCGCGTCCGTGCCCGCGTAGATCGGCACCCCGGCGTCGTAGGCGGCACGGACGGTGTCGTAGCGGCGCGCGTGCAGGCGCCGCATGTGGTCGGCCCACCGGGGGAACTTCGCGTCGCCGCCCGCGGCGAGGTCGGGGAAGGTGGCGATGTTGACGAGGGTGGGGACGATCGCCACGCCGCGTTCGGCGAACAGCGGGATGGTGTCATCGGTCAGGCCCGTGGCGTGCTCGATGCAGTCGATGCCCGCCTCGACCAGCGGCGCGAGGGAGTCCTCCGCGAAGCAGTGGGCGGTCACCCGGGCGCCCAGGCGGTGCGCCTCGGCGATGGCAGCCGCGACCGCGCCTGGCGGCCAGCAGGACTCCAGGTCGCCCGTCGAGCGGTCGATCCAGTCGCCGACGAGCTTGACCCAGCCGTCGCCCCTGCGGGCCTCCTGCGCCACGTAGGCGACCAGGTCGTCCGGCTCGATCTCATGGGCGTAGTTGCGGATGTAGCGGCGGGTGCGGGCGATGTGCCGTCCGGCGCGGATGATCCGCGGCAGGTCCTCGCGGTCGTCGATCCAGCGGGTGTCGGACGGGGATCCGGCGTCGCGGATCAGCAGGGTGCCGTTGTCGCGGTCGGTCAGTGCCTGCTTCTCGCTGGTCGCGGCGTCCACCGGACCGTGCGCGTCCAGGCCGACGTGGCAGTGCGCGTCGACGAGGCCGGGCAGCACCCAGCCCTCGACCGTCGTGAAGTCCCGCACACCCCGCGGGCGTTCGTAGCTGACCCGCCCGCCGACGACCCACATCTCGTCGCGTACGTCGTCCGGCCCGGCGAGGACCCGCCCCTTGAGGTGCAGCGTCGCACCTTCACTCTTCGACGTCATGACGGCACTTTATGCGTACGGTCCCGACGGTCCGTCCGGCCCTCTCGCGGCTCGCCACACTCCGGTCATTTCCCGGAAACCGGGATGCCTGCCGCACTTTCCTTCGGAGCCCTTCCGACGGCCGTCACAAGACCTGAAGAACGCCTTCCGATGGCGAATTCCCAATTCTTGAAATGCACAGCTTCCCGTATTCTTCTTCCCGGTTTTCCGGACCTCAAACGCCAAGATTCCGCTAGTGGCAAGTGCCAAAATTCGGACGGATCTCAAGGACGTTACGGACCTGTGACCGACCCCACAGGGTGACCGTTTCGCCCCAGATTTCCGGGGCAAACCGACACATTCGGCCGCCAGCCCGCGCGCTCGGGCGCCCCCGCGCGATAACATGAAGGCATGTGTCCGCGTAACCCCTCCTCGCGATGCAATTTCCTTTTTCCCTGGGTAAATTTAATTCCCATGACCGCCGCACAAGCAGACCATGCACGTGCCCGTAGCGATATCAAGGAATTGCCGGAGGGTTTCAAGCACGACACCCCACGCGTGGAGGACGGAGCCGCGATCTGGCGTATCGCCCGCGACTCGAAGGCACTGGACCTCAACTCCTCCTACAGCTACCTCCTGTGGTGTCGCGACTTCGCCGCCACCTCTGCCGTCGCCCGCGACGCCGAGGGTGAGCCGGCCGCCTTCGTCACCGGCTACGTCCGCCCCGAGCGCCCGGACACGCTCCTCGTCTGGCAGATCGCCGTCGACGACGCGCACCGCGGCCGGGGCCTGGCAGCTGCACTGCTGGACGGGCTGACCACCCGCACCGCGCACGAACTGGGCGTCCGCCGCATAGAAACGACCATCACGCAGGACAACGCCGCGTCCAACCGGCTCTTCGCGTCGTTCGCCGAGCGCCACGGAGCGCCGCACCACCGCGAGGTGCTCTTCGACGCGGGCCGCTTCCCCGAGACCGGCCACGAACCCGAGGTGCTGCACCTCATCGGCCCGTTCGAACCACCGGCCGGCCCCCTGCGCTGACGGATCCGGCGCACGCGGTAACCCCGTACCCGCAGTCGTCCGGCACGTCTCGTGCCGCCGCCGGACACCCTCTTCCCCTCAGTCTTCGTACTCCCTCACGCCACTCATCTCCCTGGAGCATGCTGTGACCATCACCCAGCCCGACCTGAGCGTCTTCGAGACCGTGGAGTCGGAGGTGCGGAGCTACTGCCGCAGCTGGCCGACCGTGTTCGACCGCGCGCAGGGCAGCCGCATGATCGACGAGGACGGCCACACCTACCTCGACTTCTTCGCCGGCGCCGGCTCGCTCAACTACGGCCACAACAACCCGGTGCTCAAGCGCGCCCTGATCGACTACATCGAGCGGGACGGCGTCACCCACGGCCTGGACATGTCCACCACGGCCAAGCGGGCGTTCCTGGAGTCCTTCCAGAACATCGTGCTGCGCCCGCGTGACCTCCCCTACAAGGTCATGTTCCCGGGCCCGACGGGCACCAACGCCGTCGAGGCCGCGCTGAAACTGGCCCGCAAGGTCAAGGGCCGCGAGTCGATCGTGTCCTTCACCAACGCCTTCCACGGCATGTCGCTCGGCTCGCTCGCCGTGACCGGCAACGCCTTCAAGCGCGCCGGCGCCGGCATCCCGCTGGTGCACGGCACCCCGATGCCGTTCGACAACTACCTCGACGGCAAGTACCCGGACTTCCTCTGGTTCGAGCGTCTCCTGGAGGACCAGGGCTCCGGCCTGAACACCCCCGCCGCCGTGATCGTCGAAACGGTCCAGGGCGAGGGCGGCATCAACGTCGCACGACCCGAATGGCTGCGTGCGCTCGCCGATCTCTGCGAGCGCCGCGACATGCTGCTGATCGTCGACGACATCCAGATGGGCTGCGGCCGTACCGGTGCCTTCTTCTCCTTCGAGGAGGCGGGCATCACGCCGGACATCGTCACCGTCTCGAAGTCCATCAGCGGCTATGGCCTGCCGCTCGCGCTGACCCTGTTCAAGCCCGAGCTGGACGTCTGGGAGCCGGGCGAGCACAACGGCACCTTCCGCGGCAACAACCCGGCGTTCGTCACCGCCGCCGCGACGCTGGACACCTACTGGGCCGACGGCCAGATGGAGAAGCAGACTCTCGCCCGCGGTGAGATCGTCGAAGCACACCTGAAGGCCATCGTCGAGGAGCACCCCGAAGCCATCGCCGAGTACCGCGGGCGCGGTCTGGTGTGGGGCCTGGAGTGCACCGACAAGCCGCTCGCCAACAAGATCGCCAAGCGCGCCTTCGACCTGGGTCTGCTGATCGAGACCTCAGGTCCGGAGAGCGAGGTCATCAAGCTGCTGCCGGCACTGACGACCACCCCCGAGGAGCTGGACGAGGGTCTGCGGATCCTCGCCCGCGCCGTCCGCGACTGCGCCTGAGCAGTCCCGAGGCACCACCGCTCCGTATCCGTTTCACAGAAAGGCACCGACTCACCGTGATCGTCCGATCCTTCAAGGACATCGAGGGCACCGACCGCCACGTCAAGGCCGCATCCGGCACGTGGGAGAGCAAGCGCATCGTGCTCGCCAAGGAGCGCGTGGGCTTCTCGCTCCACGAGACCACCCTGTACGCGGGGACCGAGACCTCGATGTGGTACGCGAATCACATCGAAGCCGTGCTCTGCGTGGAGGGCGAGGCCGAGCTCACCAACGACGAGACCGGCGAGAAGCACGTCATCACGCCCGGCACGATGTACCTGCTCGACGGCCACGAGAAGCACACCATGCGGATCAAGAAGGACTTCCGCTGCGTCTGCGTCTTCAACCCGCCGGTCACCGGCCGTGAGGACCACGACGAGAACGGCGTCTACCCGCTGCTCACCGAGCCCGAACCGGAAGCGGTCCGGTAGCCGACAGGCCCTGGACGCCGCCCGTCTGCCCCGTCCGGCAGTGGAGGAAGGCACGCATACGCGCGTAGGACAAGAGCACGTACGAGAGGAGAGGAAGGCAACACCATGACCACCGCACCCGAGCGCACCGCCGACCTGTACCCGACCCGTGGATCCACCGAAGTGATCACTCCGCGGAAGGATCCGGTGGTGTGGTCGCAGCCCGGCACGGCAGGGCCCTTCCAGCCGTCCGAGCTGAGCGACTTCGAACGCGATGGCTTCTTCGCCATCGGGGAACTGCTCACCGCGGAAGAAGTCGCGGTGTACCGCACCGAACTGGACCGGCTCGTCCACGACCCGACGGTGCGCGCGGATCCGCGCTCCATCATCGAGTCGAAGTCGCAGAGCGTCCGGTCGGTGTTCGAGGTGCACAAGATCAGCGAGGTGTTCGCCCGCCTCGTCTCCGATCCGCGCGTGGTCGGCAGGGCACGTCAGCTCCTCGGCTCGGACGTCTACGTCCACCAGTCGCGGATCAACGTGAAGCCCGGCTTCGGTGCCTCCGGCTTCTACTGGCACTCCGATTTCGAGACCTGGCACGCCGAGGACGGTCTGGCGAACATGCGCACGGTCTCGGTCTCGATCGCACTCACCGAGAACTACGACACCAACGGCGGCTTGATGATCATGCCTGGCTCGCACCGGCACTTCGTGGGGTGCGAGGGCGAGACGCCGAAGGACAACTACAAGCGGTCGCTCCAGATGCAGGACGCGGGCATCCCGTCGGACGAGGTCCTGACGAAGATGGCCGACAAGCACGGCATCCGGCTGTTCACCGGAGCGGCCGGCTCGGCGACCTGGTTCGACTGCAACGCGATGCACGGCAGCGGTGACAACATCACGCCGTATCCCCGCAGCAACGTCTTCATCGTCTTCAACAGCGTGGAGAACACCGCGGTGGAGCCGTTCGCGGCGCCGGTGAGGCGTCCCGAGTTCATCGGTGCCCGTGAGTTCACACCGGTGAGATAGTTTCCCGGCGCCGGCCCGGCCGGCACATGCGGGTGGCGAGGCCGCCGCGCGGAGAAATCCGTGCGGCGGCCTCGCCGTGTGCGACGACGAGAGGTGAGGAAGTGCTGATGGGTGCCGACCGGTTGCCGGGGATCGTGCTGAGGGACCACGTCCAGGAGGTGCCGCTGGACCACGACGCCCCGGACGGCGAACGGATCGCGGTCTACGGGCGCGAGGTGGTGGCCGCCGGCCGGGAGCGGGAGGAACTGCCCTGGCTCGTGTATCTCCAGGGCGGTCCAGGCTGCCCCGCGCCGCGCCCGCTGGGCCGGGAATCCTGGCTGGCCAGAGCGCTGGACGACTACCGCGTGCTGCTGCTCGACCAGCGCGGTACCGGCCGCTCGGCGCCCGCCAACCGGCAGACACTCCCGCTGCGCGGCGGTCCCGACGCCCAGGCCGCCTACCTGGCGCACTTCCGTGCCGACGCGATCGTGCGGGACGCCGAACACTTCCGCGGGCGACTGGCCGGTGACGGCACCCCCTGGAGCGTGCTGGGGCAGAGCTTCGGCGGCTTCTGCACCGTCGCGTATCTCTCGCGGGCGCCCGAGGGGTTGCGCGAGGCGTATGTGACCGGCGGGCTGCCGGGGATCGACGCGAGCGCCGACGACGTCTACCGCGCGGCCTATCCGCGGGTCGCCCGCAAGAACGCCGCGCACTACGCGCGCTATCCGCAGGACGTGGCCGCGGTGCGCGCGATCGCGGAGCACCTGTGCGCACACGAGGTGCGGCTGCCGGGCGGCGGGACGCTGACCCCCGAGGCGTTCCAGGCGCTCGGCCTGATGCTGGGCAGCGGCAACGGGTCGCACGTCCTGCACCATCTCGTCGCCGACGCCTGGGTGCAGGGCACGGCCGGGCGGGAGCTGGGCGACGCGTTCCTGGAGGCCGTGCAGGGTCATCTGTCGTACGCCGCGACGCCGTTGTTCACCGTGCTGCACGAGGCGATCTACGGACAGCGTTCGGTGGATCGGGGGCCGACCGGGTGGGCGGCGCAGCGGGTGCGTGACGGGCTCACCGAGCACCCGGAGTTCGCCGTGCGCACGGCGCTCGACGGCACCGGGCCGCTGTATTTCACCGGCGAGATGATGTACCCGTGGATGTTCGACACCGACCCGGCGCTGCGTCCGCTGAAGGAGACCGCGCAGGCGCTCGCGGAGCGGACGGACTGGCCGGACCTGTACGACGCGGGGCGGCTGGCCGCCAATGAGGTGCCGGCCGCCGCCGCGGTCTACTTCGACGACATGTACGTCGACACCGCGCAGTCGCTGCGGACCGCCGAACGGATCCGTGGCCTGCGGGTGTGGGTGACCAACGAGTGGGAGCACGACGGCCTGCGGGTGAGCGAGGGCGCGGTGCTCGACCGGCTGATCAGGACGGTGCGCGGGGAGGTGTGAGCCCCGGGCGGCGGCGGTCCGGGCCGCGCGGGTCCTGGGCTCAGCCGCCGCCGAGCAGGTCGAGCAGCAGGTCCACGTCGTCGTCGGAGTTGTAGAGGTGGAAGGCGGCGCGCAGCAGTCCGTCGCGCACGGAGACGCGGACGCCCGCGTCGGCCAGGCGGTCCGCGGCGCCGGCGATGCCGGGGGCGCAGACGATCGCCGAGCCGGGGGCGGGGCAGGGGGTGATGCCGCGGGCGAGCAGCCCTTCGCGGTACCGGGCGGCCAGGGCGGTGTTGTGCGCGTGCACCGCCGGTACCCCGATCTCGCCGAGCAGGCCGAGTGACTGCGCGGCGCCCGTGTAGGCGTAGTTGGCGTGCGCCTCGTCGAAACGCCGTGCGGTGGCGGGGAGTTCGGTGACCGGTCCGTAGCAGGACTCGCCCGGGTCCTCGCCCGCGGCCCAGCCCGCGTGCAGCGCGTCGGGCCACGCCGCGCGCTCGCCGCCGAAGACCATGAAGGCCGTGCCGCGCGGGCACAGCAGCCACTTGTACCCGCCGCAGGCGACGTAGTCGAAGTCGGCGGCGCGCAACGGCAGCCACCCCGCGGCCTGGGTGATGTCGAGGTAGGTGCGCGCGCCGGCCGCCCGCGCGGCGTCCCGTACGGCGTCCATGTCGGCGATCCTGCCGTCGCGTGACTGCACGGCGCTGAAGGCGACCAGCGCCGTGCCGGGGCGGACCGCGTCGGCCAGGTCACCCAGGGGCACGGTGCGGAGCGTGATGCCGGGGCGGGCGGCGAACGGGTTGACCAGGGAGCTGAAGTCCCCTTCGGGGGCCAGGACTTCGGAGCCGGGCGGGAGGGTGGAGGCGAGGAAGGCGGACTGCACCGCCACCGAGCTGCCGATCGCCACCCGGTCGGCAGGTACCCCCAGCAGCCGGGCGAAGGCCGCCCTGGCTTCGGCCGACGAGCCGAAGTAGTCGCGGCCCATGCTGCCGTGCGAGAGGGACTCGTCGAGTGCCGCGCGCACGGCGCTGACGGCGCGCAGCGGAAGCAGGCCGCTGGACGCGGAGTTGAGGTAGCAGATCTCGGGCGCGAACTCGGCCCCGCCGAGTGACTCGTGTCGCTGCATGGACCCACTCTGCGGGACGGGCCGCCGCACGTCCACGGCAGGTGGCGGCCACCGGCCCGCGCGTTTCCTTGTTCCCGCAGGTCACAAGGGGTTCGGCGGGCCGGTATCGGCTCACTTCCCGGGGACGGCGCACCCGTCGTCGCCGCAGACATCCGCCGACGCGTCCGGCAGGATCTGCACGGGGCGCTCCGCGTGGGCCCGCTCCAGGGCCTGCCGGAAGACCTCGGCCGGCTGGCCGCCCGAGATGCCGTAGCGGCGGTCGATGACGAAGAACGGGACGCCGGACGCGCCCAGTTCGGACGCCTCGCGCTCGTCGGCGCGCACCGCGTCCGCGTAGGCCGTCGGGTCGGCCAGCACCCGGGCGCTCTCCTCGGCCGGCACTCCGGCCGCGGTGGCGAGCGCGGTGAGGACCTCCGAGTCGTCGAGCGGGCGGGCCTCCGCGAAATTGGCGTGGTAGAGCGCGCCGATGAGAGCGTCCTGGACGCCGTGTTCCTTGGCGAGGTGCAGCAGGCGGTGCAGGTCGAAGGTGTTGCCGTGCAGCCGGTCCGAGCGGTAGCCGAGGCCCTCGCCCGCCGCCGCTTCGGCCACCCTGGCCTCCATCGCCTCGGCCTGCTCGCGGCTCACGCCGTACTTGGTGGCGAGCATGTCGAGGACGGGGACGCCGGAGGACGCCGGGGCGTTCGGGTCCAGCTCGAAGGAGCGGTGCACGACCTCGACGTCGTCGCGGTGCGCGAAGCCGGCCAGACCGGACGCGAAGCGGGCCTTGCCTATGTAGCACCAGGGGCAGGCGATGTCGGACCAGATTTCGACGCGCATGGGGTGACTTTCCTCGTACGGGGGATGGTCACGGGACAACCCGGGCGGGCGGCGGGGTATTCCCCGGGGTGTCCGGCGGGTGCGGCGTCTCATCGGCGGGCGGGGTCACCGGCAGGGTCAGGGTGAGGTGGGTGGCGTCGGGGGCCGGCCTGCGGGCCGGGTCGGGGCGCCAGCCGAGTGCCGCGTAGAAGGTGCGGGCGCGGTGGTTGTGCCAGACCACGTCCAGAGAGGCGACGGCGCAGCCCGCGGTGTGCCAGGCGCGGTGGCAGGCGGTGTGCAGGGCGCCGCCTATGCCGGTGCCCCAGTGGGCGGGGTCGACCTGGAGCTGGTGGAGGGTGACGGTGCCGGGGGCGGTGCCCGTGGCATACCAGGCGGCGCCGAGCACCCGGCCGTGCCGCTCGGCGCACAGCGCCCGCGCGTCGCCGTCCGTCAGGGCGCGGTTCCAGGAGGCGCGGGTCCTGGCCCGCTCGGCCGGTTCGTCGAAGGGCACGCCGGGGAACCGCAGCCGGTCGTGGGCGGCGCGGGCCCTGGCGTGCAGGGCGGCGATCTGCTCCAGGTCGGCGGGGGCGGCCCCACGAACCGTCAGCACGTGCCCTACGCGTGCTCGGCGCGGCCGTCGACCCGGCGGGGCAGGCCGAGCGGGTTGTCCTCGCGCAGTTCCGGCGGGAGCAGTGCGGGCGGGGTGTCCTGGTAGGCGACCGGGCGCAGCCAGCGTTCGGCGGCGGTGGTGCCGACCGAGGTGGCGGTGGAGGTGGTGGCCGGGTAGGGGCCGCCGTGGTGCTGGGCGGGGGCGACGGCGACGCCGGTGGGCCAGCCGTTGACCACCACCCGTCCGGCCAGCGCGGTGGCGTCGGCCAGCAGCCGGGCGCCGCGGCCCGCGCCGTCCCGGCCCGCGCTCTCGTCGGCGCCGAGCTGGAGGGTCGCCGTGAGGTTGCCGGGGAGCCTGGCGAGTACGGCGGCGACCTCGGCCTCGTCGGTGTAGCGGGCGAGGACGGTGACGGGCCCGAAGCACTCCTCCAGGAGGAGGTCGTGGGTGCCGTCTTCGGCGAGCGCCGCGGCGGGGAGGGTGAGGAATCCGGCGCTGACGGTGTGTTCGCCGCCCGCTCCTGGTGTCACCGGGGCCTGCACGCCGGGGAGCGCGGCGCGGGTGCGGACGCCGTCGAGGAAGGCGTCGCGCATCCGGTGGTCGAGCAGCACCCCGGCCTCGGTGTCGCTGACCGCGGCGGTCAGTGCCGTCAGGAGCCGGTCGCCCGCCTCGCCTTCAGGGGCCAGCACCAGGCCGGGCTTGACGCAGAACTGGCCGGTGCCGAGGGTCATCGCCCCGGCGAGCCCGGCGCCGATCGCCTCGGCGCGTTCCGCCGCGGCGGACTCCGTGACGACGACGGGGTTGAGGCTGCCCAGTTCGCCGTGGAAGGGGATGGGGTGCGGGCGGGCGGCTGCGGCGTCGTGGAGGGCACGGCCGCCGCGTACCGAGCCGGTGAATCCGGCGGCGCACACCTGCGGGTGGCGGACCAGGTCGAGGCCCGCCTGGAAGCCGTGGACCAGGCCGATCACGCCGTCCGGGAGCCCCACGTCGGCGGCTGCCCTGCGCAGCAGCGCGGCGCAGAGTTCGGAGGTGGCCGGGTGGTCGGGGTGTGCCTTGATGACGACGGGGCAGCCGGCCGCCAGGGCGCTGGCGGTGTCGCCGCCCGGCACGGAGAAGGCGAGCGGGAAGTTGCTGGCGGCGTAGACCGCGACGGTGCCCAGCGGGATCTTGTAGCGGCGCAGGTCGGGGCGGGGCGGGGTGAGGGCGGGGTCGGCGTGGTCGATGCGGACGTCGAGGAAGGCGCCCTCGTCGACGCTGTCCGCGAAGGACCGCAACTGGTAGGTGGTGCGGGCCAGTTCGCCGGTGAGCCGGCCGGGGCCGAGCGCGGTCTCGGCGTCGGCGGCTTCGATGACCCGCTCCCCCGCCGCGTCCAGCAGGTCGGCGGCGCGGCGCAGCAGGGCGGCGCGGACGGCCCGGTCGGCGAGGGCGGGGCGGGCGGCGTGCGCGGCCCCTACCGCGGTGTCCACCTCGGCCGCTGTGGCCTCCACCGCAACCTGCTCGCGACGCTTCCCGGTACGGGGGTCGACACTCCAGACTGGTGCTGCTGCCGCTGCTGCCACCGTGCATTCCTCCCGGGCGAACGCTTGCCGCACCCAGGATCCCGTTCTATATGCTGAACAGCGTCCCGGATACTGAATACTTGGGACTCTATGGCGGTCCGAACAGAGGGGTCAAGGCGATGTCAGCTGCCGATACCGGTGGATCGCAGGTCAAGTCCGCGGTACGGACGGTGGAGCTGCTGGAGTACTTCGCCGGCCGCCCCGGCATGCACAGCCTTGCCTCCGTCCAGGAAGCCGTCGGCTACCCCAAGTCCAGCCTGTACATGCTGCTGCGCACCCTCGTCGAGCTGGGCTGGGTCGAGACGGACGGCACCGGCACCCGGTACGGCATCGGCGTCCGCGCCCTGCTGGTCGGCACGTCGTACATCGACGGCGACGAAGTGGTGGCCGCGGCCCGGCCGACCCTGGACCGGCTCTCGGACGACACCACCGAGACCATCCACCTCGCGCGCCTGGACGGCGTGAACGTCGTGTACCTGGCGACCCGTCAGTCCCAGCACTACCTGCGGCCGTTCACCCGGGTCGGCCGCCGACTGCCCGCGCACTCGACCTCGCTGGGCAAGGCGCTGCTCGCCACGTACACCGACGACCAGGTCAGGTCGATGCTGCCGCCGACGCTCGCGGCGCTGACCGAGCACACCCTCACCGACCGCGAGCAGCTGATCGAGGAGCTGCACACGGTGCGCGAGCAGGGCTACGCGGTGGACCGCGAGGAGAACACGCTGGGGCTGCGCTGCTTCGGCGTGGCCATTCCGTACCGCACACCGGCGCGGGACGCCATCAGCTGCTCGGTGCCGGTGGCGCGGCTGACCCCGGCCCACGAGCAGATGATCAAGGACACCCTGTTCGACGCCCGCGACCGGCTGACCCTGGCGACCCGGCGGCTGTGAGCGGGCGGGCGGCCCGTCCGCGGTCGCGCGACGTCGGGGCGCCGCCGATACCACACACGAGCGCGCAGAGCGATCACCCGATCACCGCTACGTCACCGTGTCGCCCGACGCCTTCCACATCCCCGCGCTGACCTGGCACTTTGCTGGACGGCTCGGACGACACGCCCCCCGGGCGGGCGAGTTCTGACCCGGCGTCAGCAGGCTCCGGGCGCGCCGGACCGCTTATCTCGGAGGCAGAAGGCGCGGAACCCCGACGTTCCGGCGGCGCACCGACGTGCCGCGACCGCGCTTCGCGGAGGTTCCTCGCATGCGCTCCACTCGACTGCACCTCGGGTCCGCGCTGGCCGTCGCCGTTCTGGGGCTCGCCCCCGTGCCGGCGCACGCCGACGACTTCGGTGTGGTCGACGCCGCGCCCCGTCCCGCCGTTCCCGGGCACACCGCGACGCTGTCCACGTCGGACTGCCAGGGCGGCGGCCCGGCGCGGGTGGACGCCGGTTCGCTGGGCGCCGGCACCCTCACCCTGATCCCCGGGGCGGACGGCGGCCGGCTGGTCGGCACCCTCCCCGTCAAGCGGGGCCTGGCGTCCGGCAATTACGGCATCAGCGGCAGCTGCCCCGACGGCACTCAGCTCACCGGGGCGGTGAAGGTCGCCGCGGGCACCAAAGCCGCGGCGGGTGCCCGCTCCGGCGCGGCGGCAGGTGGCGGGCCCGGCGGTGAGCGGTACGGGCCCGCCGCATCGGCCCCGCACGCCCCCACGGGACCGCCCCGGGGCATGGTGCACGCCGGGACCGGCAGCACCGGCGACGGCTCCGGCTCCGCCGAGATCGCCGCGGGGGTGGGCGCGTTGCTGGTCGCGGGGGCGGGCGGCATCTGGATGCTGCGCCGCCGACGTACCGGCGAGCGGGCCTGACACCGGCCGGAACACCGTTCGGATACGCCCTCTTGGAGGCAGGGAATCGCGATGGGGATCAGGAGCCGTGTGAGCGGCGGGACGACCGGCATATCCGTACTGACGGTGGCGTCCCTGGGTGCCGGGATCTGGCTCATCGCCACCGGCGCGCAGGCCACCGCGCCGCCCCAGCCTTCCACCGCCCAGGCGTTCGGCGCCCAGGCGGTCGCCCCACGCGGCGCGGGGACCTGGGCGGGGGACGCCGCGGCGCCGCTTCCCGCGGCACGGCCGCTCCGCGTCACGGTGCCGGCCGCCGGCATCGACGCGCCCCTGACCGCGCTGCGCCTGGACGCGCACGGCACCCTCCAGGCGCCGCCCGTGCGGCCGGGGAACCTGGCCGGCTGGTACCGGGACGGCACCGCACCCGGCGCCCGCGGCACCGCCCTGATCGCCGGTCACGTCGACACCGAGGAAGGCCCGGCCGCCTTCCACGACCTGGGGTCGCTGAAGAAGCGCAGCACCGTCGAGGTCCGGCGTGCGGACGGCAGGACCGCGGTGTTCAGCGTGGACGCGGTCGAGGTCTACCGGGGCGACGACTTCCCCGACGCCAAGGTCTACGGTCCCTCCCGGCGGGCCGAGTTGCGCCTGATCACCTGCGGCGGCGGCTTCGACAGACAGCGGCACGCGTACCGCGGCAACGTCGTCGTCTTCGCGCACCTGACCGGCGGCGGGTAACCGCCGCGCAGGGGGGCCACATACGCCGGGGCGGCCCGCGGGAGCCGCCCCGGTCCGGTGTTCAGCGCCGGGCCTGCGCGGGCCCGGCCAGCGCCGTGCGTACGGCGGCCAGGTCCGCTTCGCTCGCCAGACCCGCGTGGTAGAGCCGCAGTTCGGTGGCGCCCAGCGAGGCGGCGTGCGCGGCGTCAGCGGCGAGCGTGCCGGGGCTGCCGCCCATCCCGGAGACCACGGTGAGGTTGGCGGCGACGGCGGCGCCCGCCGCGCCGGGCGCCGCGGCGAACGGGGCGAGCGCGTCCGCCCGCGCCGCCGCGCCGCCGCCGCAGGGCACCACCACGCCGTCCGCGTACCCGAACACCCCGGCCGGGTCCACGCCGGGGTTGGGCCCGCAGCGGTGCGCGGCCGGGTCGGCGTGCAGCAGGATCCGGAACTCCCCGGTGGCCGCCGCGCGGACCGCCGCCACCGCCGCGCGCCTGAGGCCGTCGGCCACCCCGTCGCGCCAGGTGTGTGCCACCGCCGCGCGGTCGGCGCCGAGCAGCGCCTCGACCGCGGCCCACTCACCCGCCCTGCCGTCCGCGGACGACGGGACGGCGGCCCCGGTCCACAGCGGCTCCAATGCGCGGATGACGGCCGCGCGCAACTCCTGTGCCTCCAGGCCGAGTTCGGCATAGCCGCGGCGGCAGACCGGGCAGAAGCACAGCGACATCAGGTACTGCGCGGCGCCGGAGAGCGGCACCCCGCCGATCTTGTCGTGGGCGTGCAGATGCGCCATGCCGTACCAGCCGCAGGACTCCAGCTCGGTGCCACGGGCACCGGGCCTCACCGCCGCCTCCGCCGCGAGCGCGACGAGATGGTCGCGCACCTCGGGGCGGGCGATGCACGGCGCCCAGGGGTAGGGGTCGCCGTAGGCGTTGCGCACGACGGATGACGGATGGTCGGCGCCCAGGCGGGAGTTGTGGGCCAGGACCACCCAGCTGTGCACCTCCAGGCCGGCCCCGGCCAGCGCCCGCGCGGCCTCGCCGAACGGGTCGGGGCCCGGCATCCAGTCCTGGACGCGGGGGCGCAGCTCCCGGCCCGCCCAGTGCGCCGGGTCCGGCGGGTAGAGGACCGCGGAGTGCCGGGCGGTGACGATGCGGTGGCGCGGGTGGCGGGGGGTGAGCGCGCGGGTGGAGTGGTAGGCCGATGCCAGGGTGACCTGCCGGATGCCGAGACCGGCGAGGCGCTGCGCGGCCTCCGGGTCGCCCACCACGTCCCAGGGGTAGAGGAAGGCGGCGGTGCGCATCAGGGGCCGACCCATCCGGCAGGTGCCCCGGGGGCGTCGCCCGCCACCAGCCCGAGGCCGTGCCCGATCAGGGTGCGGAGCGTGTCGAGGTGCGCCGGTTCCGGTTCGGCCAGCGGCGGCCTGACGTGGCCGACGTCCAGGCCGCGCAGCCTTACCCCCGCCTTGACCAGCGATACGGCGTAGCCGCGCCCGCGGTTGCGCAGTTCGACGAGCGGCCGGTAGAAGCCGTCCGTCAGCCGGATGACGGTGGCCTCGTCGCCGGTGGTCAGCGCCCGGTGGAAGGCGAGGGCGATCTCGGGTGCGAAGGCGAAGACGGCCGACGAGTAGAGGCGGACGCCCAGACCACGGTAGGCGGGCCCGGTCAGCTCCGCGGTGGGCAGGCCGTTGAAGTAGAGGAAGTCCTCGTCGGGGGCGTCGGTGCGGACCGCGCTGATGATGCGCTGGAGCAGATCGAGGTCGCCCAGGCCGTCCTTGAGGCCGATGATGCCCGGCGTCCTGGCCAGTCCGACGACGGTGGCCGGGTCGAAGACGGCGTTGTCGCGCTGGTAGACGATGACCGGCAGCTCGGTGGCCGCCGCCACCTCGCGGTAGTGCCGCAGCAGGCCGTCCGCTCCGGCGACGACGAGGTAGGGCGGCATCGCGAGCAGCCCGTCGGCGCCCGCGTCGCGGGCGAGCCGGGCGAACTGCACGGCCAGCGCGGTGCCGTAGCCGGTCCCCGCCACCACCGGCACCTGCCCGGCGGCCTCTTCGGCGGCGGCGGCGACGCAGCGCGCGTACTCCTCGGGGGTGAGCGCGTGGAACTCGCCGGTGCCGCAGCAGGCGAAGACGGCGGCGGCACCCGCGTCGATGCCGCGCCGCACATGGGTGCGGAAGGTGTCCAGGTCCACCGTGCCGTCGGGCGCGTAGGCGGTCACGGGGAAGAACAGCAGTCCGTCGAGTCGGGCGGCGAGTCGGGGGTACGTCCCAGCGGTAGCCGGGGGCGGGTCTGAGGTCACGGGCTCTCCCTGGCGTACTCGTACGTGTGGCGGCGCGTACGCGTCTCTCCTCGCACACCGTCGTGCACGTCTCTGATCTACGTACATATCTCTGAACGCCGTCACGCTAGAGCAGCCTTCCCGCGCCGGTCAAGGGCCCGAAACCACCGCGCCGCGAGCCGAACTGGCCGCCCTGGCCGGTGTCTTGACCTGCCCTGATCGGCGTCCCTACCGTGTCCACACATCTGAATGCTGTCCGCGCATGCAGCCTTGCAGCTCAGCCCGAGGAGCCCGCCCATGACCGCACCCCGCACCGTCCTGCTCACCGGCGCCGCCGGCGGACTCGGCACCCTGATGCGCGCGCTGCTGCCGCCGTACGGCTACCGGCTGCGGCTGTTCGACCAGCGGCCGGTCGCGGACGCCCCGGACGCGATCACCGCCGACCTCGCGGACACGGACGCGCTGCGCGAGGCGGTACGCGGCGTCGACGCGATCATCCATCTCGCGGGCATCTCCCTGGAGGCGCCCTTCGAGAAGATCCTGCGGTCCAACATCGAGGGCACCCACCACCTCTACGAGGCGGCCCGCGAGGAAGGCGTCCGCCGGGTCGTCTTCGCCTCGTCGAACCACGCCGTCGGGTTCACCCCGCGGCCCGCCGACGGATCCGCCGCGATCCCCGTGGACACCCCGCGCCGCCCCGACACCTTCTACGGCCTGTCCAAGGGCTTCGGCGAGGACCTCGCCTCCCTCTACTGGGACCTGCACGGCATCGAGACCGTCTCGCTGCGCATCGGCTCCTGCTTCCCCGAGCCGACGACCGTACGGATGCTGTCGATCTGGCTGAGCCCCGCGGACTGCGCGCGGCTGCTGCACGCGGCCCTGACCGCGCCGCACGTCGGCCACACCGTCGCCTACGCCTCGTCGGCCAACACCCGGCTGTGGTGGGACCTGTCGAGCGCCCGCGCCCTCGGGTACGCGCCGCAGGACGACTCCGAACCGTACGCGCCCGCCCTGCTCGCCGCCCAGGGCGCACTCGACCCGGACAACCCCGAACACGCCCATATCGGCGGGGCGTTCTGCACCGACCCGCCCCTCTGGCCGCACTGACCGGGGCGCGCGGCGGGGCCGCCCGCGCCCCCGGCCCGCCATCCGCCGCGGCCGATCCGCCGCCGCACGCAACGCGCCGCCCTCGGCACGCGTCCTTCAGGGCACAACACCACATCCGAAACACCACGTCACACCGGCAGCGCCGCCATACGGGCGGCGCATCGCAACAGCGCACGGCGCGGCGGCACATCAGCGCGGCACCGCGCAGGAACGAGGAAACGCACCATGGGTATCGTCAGCTGGCTCGTACTGGGACTGGTCGCCGGCGTGATCGCCAAGGTCCTGCTCCCGGGACGCGACCCGGGCGGGCTCGTCGGCACCACCCTGATCGGCATCGTCGGCTCCTTCATCGGCGGCTGGCTGTCCGTCAAGATCCTGGACCGCCCGATACCGAAGGACATCTTCGACCTCTCGACCTGGATCGCGGCCATCGCCGGCGCCCTCGTCCTGCTGATCGCCTACCGGCTGCTGTTCGGCAACTCCCGCGACCGGCGCTGACCCTCCCGGGCGGCCGGGCGGCACGGGAGGCCACGGGTAATGGAACCGTAAAAGCCGGTCGTTCGTTACTGCTGGCATGACCGCTATGACTCCTGGCTCGAACCTCCCGCTCACCTCCGCGCGGGTGGCGGTGGACGTCACCGCTCCCGCGCGGCTGGATGTGTCGGGCCTGTTGCTCACCGCCGACGGCAAGGTGCGCTCCGACGACGACTTCGTTTTCTACAACCAGCCCAGCGGCCCCGGTGTGACCCACAGCTCCGGGGCGGCGGGCGGTGGCGACACCATCACCGTCGACACCGCGGCGGTGCCCGACACCATCGAGAAGATCGTCGTCACGGCGAGCCTGGACGCGCCCGGCGCCACCTTCGCCGGTACGGAACCGACCGGCACCGTCCGCAACGCCGATGACGGCAGCGTGCTCGCCTCCTTCACCCCGCCGCAGCTCGGGGCGGAGACCGCGCTGGTGGTCGTCGAGATCTACCGCCGCAACGGCGCGTGGAAGGTGCGCGCCGTCGGCCAGGGCTACGCCGACGGACTCGCCGGGATCGCCACCGACTTCGGCGTCAGCGTCGAGGAGCCCGAACCGCAGGCCGCGCCCGCCCCGCAGCCGCCGGCCGGTCCGCCGCAGGCCCCCGCGGCGCCGCCCGCCGGCCAGTGGGGACCGCCCACCGGTGCCCCGGCACCGCTCGCCCCGCCGCCCGCCGCGCCCGTGGCCCCGCCCGCCGCGCCTCCGGCGCCGCCCGCACCTGCCCCCGGCGCCGGCAAGATCAACCTCGACAAGGGCCGGGTCAGCCTCCAGAAGAACCAGACCGTCTCCCTGGTCAAGGACGGCGCCCCGCTGCTCAGTTCGGTCGCGATGGGCCTGGGCTGGGAGCCCGCCTTCCGCGGCAAGGACATCGACCTGGACGCCTCGGTCATCGCCTACGGACCGGACCGCAAGAAGGTCGCCAACTGCTTCTTCGGCCGGCTCCAGGTGCTCAACGGCGCGATCCAGCACTCCGGCGACAACCTCACCGGCGACGGCTCCGGCGACGACGAAGTGATCACCGTCCACCTCGGCGGCATCCCCGCTGAGGTCACCGGCCTGGTCTTCACCGTGAACTCCTTCTCCGGCCAGAAGTTCACCGACGTCGCCAAGGCGTACTGCCGGCTCACGGACGCCACGACCGGCGAGGAACTGGTGCGCTTCGACCTGACCGGCGCCGAGCCGCGCACCGGCGTGATGATGGCCAAGCTCATCCGGCAGTTCTCCGGCGAGTGGGAGATGACGGCCATGGGCGAGTTCGTCGACGCGCGCACGGTCCGCGGCATGGTCAAGCCCGGGGCCGCCGCGCTCTGAGCCCGCCGCAGCGCCCCGGAAGGCCCCGCAGGCCCGCGGGCCCTCCGGGGGCCCACGGATCCTTCCGGGGCCCGCGCCCGTGCGCCGCTCCGCCCGCGCCGCTCAGCGCCGGTCCGCCGCCTCCCGCCGGCCACCGCCCGCGCCCGCCAGACCCGCCACCCCGGCGAGACGCTCGTAGGACTCCAGCAGCGGCGCCCGCTCATAGGTGCTGGTCGTGACCAGCACCTCGTCCGCCGCGGTCTCCTCGATCAGGGTGCCCAGCGCGTCGGCGACCTCCTCATCCGTGCCGTACAGCTGCCCGCGCAGCGCCGCGTCGTAGAAGCCGCGCTCCCGCTCCGGCATGGCCCCCGCCGCCGCCTCGGCCTCCGCCGCGGGCCGCAGCGGAGGGAAGACCCCGTGGGTACGCGAGTGGGCCAGGGCGTACGCCTCCGGGAGCAACAGCCGACGGGCCTCGGCGGCGCTGCCGGCCACCGCGACGGTCCCCGAGACGACGACGTACGGCCGGTCCCACAGCGCCGAGGGGCGGAAGGCCGCGCGATAGCCGTCGATCGCCTCCCGCATGCGCTGCCTGCCCCGGACGTCCCCGATCACCAGCGCGAGCCCCGCCTCGGCGGCCGACTGCGCGCCCGCGCCGGTGGCCAGCACGAACGCGGGCACCCGCAGCCCTTCGGCGGGCCAGGCGTGCACCTGCGGGTGGCTGCGCTGGGTGCCGGTGAAGTACCCGGTCAGCTCGGCCAGCCGGTCCCCGAAGTCCTCGGCGGCGTCCTTGTCGGCGCCCAGGGCACGGCGGATGCCGCCGGTGAACCCGACGGACCTGCCCAGGCCCATGTCGATCCGGCCGGGGAAGAGCGATTCCAGCACCCCGAACTGCTCGGCGACGACCAGCGGCCGGTGGTTGGGCAGCATCACGCCGCCGGTGCCGACCCTGATCACGGACGTGGCCGCGGCGACCGCGGCGGCGAGCACGGTGGGCGCGGAGCCGGCCACCCCCGGCACGCTGTGGTGCTCGGACACCCAGAAGCGGTGGTAGCCGAGCCGTTCGGCGTGCCGCGCCAGCGCCACGGTGTCGCGCAGCGCGTCCGCCTGCGGATGCCCCTGCCTGGTGCGGGACCGGTCCAGGACCGAGAATCGTGTCGTCCGTATCGTCGAGCTCACCTCCCCTTCAACACCCGCGCGCGCCCAGGATTCCGCCCACCGTGCCGCACGGCCGGCACCCCGCCCCGCCCCGTACGTCACGGCCTGCACGAGGAGCGTGTGATGACGCAGCAGCCGCCCCCGGACGACGCCGGTCACCCGGAAGGCCCCGACCTCCCCGACCGGGTCACCAAGGTCTACGGCGACTTCGACCTCAGCACCGTCGCCGCCTTCGCCGGCGGCTTCATCAACTTCGGCTACTGGGCCCGGATGCCGCACGCCGGACACCACGGCCCGCTGACCGAGGCCGACCGGATCCGCAGTGAGCAGGACCTCTACCGGCTGGTCCTCGACACCTTCGCGCGCACCGACGGCTGCGACGCCCTGGAGGTCGGCTGCGGCCGTGGCCTCGGCAGCGCGCTGGCCCTCCAGGAGTACGGCTTCGCCTCGGTCACCGGCCTGGACGCCCACCCCGACCAGATCGCCCGCGCCCGCCGCACCCACCCCGACCTGTCGGAGCGTCCCGGCACCGGCCGGCTGGAGTTCGTCCGCGGCGCCGCCCAGCGCATCCCGCTGCCGGACGCCTCCGTCGACTGCGTCTTCTCCGTGGAGGCGGTGCAGCACTTCCGCAATCTGCCCGGCTTCGCGCAGGAGACGGCGCGGGTGCTGCGCCCGCACGGCCGGCTGGCGCTGACCACGTTCTTCGCCCGCACCCCGGGGGCCGCACAGGAACTGCCCGGCCTGCTGCCCGCGTTCGCCGACGGCCTGGACGTACCGCACGTCGTCGACGAGGTGACCCAGGCGCTCGCCGGCGCCGGTCTCGCACACGTGCGGATCCGGTCCGTCGGGGACGGCGTCTGGGAGTGCTACGACCGCTACATGGCCGAGCGTCCCGAACTCCGCGACAAGTGGCCGCGCCGGTATCTGACCGCGTACCGGGACGGCCTGCTGGACTACTACCTCCTCACGGCCGCCGCCACGGGCCGGTGACCGCCGGCCTGATGCCGGTGTCCCAACGGGTGCGTCCGAAGGTGCCGGTGGCGGCGGAACACTCGGCGAAGTCTCTCCGAATGAGCGGCATTGTCATCTCCTGGACGGCCGGTTTCTACTCCCCTGTGCCTGCGCGCACACCGTCCCGCGCGGCGGCGAACGCCGGTTGAACGGGGCGCGTCGGCCGGGAAGCGGTTGCCCTTCGTCAGGTGGTGTCCCGGGTGCCTCCGCCCCCGCGCCGGAAAGCACCCGGACACGCCGACGGGCGGCGCCGACACCCTCCGTGCCCGCACCGCCCGTCTCGCCCGTTCCGGCCCCCGCCGGAGTCAGCTCCCGGCGCGGGACCGCGCCTTGAAGGCGGCCTTGCGGGCCTCCTTGGCGGCCTTCTTGTCGGGGTGCAGCCGGCCCATCGCCTCCAGGACGTCGGCGGTGGCCGGGTGGTCCACCCGCCAGGCGGCGTCGAAGAACCCGCTGTGCTGGCCGGTCAGCCCCTGGACCAGTTCGCGCAGCTCGGCCGCGTCCTCGTCGGCGGTGCCCAGCTGTGCCGCGATGGTGTCGATGGTCAGCCAGAAGATCATGTCCTGGGAGGGCTCGGGGATGCCGGGCAGCGCGCGCTCGGCGAGCCAGACCCGGGCGAGGCCGCCCAGCTGCCGGTCGTCCAGGACGTCCCGCAGCGCGGGTTCGGCGTCCGGCGAGACCAGGGACAGCGTCTGCTGGGCGGCCAGCCTGCGCAGCGGGGCGCGCTCGTCGTCACCGCGGGCGGCGGCGAGCAGGTCCTGTGCGGCGTCCGCCGGGGTGCGGGCGGCGAGCCACTGCTCGGACTCGGCCTGGGCGATTGCCTCGGGGTAGTCGGGCAGCGCGTCCAGCAGGACGTCGGCGCCCTTGTCGGTGAGGTCGCCGAGTGCCGGGGCGTCCACGCCGGCGTCCAGCATCCTGGCGCGGACGGCGTAGATGCCGAGCGGGGTGAGACGGACCAGGCCGTAGCGGGAGACGTCCTCCTCGTCGAGCGGCTCGGCGGCCTTGACCGTCTCGCCGTCCTCGTCCATCTCCTCGATGAGCGCCTCGTCGACCGGCGTGTACGCGACCAGGCCGATCGGCTCCAGCACCCGGAACTGGTCGTCCAGGCGCATCATCGCCTCGGAGACCTCTTCGAGCACGTCGTCGGTGGGCTCCTCCATGTCGTCAGGGACGATCATCGAGGCGGCCAGGGCGGGCAGCGGGACGTCCTGGTCGGGGCCTTCGCCCAGGGCGGTGAGCAGGTAGAGGTTGCCGAGGATGCCGTCGAGCAGCTCGGCCTCCTCCTCGGGGTTCCAGTCGATCGCGTCGAGGTCGAGTTCGCCGCCATCGGCGAGCTGGTCGGCGATGTCGGAGAGGTCGGGGGCGACCGCGTCGGCGAGCACCGTCTCCATGCCGCTGAGCCAGATGTCGAGGACGTCCTGGGGGCTGCCGGAGGTGAGGTCGGCCAGCTCTTCGCTGGGGGTCGCGATGCCGACGGCGACGCTGTCGGTGCGCCCGGCATCCGGCGAGCCGTCGGCCGTACCGCCGTCGGAGTCGTCGGTCTCCTCGATGTCCACCAGGCCGGTGTCCACGGCGAGCTGCCACGCCTCGGCGGTGTGGCCGGGGCCGTCCTCGTCGGCGGCAAGGCCGAGGTGTGCGGTGGCCGCCGCCAGGGACTCCTCCAGGATCTCGCCGCCGACGCCGACGGGCACGCCAGGCTCGGCCCAGCGGGCCAGTGCGGCTGCGCGGGCCATCAGGGGTGCGCTCAGCGCGTCCCTGGCCAGTTCCGCTTCGGAGTGCAGCCGCACCGGCGGCAGGGTCGGGCGGTCTGCGGACATCTGGTGCTCAGCTCCTCGAACGGACTACGGCTCGTGCGACGCCCAAGCGTAGACGGAATTCTCCGTATCCCGGACGGTTCGCCCGCCCGCCCCCCGCCGGTCACCTCGGATGTCTTGACAACTCCCTTGCGCACACAAGAGATTGACGCGCGTAGAGAGCGCCGGTCCCGCTCCGTACGCATCGCCGTCCGCCCCGTTCCCTCTCCATCGGAGGCTCTCCATGCCGTCCCGTCGCCCCTTCCGCAGGCCGGCCGTCGTCGCCGCGGTGACCTGCACCGCGCTCGCCACCGGGCTGCTCGCGCTCCCGCAGACCGCCGCAGCCGCGGGCACCCGGATCCACGACATCCAGGGCAGCACCCGCATCTCGCCGCTGGCGGGCCGGCAGGTCAGCGGCGTCCCCGGCACGGTCACCGCCGTCAGGTCGTTCGGCTCGGCCCGCGGCTTCTGGGTGCAGGACCCGCGTCCCGACGACGACCCGGCGACCAGCGAAGCGGTCTTCGTCTTCACCGGAAAGGAGACGCCGAAGGTCGCCGTCGGAGACGCGGTCACCTTCGCCGGCACGGTCAGCGAGTACTACCCGGGCGGCAAGGACGCCGGGCTCCAGTCCGTCACCGAGATCACCGCGGCGACGTGGAAGGTCATCGCGTCCGGTACCCCGCTGCCGGCCGCCTTCCGCCTCGACGCCGCCGCGGTGCCGCAGCGTTACGCCCCCGACGCCGGCGGCAAAAGCATCGAGTCGCTGCCGCTGCGCCCCGGTTCGTACGCCCTGGACCGCTACGAGTCCCTGGAGGGCATGCGGGTCGCGGTGGCCGACGCGCCCGTCGTCGGCCCGACCAGCAGCCACCACGAGCTGTGGGTCACCGCCGAGCCGCAGCACGCCCGCACCGCCCGCGGCGGCGCGCTCTACAGCTCGTACGCGGACCCCAACTCCGGCCGTGTCAAGGTGGCTTCGCTGCTCCCCCTCGACCAGCACCCGTTCCCTGCGGCCGATGTCGGCGACGAGCTGACCGGCACCACCGAGGGGCCGCTGGACTACGACAGCTTCGGCGGCTACACGCTCCAGGCCACCGCGATGGGCAAGGTCACCGACCACGGGCCGGCCCCCGAGACCACCCGCAAGCAGCAGGCCGACGAGCTGGCGGTGGCCACCTACAACGTCGAGAACCTCTCCCCCGCCGCCCCGCAGGCCAAGTTCGACCGGCTCGCCCAGGCGCTGGTGCACCACCTGTCCGCGCCGGACGTGGTGGCCCTGGAGGAGGTCCAGGACGACAACGGTCCCACCGACGACGGCGTGGTGTCCGCCGGCGCCACCCTCAAGAAGCTCACCGACGCGATCAAGGCGGCCGGCGGCCCGGCGTACGAGGCGCGGCAGATCGATCCGGTCGACGACCAGGACGGCGGGCAGCCGGGCGGCAACATCCGGGTCGCCTTCCTCTTCAACCCCGGCCGGGTGTCCTTCACCGACATCCCGGGCGGCGACGCCACCACCCCGGTGCGAGCGGTCGACGACCACGGCAGGGCCGCGCTCTCCGCGTCGCCAGGCCGGATCGCGCCCAAGGATCCGGCGTGGAAGGACAGCCGCAAGCCGCTGGTCGGCCAGTTCTCCGTCAAGAACCGCCCCGGCAGCCGGGTGTTCGTGGTCGCCGACCACTTCAACTCCAAGGGCGGCGACCAGGGACTGGACAGCCGTTTCCAGCCACCGGCGCGCAGCTCCGAGACCCAGCGCACCGCACAGGCCCGCCTGGTGAACGGTTTCGTCAAGGACCTGCTGGCCAAGGACCCGAAGGCCGATGTGGTGGTGGCGGGCGACCTCAACGACTACCAGTTCTCGCCCGCCCTGAAGGCCCTCACCGCCGACGGGGTGCTCACCGACCTCGTGAACGGGCTGCCGCGCGACGAGCGCTACGGCTACGTCTACAACGGCAATTCGCAGGTGCTCGACCACATGCTCACCAGCAGCCACCTGACCAGGACCGACTACGACATCGTGCACATCAACGCCGAGTACGCGGACCAGGCCAGCGACCACGACCCGCAGGTGCTGCGGATCCGGCCGTGAGCAGCCGCGGAAGGACGTGAAGGACGCAGCGGCGCGGTAGGCGGCCGGTGCCGGTCAGGGGCTCCCGGCGCGGCTCACCAGCCGTCCGGTCCTGGCCCTGCGGACCGCCCCGGCCCGTGCGGCGGCTGCGGCAGGCCCGGCGCCTGCCGCGGCCCTTCCTCCGTCGTGAACCGCGGGGGCGGCGGCCCGAATCCGCCGCCGGGTGCGGCCGGTACCTGCGGGTGCCGGGCGGCGCCCGGTGCGTACGGCGGGCCGCCCGCCTGCGGCTGCCCGTGGGGGCCGGGGGCGCCCGCGTCCGTGCCGTCGGCCGGTGCCTCTTCCTCGTCCGGCACCAGATCCCGCACCAGCAGCGTCGCGCCGGCCACCGCGCCCGGCATCAGGACCACCGCGACGAACGGGATGAGGAACAGCAGCACGATCGGGGTGCCGAAGCCGACGGCGAGCGCCTTGCGCCCGCGCAGCAGCCGCAGCCGCTCGCGCACCGGGATGTCGCGGCGCTGCATCGCCACCGACGTCAGCTCGACGGCGAGGAAGAAGCCGGAGACGCAGAAGCCGACCGCCGGGATCACGGTCTGCCCGATGAACGGTACGAAGCCCAGGACGAACAGCACGATCCCGAACGGCGCGGCGCGCAGCAGCACATGGACGCTGTCCCGCAGCGCGATCCAGATCTCCCGCCACAGCGGCCGGTCGGGGCTCCGGGGGCAGCGCCCCTCGGACTCCTCGACCTGCTCCGACAGCGCCTCGTAGAACGGGTCGCCGATCAGCAGCGTGACCGCGGTGAAGGTCAGCACGGACAGCAGCAGCCCGGCGGCGACGAGCAGCGCCACGAACAGGCCGCGCAGCAGGCCCTGCCACGGGGAGCTCCAGCCGTCGGCGAACGGCGTGGCCCAGGCGGCGATGTCGCCCGACCACAGGACGAGCACGGTGAGCACGGCGGCGTACAGCACGAGGGCGATCAGCGCGGGTATCAGCCCGAAGCCCCACCAGCGGCCGTGTCCCGCGACCCAGCGCTGGCCCCTGCCCAAGTACCGCATCCCCGTTACAAGATCACGCATGGCATCACCTTACGGTGGCGCGCGGCTCACGTGACACGCCCATGCCAGTTTTACCCGGCCGCGGCGGACGCCTGGCCGTGTCCCGCGACCACCCGCAACCGGCCGCCCGCGAGCCGCGCGAAATCGCCGAAGCGCACCGTGTCCCGCCCCGCCGCGCACCCGGCGCAGGCCCCGGCCAGCGCCCGGCAGCCGGCCCGCCCCGGGCCCGCGTCGACGAACACCTCGGGCGGCCGCCCGCAGCCGCACGGCCCGACGTGCAGGCTCCGCACCCGCTGGCGCGCGTACCGCATCCCCCGCTCGTACCGGATGCACCCGCCGAGCGCCGTGATCTCCAGCAGCGCGGTACGCCGGTGGGCAGCCGCGCGGGTCAGGGCCAGTGCGTCGGCGCGGCGGTGCAGCGCGTGGAATCCGCAGTCGCAGCGCGGCGCGGGGCTGGGGTGCCGGCGGCCGTACGCGCAGCGGGCGTCGGCCAGGACGCCGTACGGGAGCGCGCCGCCGACCGAGACGCCGGTGAAGCCGGTGCGGGTGCCGTCGCGGGAGAGCAGGGGGTGGGCGAGCTTGTAGCCGCGCGCCGGTCCTTCGGGCCCCGGCTCCGGTGGGCACGGCCGCGCCGACGTGCCGGTGAACTCCCCGCCCAGCCGCATGGCGCCTCCCGGTACGGCCCGTCGGAGACCGTCCCGCCATGGTGGCCCCGCCGCACCGTGTGGGCACCGGCCCGTTCCGGCCATCGCGGACGGCGCGCAGGGTCGTCGGACGCAGCGCGCCCCCGTACGGTCCGTCTCCGGTCCGTACGGGGGCGCCCGGTGCGGGCGGGGGCTGTGCCGCCCCGCGCCGCGCGGTCAGTTGTGGCTGTGCAGCACCTCGTTGAGGCCGCCCCACACCGCCTTGTTCGGCCGGGCCTCGACGGCGCCTGTGGTGGAGTTGCGGCGGAAGAGGATGTGGTCGGCGCCGGACAGTTCCAGCGCCTTGACGATCTGGCCGTCGGGCAGGGTGACGCGGGTGCCGGCGGTCAGGTACAGGCCGGCCTCGACGATGCACTCGTTGCCGAGGGCGATGCCGATGCCGGACTCCGCGCCGAGCAGGCAGCGCTCGCCGATCGAGATGATCTGCTTGCCGCCGCCGGACAGGGTGCCCATGGTGGAGGCGCCGCCGCCGACGTCGGAGCCGTCGCCGATGACGACACCGGCGCTGATCCGGCCCTCGATCATGGAGGTGCCCAGCGTGCCGGCGTTGAAGTTGACGAAGCCCTCGTGCATGACGGTGGTGCCGGCCGCGAGGTGCGCGCCGAGGCGGACCCGGTCGGCGTCCCCGATCCGTACGCCGGTGGGCACGACGTAGTCGGTCATCCGCGGGAACTTGTCGACGCTGGTGACCTGGAGGGGCAGCCCCGCGGCGCGGGCGTTCAGCCGCACCGTCTCCACCTGGTCGACGGCCACCGGGCCGAGCGTGGTCCAGGCGACGTTCGCCAGCAGCCCGAACTGGCCCTCCAGGCTCTGCCCGTGCGGCTTGACCAGCCGGTGGCTGAGCAGGTGCAGCCGCAGGTAGACGTCGTGCGCGTCCAGCGGCTTGTCGTCCAGCGAGGAGATGACCGTACGGACGGCCACGACCTCGACACCGCGGACCGGGTCAGGGCCGATGGCCTTCGGCGCCGCGGCGCCCAGCAGCTCGGCGGCGCGCTCGCCGGTCAGGCGCTCGGTGCCGGCCGGGCCGGGCGAGGCGGCCAGCTCGGGCGCCGGGAACCAGGTGTCGAGAACGGTGCCGTCGGGGGTGACGGTGGCGAGCCCGGAGGCGACGGCGCCGGTGGTACGGGGGGTAGCAGCATCGGTCATGCCGAAAACCTAACCGGAGGGCGCCCGCCGAGGCGAACCGGTCTCAGCGACCGGGCCGCCCGTACCTTCATTCCTCGCCCAGCACACCGGCCAACCCGGCCCGCACGGTGGCGCGTTCGAAGGGCAGCCCGGTGAGCAGGTGCTGGAGCAGCAGGCCGTCGGTGAAGGCCACCACGGCGCGCGCGGTCGGTACGTCGCCGATGCGCCGGGCGAGCAGCCGCACCATGCCCTCCAGGCACTCGGCGGCGATCGGCCGGACCGCTTCGTGCCGCAGCGCCGCCAGGTACAGCTCGTACTCCAGCTCCACCCGGGAGCGGTCGCCCGCCAGGCTCTCCTCGATGAGCCGGGTCACCTCGTCGGCGAGCGGCACCGCGGGGTCGATGCCGTCCGCCCAGCGCGCGAAGTCGGCCAGCCAGCCGCGGTTGACCTGCTGCAGGGCCGCCACCAGCAGTTCGTCGAGCGTCGCGAAGTGATACGTCGTCGAGCCCAGCGGCACGTCCGCGGCGGCGGCCACCGCGCGGTGGCTGAGTCCGGCGATGCCGCGTTCGCCGACCACGCCGATCGCCGCGTCGATCAGGCGCTGGCGCCGGTCCGGGTCGTAGCGCCGCGCCATCAGTGCGCACCGCCCAGATTCAGCACCACGACGCCGGCGATGACCAGCAGCACCCCGAGGATCTTCAGGGCGCTCGTGCTCTCCCCCAGGAACACCATGCCGATCGCCGCGATCAGCGCGGTGCCGGCGCCGGCCCAGATCGCGTAGGCGGTGCCGATGCTCATCGACTTGAGGGTCTGGGCGAGCAGCGCGAAGGCCACGAGGTACCCGGCCGCGGTACCGAGCGAGGGCCACAGCTTGCTGAAGCCGTCGCTGTACTTCATCGCGGTGGTCGCGAGTATCTCGCAGAGGATCGCGCCGGACAGCGTCAGATAGGCCATGCGTACGAGCGTACACAACGATGCGTACGGATGTACATAGCCGTCCGGGTCCTGTATCCCGCCCGAGCGCAGAAACGGCCCTGCCCGCCAGAGGTCTGGCGGGCAGGGCCGTAAGAGCGCGACGGGCGCGGGAATCAGACGTTGAACCCCAGGGCGCGCAGCTGCTCGCGGCCGTCGTCGGTGATCTTGTCCGGGCCCCACGGGGGCATCCAGACCCAGTTGATCTTCAGCTCGTTGACGATGCCGTCCGTGGCGGACTTCGCCTGGTCCTCGATGACATCGGTCAGCGGGCAGGCCGCGGACGTCAGCGTCATGTCGATGGTGGCGATGTTGGAATCGTCGACGTGAATGCCGTAGATCAGGCCGAGGTTGACGACGTCGATGCCCAGCTCGGGGTCGACGACGTCGTACAGCGCCTCGCGGACCTCTTCCTCCGAGGCCGGCTTGGTCAGGGTGTTCTCGGGTGTTTCGGTCATGCGGTCTTCGCCTCCTCGGAGAGGGCCTTGGCCGTGGCGTCCTTCCAGGCCATCCAGCTGAGCAGCGCGCACTTCACGCGCGCCGGGTACTTCGAGACGCCGGCGAAAGCCACCGCGTCCTCCAGCACCTCTTCCATCGCGTCGTCCGGCTCGATCTTGCCCTTCGACTGCATCAGCTCCAGGAACGTCTCCTGGATCCGCTGCGCCTCGCCGAGCTCCTTGCCGACGAGCAGGTCATTGAGCACCGATGCGCTGGCCTGGCTGATGGAGCAGCCCTGCCCTTCGTAGGACACATCGTCAATGGTCGTGCCGTCGTACTTCACGCGCAGGGTGATCTCGTCCCCGCAGGTGGGGTTGACGTGGTGCACCTCGGCGTCGCCGTCCCGAAGACCGCGCCCGTGCGGGTGCTTGTAGTGGTCCAGGATGACGTCCTGGTACATCGAATCCAGCTTCACGACTCAGTCAGTCCTCGTCCTCATCCGCTGTGCGTGATCAACCGCTGTGTTGTCTAACCGAAGAAGTTGCGGACGTACTCCAGGCCCTCGACCAGGGCGTCGACCTCGGCCGGGGTGGAGTACAGATAGAACGACGCCCGCGTGGTCGCAGGAATTCCGTACCGCAGGCAGACCGGCCGCGCGCAGTGGTGACCGACCCGGACCGCGATGCCCTGCTCGTCGAGCACCTGGCCGACGTCGTGCGGGTGGATGTCGCCGAGCGTGAAGGAGATCGCCGCGCCGCGGTCCTCGGCCGTGCTCGGGCCGATGATGCGCAGGTCCGGGACCTCAAGCAGCCGCTTGACGGCGTACTCGGTGATCACGTGCTCGTGCTCGGCGATCCGGTCCATGCCGATGCCCGAGAGGTAGTCCACGGCCGCGCCGAGGCCGACGGCCTGAGCGATCGGGGGCGTACCCGCCTCGAACTTGTGCGGCGCGGGCGCGTAGGTCGACGAGTGCATCGACACGGTCTCGATCATCTCGCCGCCGCCGAGGAACGGCGGGAGGTCCTCCAGCAGTTCCTGGCGGCCCCACAGCACGCCGATGCCGGTCGGGCCGCACATCTTGTGGCCGGTGAAGGCCACGAAGTCGGCCTGGAGCGCCTGGACGTCCAGCACCATGTGCGGGGCGGCCTGCGAGGCGTCGATGAGGACGAGCGCGCCGACCTCCTGCGCCCGGCGCACGATCGCCTCGACCGGGTTGATCGTGCCCATCAGGTTCGAGACCAGGGTGAACGAGACGATCTTCGTCCGCTCCGTGATGACCTCGTTGATGCCGGACAGGTCGAGACGGCCGTCGTCGGTGAGGCCGAACCACTTCAGCTTCGCGCCGGTGCGCTGCGAGAGCAGCTGCCACGGCACGATGTTGGAGTGGTGCTCCATCTCCGTGATGACGATCTCGGTGTCGCGGTCGACCCGGTAGGGCTCATCGGCCCAACCGAGCATGTTCGCCACGAGGTTGAGCGACTCCGAGGCGTTCTTGGTGAAGATCACCTCGTCGCGGCTCGGGGCGTTGATGAAGGCGGCGACCTTGTCGCGGGCGCCTTCATACAGAGCCGTGGCCTCCTCGGCGAGCACATGGACGCCGCGGTGGACGTTGGCGTTGTAGCGCTCGTAGTACTCACTGAGCACGTCGATGACCTGGCTCGGCGTCTGGGACGTCGCCGCGCTGTCCAGGTAGACGAGCTGCTTCCCCTCATGGACCTCGCGGGCCAGGATCGGGAAGTCCTTACGGATCGCCTCGGTGTCGAGGAGGCCGGGCATCTGTGTCACGCGTGTGCGCCACCCTTCGTGTACTCCTCGTAGCCCTCGGCCTCCAGCTTGTCGGCCAGCTCGGCGCCACCGGACTCGGCGATGCGGCCGTTGGCGAACACGTGCACGTGGTCGGGCTTGATGTAGCGCAGGATGCGCGTGTAGTGCGTGATCAGCAGGGTGCCGACCTCACCGGTCTCGCGGACGCGGTTGACGCCTTCGGAGACGGTGCGCAGGGCGTCGACGTCCAGGCCGGAGTCGGTCTCGTCGAGGATCGCGATCTTCGGCTTGAGCAGCTCCAGCTGAAGGATCTCGTGGCGCTTCTTCTCACCGCCGGAGAAGCCCTCGTTGACGTTGCGCTCGGCGAACGCGGGGTCCATGGACAGGCGCTCCATGGCCTCCTTGACCTCCTTGACCCACAGCCGCAGCTTGGGGGCCTCGCCGCGGATCGCCGTGGCCGACGTCCGCAGGAAGTTGGAGACGGAGACGCCGGGGACCTCGACCGGGTACTGCATGGCCAGGAAGACGCCGGCGCGGGCGCGCTCGTCGACGGACATCTCCAGGACGTCCTCGCCGTCGAGGGTGACGGTGCCGCCGGTGATCGTGTACTTGGGGTGACCCGCCAGCGAGTAGGCGAGGGTCGACTTGCCGGAGCCGTTGGGGCCCATGATGGCGTGCGTCTCGCCCTGCTTCACGGTCAGGTCGACGCCCTTCAGGATCTCGCGCGGGCCGTTCTCGGCCTCGACGGAGACGTGCAGGTCGTGGATCTCAAGCGTTGCCATGGGGAACTCAGGACTCCTGGGTGACGGAGACGAGCACGGATGCGTCCGGGCCCTCTCCTTCGATCTTGACGGGGTAAACGGGGACGGGGCGGGTCGCGGGGAGACCGGACGGCTTGCCGGTGCGCAGGTCGAAGCTCGAACCGTGCAGCCAGCACTCGATCGAGCAGTCCTCGACCTCGCCCTCCGACAGCGAGACGTTCGCGTGCGAGCAGATGTCGTTGATCGCGAACACCTCGCCCTCGGTGCGGACGAGGGAGACCGGCGTGCCGTCGATCTCCACCCTCTTGGGGGTGTCCTCCGCCAGCTCGCTCAGGGCCGCCACGCGTACGTAACTCATGCCGCGGACGCTTCCAGCTCGGCCTCGATCTTGCTCATGAGGCGCTCCTCGACGTCCGGCAGGCCGATCTGCTGGACCAGCTCGGCGAAGAAGCCGCGGACGACCAGCCGGCGGGCCTCGTCGGCCGGGATGCCGCGGGCCATCAGGTAGAACAGCTGCTCGTCGTCGAAGCGGCCGGTCGCCGACGCGTGTCCCGCGCCGACGATCTCGCCGGTCTCGATCTCCAGGTTGGGGACCGAGTCGACCCGCGCGCCGTCGGTGAGGACGAGGTTGCGGTTCAGCTCATAGGTGTCCGTGCCGGTCGCGGCTGCCTGGATCAGCACGTCGCCGATCCAGACGGCGTGCGCGTCCTGGCCCTGGAGCGCGCCCTTGTACGTGACGTGCGAGCGGCAGTTCGGCGCCTCGTGGTCGACCATGAGGCGGTGTTCCTGGTGCTGGCCCTGCTCCGTGAAGTAAAGGCCGTACAGCTCGGCCTCGCCGCCGGGGCCCGCGTAGGTGATGCGCGGGTGCAGCCGGACGAGGTCGCCGCCGAAGGTGACCACCACGGACTTGAAGGTGGCGTCCCGGCCGACCAGCGCGTTGTGCTGGCCGACGTGCACCGCGGTGTCGTCCCAGTCCTGGACGGAGACGACGGTCAGCTTGGCGCCGTCGCCGATGAGGAAGTCGACGTTGGCGGCGAGCACGGCGTCGCCGGTGTGGTCGATGACGACGACCGCCTCGGCGAACGCGCCCACCTCGATGACCTGGTGGCCGAAGGCGGTGCCGCCGTCGCCCTGGACGGCGATCCGGATCGGCTCGTCGAGCTGGGCGTCCTTGGGCACCGAGATGACCGAAGCCTTCTCGAAGGAGCTGTACGCCTGGGCGGCGACACGGTCCACGGGCTTGCCGGCCTTGCCGACCCGCGGGTCGTCGCGGCCCACCAGCTCGTGGGTGACGCCCTCCGGCGCCGTGATGTTGATCCTCAGGTCCGCGCCGCCCGCGACGGCGCTGCCGTCGTGCAGGCCCTTCAGGCGCGCGAGGGGCGTGAAGCGCCACTCCTCCTCGCGGCCGTGCGGCACCGGGAAGTCGGCCACGTCATAGGACGGCGGCGCGCTCATCCGGGTGGCAACGGTGGACTCCGCGGCCACCGCGATGGAACCGGTGGTCGTGGAACCCGCCGGGATGTTCTGAGCCTCAGCCATGGCTGTCGTCGTGCTCGCTTTCTGGTTGCGATACTCGGCCTTCCCGGAGGAAGGCCGCCGCGTCGGTCAGGGGTCTTCCGTGGCCGTCAGCCGACCGCGCCTTCCATCTGCAGCTCGATCAGCCGGTTGAGCTCCAGCGCGTACTCCATCGGCAGCTCACGGGCGATCGGCTCGACAAAGCCGCGCACGATCATCGCCATGGCCTCGAACTCCGTCAGGCCACGGGCCATCAGGTAGAAGAGCTGGTCCTCGCTGACCTTGGAGACGGTCGCCTCGTGCCCCATGGAGACGTCGTCCTCGCGGACGTCGACGTAGGGGTAGGTGTCCGAGCGGGAGATGGTGTCCACCAGCAGGGCGTCGCACAGCACGTTGGACTTGGAGCCCGCCGCGCCCTCGCCGATCTCGACCAGACCGCGGTAGGAAGTACGGCCGCCGCCTCGCGCCACCGACTTGGAGACGATGTTGGAGGAGGTGTTCGGCGCCATGTGGACCATCTTGGATCCGGCGTCCTGGTGCTGGCCCTCGCCCGCGAAGGCGATGGACAGGGTCTCGCCCTTGGCGTGCTCACCCATGAGGTAGACCGCGGGGTACTTCATGGTCACCTTGGAGCCGAGGTTGCCGTCGACCCACTCCATCGTCGCGCCCTCGTAGGCGACGGCGCGCTTGGTGACCAGGTTGTAGACGTTGTTCGACCAGTTCTGGATCGTCGTGTAGCGGCACCGGCCGCCCTTCTTCACGATGATCTCGACGACCGCGGAGTGCAGCGAGTCCGACTTGTAGATCGGCGCCGTGCAGCCCTCGACGTAGTGGACGTAGGCGTCCTCGTCGACGATGATCAGCGTCCGCTCGAACTGGCCCATGTTCTCGGTGTTGATCCGGAAGTAGGCCTGGAGCGGGATGTCGACGTGCACGCCCTTGGGGACGTAGATGAACGAGCCGCCCGACCACACGGCGGTGTTCAGCGACGCGAACTTGTTGTCGCCGACCGGGATGACCGTGCCGAAGTACTCCTGGAACAGCTCCGGGTGCTCCTTGAGCGCGGTGTCGGTGTCCAGGAAGAGGACGCCCTGCTCCTCCAGGTCCTCGCGGATCTGGTGGTAGACGACCTCGGACTCGTACTGCGCGGCGACACCGGCGACCAGGCGCTGCTTCTCCGCCTCCGGGATGCCGAGCTTGTCGTAGGTGTTCTTGATGTCCTCGGGCAGGTCCTCCCAGGAGGCGGCCTGCTGCTCGGTGGAGCGGACGAAGTACTTGATGTTGTCGAAGTCGATGCCCGACAGGTCCGAGCCCCAGTTCGGCATGGGCTTCTTGTCGAACAGCTTCAGGCCCTTGAGACGGAGCTTGAGCATCCACTCCGGCTCGTTCTTCTTGGCCGAGATGTCGCGGACGACGGCCTCGGAGAGCCCGCGCTTGGCGGAGGCGCCGGCCACGTCGGAGTCGGCCCAGCCGTATTCGTACTTACCCAGTCCCTCGAGCTCGGGGTGAGCAGTCTCCGTGGGGAGCGTCATGCGGGGTTCCTCCCGGCCGTGCTTGCAGATGCTGTGGTGGTCTTGGTGCTGTGAGCGCTCTTGTCGGCCTTCGGAATGAAGGTCGTGCACACCCCGTCGCCGTGGGCGATCGTGGCGAGACGCTGTACGTGGGTTCCCAGCAGACGGGAGAAGACCTCGGTCTCCGCCTCGCACAGCTGCGGGAACTGCTCGGCGACATGGGCGACCGGGCAGTGGTGCTGGCAGAGCTGTTCACCGAGCTGGGAATTGGGCGCGCTGCGCGCCGTAGCAGCGTACCCGTCCGCGGTCAATGCCTCGGCAAGGGCCCGGGTGCGGGCCTCGGGCTCGGCGGACTCCATCGCCCGGCGGTAGCCCTCGGCCTGGGCGGCCAGGCGGGCACGGGCGAACGCGGCGACCGCCGCCTCCCCCAGCTCGCCGCCGCCCGCGGTCTGCGCGATCCAGCGCAGCGCGTCGGAAGCCAGCTCGTCGTAGGACTGGTCGAAGGCGTCCCTGCCGCAGTCGGTGAGCGCGAACGCCTTGGCGGGCCGGCCGCGGCCACGGGCTCCGTAGACCCGCTTCTCGCGGGGCTCGACGACGCCGTCGGCGGCCAGCGCGTCCAGGTGCCTGCGCACCGCCGCCTGCGTCAGTTCCAGGCGGAGTGCCAGCTCGGCCGCGGTGGACGGGCCGTGGTCGAGGATGGAGCGGGCGACCTTGTTGCGGGTGCCCTGCTGCTCGTCCTGCGGGGAGCTCGCGCCGGCGGCACCCTGGGCGGGCCGCTCGGGCGCGACGGCAGTCGGCCCGGCGGTCTCTTCGACCGCGGGCCCCTTCCGATCCTCGCTCGCGTATTTCACAACGCCATTGTTGCGTAATTCGTCAAGCCGATACAACCCTTGCCCGGACCGCGGACTGGTGGTCTCGATCACTTAGGGTCACCTAATCCGGCCCTCCTCCAGGCCGCCGGAAGCCCGCAAGGCAGGGCATCGGACACCGGCACCCCACCTCTGGCGCACCCGCCAGGAACTCACCGGGGGACGCACCGCCATCCGGGCCCCTCCCGGGCCTGCGCACGGGCCCAAACCCGGATTCCCCCACCCCTCGCCCGCTCCGTAGACTGCCCGGCATGCCCAGCACCTCCCCGGGGGACGCCCCCCGGTCCCCCGGCCGTGCGCCTGCCGTCGAGGTCACCGGCCTGGTCAAGCGGTACGGGACCAAGCCGGTCAAGACCGCGGTCGACGGGCTCGACCTGACCGTCGAGCGCGGCACGGTGACCGCCGTACTCGGCCCCAACGGCGCCGGCAAGACCACCACCATCGAGATCTGCGAGGGCTACCGCCGCCCGGACGCGGGGACGGTACGCGTCCTGGGCCTCGACCCGGTCGCCGACGCCGCCCGGCTGCGCCCGCGGATCGGCGTGATGCTGCAGTCCGGAGGGATCTACGCCGGCGCCCGCGCCGACGAGATGCTCCGGCACACCGCCACCCTGCACGCCCACCCCCTCGACGTGGACCACCTCATCGACCGGCTGGGCCTGGGCAGCTGCGGACGCACCACCTACCGGCGGCTGTCCGGCGGGCAGCAGCAGCGGCTCGCCCTGGCGATGGCCGTCGTCGGCCGCCCCGAACTGGTCTTCCTCGACGAGCCGACCGCGGGCCTCGACCCGCAGGCCCGCCACGCGACCTGGGACCTCGTACGCGATCTGCGCACGGACGGCGTCGGTGTCGTGCTGACCACCCACTTCATGGACGAGGCCGAGCAGCTGGCCGACGACGTCGCGATCATCGACGGCGGCCGGGTCATCGCCCAGGGCAGCCCGGAGGCGCTGTGCCGCGGCGGCGCGGAGAACACCCTGCGCTTCACCGGACGGCCGGGCCTCGACCTCGCCTCGCTGCTCAAGGCCCTGCCCGCGGACAGCGCCGCATCCGAGCCGGCGTCCGGCACCTACCGCGTCGACGGCACCATCGACCCCCAACTGCTCGCGACCGTCGCCTCCTGGTGCGCGCAGAACGGCGTGCTCCCCGACGCCATAGCCGTCGAACGCCACACCCTGGAAGACGTCTTCCTGGAACTCACCGGCAAGGAGCTGCGGGCATGACCGCGACCGGCACGTTCACCCCGCGGCCCGGTGCCGCCCCGCTGCCCCGGATGATCCGGGCGCAGGCGGCACTGGAGACCCGGATGCTGCTGCGCAATGGCGAGCAGCTGCTGCTGACGGTCATCATCCCGACGCTGCTGCTGGTGCTGTTCTCCGCCGTCGACATCATCGACACCGGCGCCGGCAGCTCCGTCGACTTCCTGGCGCCCGGCATCCTCGCGCTCGCGGTGATGTCGACCGCCTTCACGGGCCAGGCCATCGCCACCGGCTTCGAGCGGCGCTACGGCGTGCTCAAGCGGCTCGCCGTCTCGCCGCTGCCGCGCTGGGGTCTGATGACGGCCAAGACCTGCGCCGTACTGGTCACCGAGGTGCTGCAGATCGTGCTGCTGTGCGCGGTCGCCTTCGGGCTCGGCTGGTCCCCGCACGGCAACCCGGCCGCCGTGGTGCTGCTGCTGATCCTGGGCACCGCCGCCTTCTCCGGTCTGGGCCTGCTGATGGCCGGGACGCTGAAGGCGGAGGCCACCCTGGCCGCCGCCAACCTGGTCTTCCTGCTGCTCCTGGTGGGCGGCGGCGTGATCGTCCCGCTGGCGAAGTTCCCGGAGGCGGCGCAGTCGGTCCTGGGACTGCTGCCGATCTCGGCGCTCTCCGACGGGCTGCGCGACGTCCTCCAGCACGGCGCCGGCATCCCCTGGCCCGACCTCAGCATCCTGGCCGTGTGGGCGGTGCTCGGCCTGGGCGCGGCGGCCCGGTTCTTCCGCTGGGAGTAGTCCGGGCGGCCCGGTGACGGGGCCGTACCGCCGGGCGGCCCCGGGCGTTCCGTCGCGATACGCCCCCCTCGTGAAAGTTTGCACAAAGGGCCGCCTACGATGTCTCCCGTGCCGAACACGCTGAACCCCCTTGAGCTGATCGCCCGCCACTGGCAGCCGTCCGCGCGCTTCGTGCGACGGGCCGCGCTCGCCACCGTCGTGATGGCCGTCGTCATCGTCGTCGCCGGTGGCGCCGTGCGGCTGAGCCAGTCAGGGCTCGGCTGCTCCACCTGGCCGCGGTGCACCCCCGACAGCCTCACGCCGACCGCGGCGATGGGCATCAACGGGAAGATCGAATTCGCCAACCGCCTGCTCACGTACGTGCTGTGCGCGTTCATCGGCCTGTTCATCATCGCGGCCCGCGCCCGTGCGCCGCGGCGCCGTTCGCTGACCCGGCTCGGCTGGGCCCAGTTCTGGGGCGTCATGGGCAACGCCGTCGTCGGCGGCATCACCGTCCTGACCGGCCTGAACCCCTACATCGTCAGCGCGCACTTCCTGCTGGCCGCCGGCCTGCTCACGGTCTCCGTGGTGACCTGGCGACGCGCCTGCGAAGGCGACGACGCGCCACGCGACGTGGTCGTCCGGCCGGTGCGCCAGCTGGCCTGGCTGCTGCTGGCCGCGACCGGCGTGCTGATCCTCATCGGGACGGTCGTCACCGGCACCGGACCGCACGCGGGCGACGCCAAGAAGGTCCACCGCATCCCGCTGAACTGGCAGGAGGTGACCCAGCTGCACGTCGACTTCGTGTACATCGTCTGCGGCCTGACCGTCGCCCTCTGGTTCACCCTGCGCGCCGTCAAGGCACCGGCCGCCTCCCGCCGCGCCGTACTGGAACTGTTCGGCTGTCTCCTCTTCCAGGGCGCCATCGGCTACATCCAGTACTTCCTGGGGCTGCCCGAGATCGTCATCGGCCTGCACATGCTGGGCTCGGCCCTGGTCTGGATCGCCGTCCTGCGGGTGGTGCTCGGGCTCCGGGACCGCGGTCCGCTGGCGGACGGGCCCGCCCCCGACGGGGAGCACGAGTCGCTGCCGGCACAGCCCGCGGGCGCCCCGGCCGGCAGCCGGTAGAAACCGGCGGCACCGGAACCGAAGAAGCGGAGGGACACCGTCCCTCCGCTTCTTGCGTCTTCTTGCGTCCCGGAAGCACCGGGCGTGACGCGGCGCCGCACCCGATGGACCCGAAGACGGACGAGCGCCTCGCCGGCCTCAGTCGTTGGCCGGGCCGCCCACCTGGATCCCCGCCATCCGGGACCACTCGTAGCGGCCGGTGCGCACCCGGGCCGCGAGGTCGCCGTCGAAGTCGTCCTGGAGTGTGAGGCCCGCCTGTGCGGCGGCGTCCTTGGCCGAGGCGAGCGAATCGGCCACGAGGTTGCCCCACTCGCCGTTGGCCCCCACGAGGGCGACGCGGACGCGACCGCGGCCGATGTGCGCGAGCTGGCCCTCGGCGCTGCCGCCGTGCGTGGCCGCGAAGGCCCGGATCTCCTTGGCGAGCCTGGCCGTGTGCCGGGCGGCCCGCTTGTCCGTCACGCCGGCCCGCGCCTCGGCCGCCGGCTGCTCCTCCGCCTGCTTGGTGTCTGCCATACAAGGGATGCTACCCGCCGGTACGGCCGTATGTACGGGTGATCCCGCCCACTGACGGAGGGAGGGCCGGAGCCTCTCGTCCGGGTCAGGGAGCGGGATCAGGTGGTGCGTGCGGCTACGAGGGGAGCGGCGACAGGGCTCAGCGGAGGAAGGGGTCCACCGCGACCGCGACGAACAGCAGCGACACATAGGTGATGGACCAGTGGAACAGCCGCATCTCCTTGAGCTTGGCTCCCGTGATGCCTGCCTTGGCGCGGGCCTGCAGCCCGTGCGCCTCCTTGAGCCAGAAGGCACCGCAGAGGACGGCGACGACGGTGTAGAACCAGCCGGTGTAGCCCAGCGGCTGGAGCAGCAGCGAGACGGCGACCATCACCCAGCTGTAGGCGACGATCTGGCGCGCGACGACCTTGTTGCCCGCGACGGCCGGCAGCATCGGCACGCCGACCCGCGCGTAGTCGTCCTTGACCTTCATCGACAGCGGCCAGTAATGCGGCGGCGTCCAGAAGAAGATGACAAGGAAGAGGACGAACGAGGCCCAGGAGACGGAATTGGTCACCGATGACCAGCCGATGAAGACCGGCATGCAGCCCGCGATGCCGCCCCAGACGATGTTCTGCGTGGTGCGCCGCTTGAGGATCATCGTGTAGACGACGACGTAGAAAAGCAGGGCCCCGAGCGAGAGCATCGCCGACAGCGGGTTGACGAGGAACCAGAACCAGGCGGTGGAACCCACCGCGAGCGCGGTCGCGAAGACCAGGCACTCCCGCGGCGAGACCATGCCGGTGACCACCGGGCGCTGCGCCGTACGGTCCATCAGCGCGTCGATGTCGCGGTCGAACCACATGTTGTAGGCCGCGGCACCGCCGGCGGAGAGATAACCGCCGATGCAGGTCGTCAGCACCAGCCAGAGGTCCGGAACTCCACCGGCCGCCAGGAACATCACCGGCACCGTGGTCATCAGCAGCAATTCGATGACCCGCGGCTTCGTGAGCGTCACGAATGCCTTGACTCGGGCCCCGAACGGCCGGTGACCGGGATTCGGACTCCCGGGGCTCTGAGAGAGCGCCCCCGCAGGACGGGATTCGACGGCCGTCACGCACACCCCTGGAAGTAACATCTGCGGCTTCTGCCGCGGAGATAAGGCCAGCAAGCACATCCGGCCGACGGCCGTGAAGCTTGCGCGTACCACGCCACTTTAGACGTTGGCCATACCGCGATCTTCGTGGGGGTCGGGTCGTGTTGGCCTTACCGCGCCGCGCACCCGGGCCGGTCTTTCCCGCACCGTTCGCTCGCCGTTCAAGAGGCGAAGGGACACCATGCCCGGCAGTCTGGTGACGTGGGTGCGTCCGGCCGGGCCGGGAATGCCGGAGTTGCCTTTTCTGTTGCCCGGAGCGACGAGTCCCCGCGGGGTTACGCCATCGACTCGGAGTCGAAAAGACGCACGCACCAGCGGGGGTAGGCTCGACACCGCCTGGCGGACATACCCGTCCGCGGCATTCGACATGTGGAGAGGAGCCCTGACTCAGGGTGAGCACCAAGCCGACCACCACAGATTTCGAGTGGACCGAACTGGACCAGCGGGCCGTGGATACCGTCCGTGTCCTGGCCATGGATTCCGTGCAGAAGGTCGGTAACGGCCATCCGGGTACGGCCATGAGCCTGGCTCCGGCCGCCTATCTTCTCTTCCAGAAGCTGATGCGCCACGACCCGGCCGACGCGGAGTGGACCGGCCGCGACCGGTTCGTGCTCTCCGCCGGCCACTCCAGCCTGACCCTCTACATCCAGCTCTTCCTGGCCGGCTACGGCCTCCAGCTGGACGACCTCAAGGCGTTCCGTACCTGGGGCTCCAAGACCCCCGGGCACCCTGAGTACGGCCACACCACCGGCGTGGAGACCACCACCGGGCCGCTCGGCCAGGGTGTCGCCAACGCCGTGGGCATGGCCATGGCCGCCCGCTACGAGCGCGGTCTGTTCGACCCCGAGGCCGCAGCGGGCACCTCCCCGTTCGACCACACCATCTGGGTCATCGCCGGTGACGGCTGCCTCCAGGAGGGCATCTCCGCCGAGGCGTCGTCGCTCGCGGGTCACCAGAAGCTCGGCAACCTCGTGCTGCTGTGGGACGACAACCACATCTCGATCGAGGGCGACACCGAGACCGCGGTCTCCGAGGACACCCTCAAGCGCTACGAGGCGTACGGCTGGCACGTCCAGCGCGTCGAGCAGCTGCCCAACGGCGACCTGGACCCGGCGGGCCTCGCCAGGGCCCTGGAGGCCGCCAAGGCCGAGACCGAGCGCCCGTCGTTCATCGCGGCCCGCTCGATCATCGCCTGGCCGGCCCCGACCGCCCAGAACACCGAGGCCGCGCACGGCTCGGCGCTGGGTGACGACGAGGTCGCCGCCACCAAGCGCGTGCTGGGCTTCGACCCCGAGCAGAGCTTCGAGGTCTCCCCCGAGGTGCTCGCGCACACCCGTGAGGCGCTCGACCGCGGCCGGGAGGCCAAGGCCGAGTGGGAGAAGTCGTTCGCCGCCTGGCGGACCGCCAACCCCGAGCGCGCCGCCTCGTTCGACCGCATCGCCGCGGGCGAGCTGCCGGACGGCTGGGAGGACCACCTCCCGGCGTTCGAGACCGGCAAGGCCGTCGCCACCCGCGCCGCTTCTGGCAAGGTGCTAGCCGCGCTGGGCGGGGTCATCCCCGAGCTGTGGGGCGGCTCCGCCGACCTCGCGGGCTCGAACAACACGACGATCGACAAGACGTCGTCGTTCCTCCCCGAGGGCAACCCGCTGCCCGGCGCCGACCCGTACGGCCGCACGATCCACTACGGCATCCGCGAGCACTCCATGGCCGCGGAGATGAACGGCATCGCGCTGCACGGCAACACCCGCATCTACGGCGGCACCTTCCTGGTGTTCTCCGACTACATGCGCAACGCCGTCCGGCTGTCCGCGCTGATGCACCTGCCGGTGACCTACGTGTGGACGCACGACTCCATCGGTCTGGGCGAGGACGGCCCGACCCACCAGCCGGTCGAGCACCTGGCCTCGCTGCGCGCCATCCCGGGCCTCAACGTCGTGCGCCCGGCCGACGCCAACGAGACCGCCATCGCGTGGCGCGAGATCCTCAAGCGCTACACGAAGGAGTTCGGCGTGGGCGCCCCGCACGGCCTCGCGCTGACCCGTCAGGGCGTTCCGACGTACGAGGCGAACGAGGACGCGGCCAAGGGCGGCTACGTGCTGTTCGAGGCCGAGGGCGGCACACCGGAGGTCGTGCTGATCGGTACCGGTTCCGAGGTGCAGCTCGCCGTCGAGGCGCGTGAGCAGCTCCAGGCCGCCGGTGTCCCCACCCGCGTCGTGTCGATGCCCTGCGTCGAGTGGTTCGACGCGCAGGACAAGGACTACCGCGACAGCGTGCTTCCCCCGTCCGTCAAGGCCCGTGTCGCCGTCGAAGCCGGCATCGGCCTGACCTGGCACCGCTTCGTCGGCGACGCCGGGCGCATCGTGTCCCTGGAGCACTTCGGTGCGTCGGCCGATGCGAAGGTCCTCTTCCGCGAGTTCGGCTTCACCGCCGACGCGGTCACGGCCGCCGCCCGGGAATCGCTCGAAGCCACCGCGCGCTGACGCACGTATACGACTAGTAGGAGATGCAATCCCCATGACAGACGCACTCAAGCGCCTCTCCGACGAAGGCGTCGCGATCTGGCTGGACGACCTGTCGCGCCAGCGCATCACGTCCGGCAACCTCGCCGAGCTGATCGACCAGCAGCACGTCGTCGGTGTCACCACCAACCCGTCGATCTTCCAGAAGGCCATCTCGGACGGTCACGGCTACGACCAGCAGGTCACCGACCTGGCGGCGCGCAAGGTCACCGTCGAGGAAGCCATCCGGATGATCACGACGGCGGACGTCCGTGACGCCGCCGACATCCTGCGGCCGGTCTTCGACGCCACCGACGGCCAGGACGGCCGGGTCTCCATCGAGGTCGACCCGCGGCTCGCGCACCACACCACGCCGACGATCGCCGAGGCCAAGCAGCTGGCCTGGCTGGTCGACCGTCCCAACACCCTGATCAAGATCCCGGCGACCAAGGCCGGCCTGCCGGCGATCACCGAGGTCATCGGCAAGGGCATCAGCGTCAACGTCACGCTGATCTTCTCGCTGGAGCGCTACCGCGAGGTCATGGACGCCTACCTCGCGGGCCTGGAGAAGGCCAAGGCCGCCGGCCTGGACCTCTCCAAGATCCACTCGGTCGCCTCGTTCTTCGTGTCCCGGGTGGACTCCGAGATCGACAAGCGCCTGGAGAAGCTGGGCACGGACGAGGCCAAGGCGCTCAAGGGCAAGGCCGCGCTGGCCAACGCCCGTCTCGCCTACCAGGCGTACGAGGAGGTCTTCTCCTCCGAGCGCTGGGCGGCCCTGGACAAGGCCCAGGCCAACAAGCAGCGCCCGCTGTGGGCCTCGACCGGCGTCAAGGACCCGGCGTACAAGGACACCCTGTACGTCGACGAGCTGGTCGCCCCCGGCACCGTCAACACCATGCCGGAGGCGACCCTGGTGGCCACCGGCGACCACGGCGTGATCACCGGTGACACCGTGCGCGGCACGTACGAGCAGGCGCAGGCCGACCTCGACGCGATCGGCGCGCTCGGGATCTCGTACGACGACGTCGTGCAGCTTCTGGAGGACGAGGGCGTCGAGAAGTTCGAGGCGTCCTGGAACGACCTGCTCAAGTCCACCGAGGCGGAGCTCAAGCGCCTCGCTCCGTCGGAGGGCTGACCCACTTTGTCCAGCAGCAATCCGCTGCGTGACGCCCAGGACCGGCGGCTCCCGCGTATCGCGGGGCCGTCCGGCCTGGTCATCTTCGGCGTCACGGGCGATTTGTCACGTAAAAAGCTGATGCCCGCGGTCTATGACCTCGCCAACCGGGGGCTGCTGCCGCCGGGCTTCTCGCTCATCGGGTTCGCCCGCCGCGAGTGGCAGGACGAGGACTTCGCCCAGGTGGTGCACGACGCGGTCAAGCAGCACGCGCGCACCCCCTTCCGCGAGGAGGTCTGGCAGCAGCTCATCCAGGGCATGCGCTTCGTCCAGGGAACCTTCGACGACGACGAAGCCTTCGAGACGCTCAAGGACACCATCCAGGAACTGGACAAGGCCCAGGGCACCGGCGGCAACTTCGCCTTCTACCTGTCCGTGCCCCCCAAGTTCTTCCCCAAGGTCGTCCAGCAGCTCAAGAAGCACGGTCTTGCCGACCAGAAGGAGGACTCCTGGCGACGCGCGGTCATCGAGAAGCCCTTCGGGCACGACCTGGAGAGCGCCCAGGAGCTCAACAAGGTCGTCCACGAGGTCTTCCCGCCGCACGAGGTCTTCCGGATCGACCACTACCTCGGCAAGGAGACGGTCCAGAACATCCTGGCGCTGCGGTTCGCCAACACGATGTTCGAGCCGCTCTGGAACCGCTCGTACGTCGACCACGTACAGATCACGATGGCCGAGGACATCGGCATCGGCGGCCGGGCCGGCTACTACGACGGCATCGGCGCGGCGCGCGACGTCATCCAGAACCACCTCCTCCAGCTGCTCGCGCTGACCGCCATGGAGGAGCCCGCCTCCTTCGACGCGGACGCGCTGGTCGCGGAGAAGACCAAGGTGCTGGGCGCCGTCAAGCTCCCCGCCGACCTCGGCAAGGAGACGGTGCGCGGCCAGTACGCGGCCGGCTGGCAGGGCGGCGAGAAGGCCGTCGGCTACCTCCAGGAAGACGGCATCGACCCCAAGTCGAAGACCGACACCTACGCCGCCATCAAGCTCCAGGTCGACAACCGCCGCTGGGCCGGTGTCCCCTTCTACCTGCGGACGGGCAAGCGCCTCGGCCGCCGGGTCACCGAGATCGCGCTGGTCTTCCAGCGCGCCCCGCACTCCCCCTTCGACCACACCGCCACGGAAGAGCTGGGGCAGAACGCCCTGGTCATCCGGGTGCAGCCGGACGAGGGTGTGACGGTCCGCTTCGGCTCGAAGGTGCCGGGCACCTCCATGGAGGTGCGGGACGTCTCGATGGACTTCGCGTACGGCGAATCCTTCACGGAGTCCAGCCCCGAGGCGTACGAGCGGCTGATCCTGGACGTCCTGCTGGGCGACGCCAACCTCTTCCCGCGCCTGGAGGAGGTCGAGCAGTCCTGGCGGATCCTCGACCCGATCGAGGAGTACTGGGACCGCAACGGCAAGCCGGCGCAGTACCCGGCCGGCACCTGGGGCCCCACCGAGGCGGACGAAATGCTCGCACGAGACGGACGGAGCTGGCGTCGCCCATGAAGATCGATCTGACGGAAACCACGGCCAGCAAGATCAACAAGGCGCTGGTCCAGGGCCGCCGCGCCGTCGGCACCCCCGCCGTCGGCATGGTGCTCACCCTCGTCATCGTCACCGACGAGGAGAACGCCTACGACGCCCTCAAGGCGGCCAACGACGCGTCCCGCGAGCACCCCTCGCGGACCCTCGTGGTCATCAAGCGGGTCAGCCGGACGCCGCGTGACCGTGCCAAGGCCAGGCTGGACGCCGAGGTCAGGGTCGGTGCCGACGCGGTCACCGGCGAGACGGTCGTGCTGCGGCTGTACGGCGAGGCGATCGACCACGCCCAGTCCGTGGTGCTGCCGCTGCTGCTGCCGGACGCCCCCGTGGTGGTCTGGTGGGCCGTCAACGCGCCGCTGGATCCGGCCAAGGACCCGCTCGGCTCGCTGGCCCAGCGCCGGGTCACCGACGCCTACGCCGCGGAGCAGCCCATCCGGGAACTGACCGCCCGCGCCGAGACGTACACGCCCGGCGACACGGACCTGTCCTGGACCCGCATCACGCCGTGGCGCTCCATGGTCGCGGCGGCGCTCGACCAGATGCCGTGCAAGGTCACATCGGCCGAGGTCGAGGGCGAGGAGTTCAACCCCAGCTGCGAGCTGCTCGGCATGTGGCTCGCCAGCCGGCTGGAAGTCCCGGTCACCCGTACCGTATCGGCGGGCCCCGGCCTGACCGCGGTACGGCTGGAAACCAGCTGCGGCCCGATCGTGCTGGACCGCCCGGACGGCTCGCTCGCCACCCTGTCGATGCGCGGCCAGCCCGACCGCGCGGTCGCCCTCAAGCGGCGGGAGACCTCCGAACTGCTCGCCGAGGAACTGCGCAGGCTCGACCCGGACGACACCTTCGCCGCCGCGCTCAAGTACGGCGTGGACCGGCTCGGCGACGGTGGCCCGAAGGCGGAGAGCGAGACCGGCTCCGCCCCGGACGGCGAGGCCGGCAATGCTCAGGCGAAGCCCGCGGCGGCCAAGAAGGCGCCCGCCAAGAAGGCAGCCGCCAAGTGAGCGCTCCGCAGGTCGTCGTCCACCGCGACAAGGAGCTGATGGCCCGTGCCGCGGCGGCCCGGCTGATCACGAAGATCGTGGATGCCCAGGCCGCCCGCGGCTCCGCCTCCGTCGTGCTGACCGGCGGGCGCAACGGCAACGGACTGCTCGCGGCCCTCGCCGAGGCCCCCGCGCGGGACGCGGTGGACTGGTCGCGGCTCGACCTGTGGTGGGGCGACGAACGGTTCCTCCCGGACGGCGACCCGGAGCGCAACCACACCCAGGCCCGTGAAGTCCTCCTGGACAGCGTCCCGTTGGACCCCGCGCGGGTGCACGTCATGGCCCCGGCGGCCGGCCCGTACGGCAATGACGCCGACGCCGCGGCCGAGGCGTACGCCGCCGAACTGGCCGCCGCCGCGGGCCCGGAGGACCACGGCCCGGTGCCGACGTTCGACGTCCTGCTGCTGGGCGTCGGCCCCGACACCCATGTCGCCTCGCTCTTCCCCGAACTGCCGGGCGTACGCGAGAGCGAGCGGACGGTGGTCGGCGTGCACGGCGCGCCCAAGCCGCCGCCCACCCGCATCTCGCTGACCCTGCCCGCGATCCGCGCGGCGCGGGAGGTCTGGCTGCTGGCGGCGGGCGAGGACAAGGCCCAGGCCGCGGCCATGGCGCTGTCCGGCGCCGGAGAGATCCAGGCCCCGGCGGCGGGCGCCAGGGGCCGCAGCCGCACGCTGTGGCTGCTGGACGAGGCAGCCGCTTCGCAACTGCCACGCGACCTGTACCCGCCGGCCTCCGCCTGACCTGCCGGTTTCACGCCGAAGGGCCCCCGCACCGTTCCCGGTACGGGGGCCCTTCGGCGTGGTGGCACGACCGGGCCGGCCGCCTTGGGCTCAGCGCCCGTGCAGCTCCCGGTACTTGGCGACCAGAGCGGCCGTCGAGGCATCGAGCCCCGGCACATCGGTGCCGTCCGTCAGCGCCGGCTCGACGCGCTTGGCGAGGACCTTGCCCAGCTCGACGCCCCACTGGTCGAAGGAGTCGATGTTCCAGACGGCGCCCTGGACGAACACCTTGTGCTCGTAGAGGGCGATCAACTGGCCCAGGACGGACGGGGACAGCTCGTCGGCCAGGATCGTGGTCGTGGGGTGGTTGCCACGGAACGTCTTGTGCGGCACCAGCTCATCGGCCACCCCCTCGGCACGCACCTCGTCGGGTGTCTTGCCGAAGGCCAGCGCCTGGCCCTGCGCGAAGAGATTGGCCATCAGCAGGTCGTGCTGGGCGACCAGACCGGGCGCCAGATCACCGACCGGCCGGGCGAAGCCGATGAAGTCGGCCGGGATCATCTTCGTGCCCTGGTGGAGCAGCTGGTAGTAGGCGTGCTGGCCGTTGGTGCCCGGCGTGCCCCACACCACGGGGCCGGTCTGCCAGTGCACCGGATTGCCGTCGCGGTCCACGGACTTGCCGTTGGACTCCATGTCCAGCTGCTGGAGGTAGGCGGTGAACTTGGAGAGGTAATGGCTGTACGGCAGCACGGCGTGCGACTGCGCGTCGAAGAAGTTGCCGTACCAGATGCCGAGCAGGCCCAGCAGCAGCGGCACGTTCTCCTCGGCGGGAGCCGTACGGAAGTGCTCGTCGACGAGGTGGAAGCCGGCCAGCATCTCGCGGAAGTGCTCCGGACCGATCGCGATCATCAGCGACAGGCCGATCGCCGAGTCGTACGAATAGCGCCCGCCGACCCAGTCCCAGAACTCGAACATGTTGGTGGTGTCGATGCCGAACTCCGACACCTTCTCGGCGTTGGTCGACAGCGCCACGAAGTGCTTGGCGACCGCGTCGTCACCGGCGCCAAGGCCGGTCAGCAGCCAGTCGCGGGCCGAGGTCGCGTTGGTGATCGTCTCGATGGTGGTGAAGGTCTTCGAGGCGATGATGAAGAGCGTCTCGGCCGGATCCAGGTCACGCACGGCCTCGTGCAGGTCGGCGCCGTCGACGTTGGAGACGAAGCGGAACTGCATGTCCCGGTGGCTGTAGGCGCGCAGCGCCTCGTACGCCATCGCCGGGCCCAGGTCCGAGCCGCCGATGCCGATGTTGACGACGGTCTTGATGCGCCGGCCGGTGTGGCCCTTCCAGCCGCCGGACCGCACCCGGTCGGCGAAGGTCGCCATCTTCGTCAGGACGGCGTGCACACCGGGCACGACGTTCTCGCCGTCGGTGGCGATGACCGCCGAGCCCGGGGCGCGCAGCGCGGTGTGCAGCACCGAGCGGTCCTCGGTGATGTTGATCTTCTCGCCGCGGAACATCGCGTCCCGCAGAGCGGCCACGCCGGTCGCCGAGGCCAGCTCGCGCAACAGCAGCAGCGTCTCGTCGGTGACCAGGTGCTTGGAGTAGTCCACGTGCAGATCGCCCACCTGGAGCGAGTACCGCGCGGCGCGCTCCGGCTCCTCGGCGAACAGCTCACGCAGCTGCACCTCCCCCAGCTGCTCACGGTGCTTGCTCAGCGCATTCCACTCAGGCATCTGGTCGAGCCTGCTGCGGCCTTCTGCGTTCATCTCGGACATCAGCCTTCTTCGTCTCGTACCGGCCCCGCCACCCTCCAACCTAATTGATCAGCGCGCGATATGAGGTGTCTGTCCGCTGTCGGCCGACGGAAGGACGGGTATCAGCGCGAGCGCCCCGGCCCCCAGCAGCACGGCGGCCAGCAGCGCCGGACTGTTGAGCCCCCAGACCTCCGCCAGCACCCCACCGAGTACCGCGCCCAGCGGGGTGCCGGCCAGGGAAACCGTGCGGAAGGCGGCGCTGATCCTGCCGAGCATCCCGTCGGGACTGCGCTGCTGGACGATCGTGGTCTCCAGGACGTTCCACACCATCCCGGCGAAGCCGAACAGGCCCAGCAGGACGGCCGCCGCCCACAGGGACCGCACCGTTCCGAAGAGAACCAGCGTCACAGCCTGGAGGAGACCGGCGACGAGCAGCGTGCGGGCCGCGCCGCCCGCTGCCGCCACCACCCGGCCGGCGAACACCCCGCCCAGCACCATTCCCGCGCCGTACCCGGTCGTCACGCACACATAGCCGACGTCCCCCGCGCCCAGCCACCCCCTGACCAGGACGACGAGAGTGGCGACCAGCGCGCCGATGCCGACATTGGCCAGCACCACCGAGAAGCACACCGCGCGCAGCACCCTGTCACGCCACAACACCCGTATGCCGTCCGCCGTTTCACGCAGCAGGGTGGGCCCGGCGGCGGCCGGCTTCCGCGCCACCACAGTCGTCCGCAGCGAGGCGACGAGAGCGGCGGCGATGACATACGTGACGGCGTCGACGAGGAACGGAACGGCCGTCCCCAGGGCGATCAGGGCCGGCGCCACCGGCCCGCCCACGAACCGCCGCACCAGCTCCTGACCGGTCATCAGCCGGGCGTTGGCCGCCGTGAGTGCTTCCTTGGACACCACGGACGGCAGCAGCGCGGTGGCCGCGTTGTCGAACAGCGTCTCCAGCGTCGTGAGCGCGAAGGCGAGCGCGAGCAGCAGCCCGATCGAGGCCAGACCGGACGCCACGGCGAGGGCGAAGCCCGCCATCAGCAGCCCGCGCGCCACGTCCACCGCCCACATCGCCCGCCGCTGGTCCACACGGTCGGCGACCGCACCGCCCAGCAGGCCGAAGAACAGCCAGGGCAGGAAGCCGCAGACGGTCACGAGCGAGATGAGCACCGGTGAATCGGTCAGGGCGTACGCCAGCAGCGGCAGCGCGGTGCCGCGCAGCGCATCCCCGAAGCGGGACACGGCCGCCGCACTCCAGAGCCTGCCGAACCCGCCCCGCCACGCAAGGGCGACACCTCCCGGCGCCCCCGCCTCCACCCCCGCCATGACGTCCCCCCGTCCCGGATCCCTCACCACTATGCACACGATAAGCGGGAGCACTGACAACGGCCTCGGGCCAACTCCCGGACGCCTGCTGAGGGTTAGGCCGTGCCGCCGAAAGGAGGCCGCCCAGAGCACGGAGCGCGGATAGCCGAACGGCCCGGTCCGGAGGGGAAGTTCCCTCCGGACCGGGCCGTGAGTCGTCTGTGCTCTGCTCGCCCGTCAGATCTCGCCGCGGAGCTTGGCGAGCGCCTCCGCGAGAATCGCCTCACCATCGGCGTCGCTCCGGCGCTCCCGGACGTACGCGAGGTGCGTCTTGTACGGCTCGGTGCGCGGCGGGTCGGGCGGGCTGTCCCGGTCCTTGCCTGCCGGGAAACCACAGCGCGGGCAGTCCCAGGTGTCCGGAACCTGCGCATCACCGGCGAAGCTGGGCTGTGTCTCGTGCCCGTTGGAGCACCAGAAGGAGATGCGGGTACGCGGCGCGGACTCGCCGCGCTCGGCCTCCCCCATCGGCCCCGCCCCGACCCGACTTCCTCGGATCGCGTTGCCACTTGCCACGGTCGTAACTCCCTGCGTCATGGTGCTGCAAAGCATCTCACTGCCGCTGCGCTGCGGGCGCTTCAGTCTATGTAAGGCCCAACGCGCGTCCAGTGACAGGAGTTACACCCCGCCCGAGGACGCCGCCTTCATGATAGGCCGCGCCTCCGACGGTATGTCAGTTACCGAGCTTCATCAGGACACCGAGGGCGACGATGCAGGCGAACCAGAGCAGACCGATCACGATGGTGATGCGGTCGAGATTCCGCTCGGCGACGGAGGAGCCACCGACGGATGACTGCATTCCGCCACCGAACATGTCGGACAGGCCGCCACCCTTCCCCTTGTGCATGAGCACCAGCATCATCAGCAGCAGGCTGAAGACGATGAGGGCGATCGAGAACCCGATGACCACGGCTGGACCAACTCTCTAGGACTGACGGACGGTATCGATGGTGCTGACGCCTGCCGGCGACAGTCGCGACGCCGCACGACGGTGAAATCGTGCGGGGCCGGGCGGCGCGTGAGCGCCCGACCCGGCCCCGACAGGGTACGACGGGCCGGGCCCGTCGTCATAGCTGCTACTGGTCGCGGAAGCGGACGATCTTCACGAACTCGTCCGCGTCCAGCGCCGCGCCGCCGATCAGCGCGCCGTCGACGTCGGGCTGCGCCATGATCGCCGCGACGTTGCCGGACTTGACCGAGCCGCCGTACTGGATGCGGACCTTGTCGGCCAGCTCCTGGCTGTACAGCTCGGCGAGGCGGCCACGGATCGCACCGCAGACCTCCTGCGCGTCCTCGGGGGTGGCGACCTCGCCGGTGCCGATGGCCCACACCGGCTCGTACGCGATCACGATGGACTCGGCCTGCTCGGCCGGGACGCCGTCGAGGGCACCGTCGACCTGCGCGAGGGTGTGCGCGACCTGGTTGCCGGCCTTGCGGACGTCCAGGCCCTCGCCGACGCAGAGGATCGGGGTCAGGCCGTGCTTGTAGGCGGCCTTGACCTTGGCGTTGCAGACCTCTTCGTTCTCGCCGTGGTACTGGCGGCGCTCGCTGTGGCCGATGGCCACGTAGGCGCACTTGAGCTTCGACAGCATCGCGCCGGAGATCTCACCGGTGTAGGCACCGGAGTCCTGCGCCGAGAGGTCCTGGGCGCCGTACTTGATCTTCAGCTTGTCGCCGTCGACCAGCGTCTGCACCGACCGGAGGTCGGTGAAGGGCGGCAGCACCGCGACCTCCACCGCTTCGTAGTCCTTGTCGGTGAGCGCGAAGGCGAGCTTCTGGACGTGCGCGATGGCCTCGAGGTGGTTGAGGTTCATCTTCCAGTTGCCCGCCATCAGCGGGGTGCGGCCCTCGTTAAGAGCAGTCACGTTGTTCAGTCCTCCAGTGCAGCGAGGCCGGGGAGCGTCTTGCCTTCGAGGTATTCGAGGCTGGCGCCACCGCCGGTCGAAATGTGGCCAAAAGCGTTCTCGTCGAAGCCGAGCTGCCGGACCGCGGCGGCGCTGTCGCCGCCACCGACGACGGTGAAGGCCGACGAGTCCAGCAGCGCCTGCGCGACGGCCCGGGTGCCGTTCGCGTAGTCGGGGTGCTCGAAGACACCCACCGGACCGTTCCAGAAGATGGTGGCCGCGTCGGCGAGCTTCGTCGCGTACAGCTTGCGGGTCTCCGGGCCGATGTCCAGGCCCTCCTGGTCGGCCGGGATGGCGTCCGCCGCGACCGTGGTCGGGTGCGCCGGAGCCTTGGTCTTCAGGTCGGGGAATTCCGCGGAGACCAGCACGTCGACGGGGAGGACGAACTCCACGCCCTTCTCCTTGGCGCGCTCCAGGTACTCCAGAACGGCCGGAATCTGGTCCTCCTGGAGCAGCGAGATACCGACCTCGTGGCCCTGGGCCTTGAGGAAGGTGTACGCCATGCCGCCGCCGATGAGGATGCGGTCGGCCTTCTCCAGCAGGTGGTCGATCACGCCGAGCTTGTCGGAGACCTTCGCGCCGCCGAGCACCACGGCGTAGGGGCGCTTGACGTCCTCGGTGAGCTTCTTCAGGACGCCGACCTCGGTGGCGATCAGGCCGCCCGCGGCGTGCGGCAGCCGCGCCGGGAGGTCGTAGACGGAGGCGTGCCTGCGGTGCACGGCACCGAAGCCGTCGCCGACGTACAGGTCGGCCAGCTCGGCGAGCCGGTCCGCGAAGGCGCCGCGCTCGGCGTCGTCCTTGCTGGTCTCGCCGGCGTTGAAGCGCAGGTTCTCCAGGACGGCCACCTCGCCGTCGCCCAGGCCGGCGACGACGGACTTCGCGGCGTCGCCGACCGTGTCGGTGGCGAAGGCGACCTCGCGCCCGAGCAGCTCACCCAGGCGGGCGGCGGCGGGGGCGAGCGAGAAGGCCGGGTCCGGGGCGCCCTTGGGACGGCCCAGGTGTGAGGCGACGATGACCTTGGCGCCGTTCTGGGCGAGCTTGGCGATCGTCGGCTGGACGGCGCGGATCCGGCCGTCGTCGGTAATGGTCGTGCCGTCGAGCGGCACGTTCAGGTCGGCGCGGACGAATACCCGCTTGCCCGCGACCCCGTCGGCGATGAGTTCGTCGATCGTCTTCATGAACTAGTGACTCCGTTGCATCAGATCAGTCATGGGTCGGGGCCCGTACGTCGCGTCGTCGCGTCGTACGAGCCCCGTCCGCTACATCTCGGTGCTTGGGTGCCCGTGCAGCAGGAGGGCACCGCCCAGTGTCAGCTGGGGGAGATCAGAGCTGTCCGCCGACGAAGGTGGTCAGGTCCACCAGACGGTTGGAGTAGCCCCACTCGTTGTCGTACCAGCCGACGATCTTGACGCTCTTGCCCTGGGTCATCGTCAGGGAGGAGTCGAAGGTGCAGGAGGCCGGCCAGTTGACGATGTCCGAGGAGACGATCGGGTCCTCGGTGTACTCCAGGATGCCCTTGAGCTGGCCCTCGGACGCCTTCTGGAAGGCGGCGTTGACCTCGTCCTTGGTGACCTCGCGCTCCAGGTCGATGACCAGGTCGGTGACCGAACCGGTGGGGACCGGGACGCGCATGGCGATGCCGTCCAGCTTGCCGGCCAGCTCCGGGATCACCAGGGCGGTGGCCTTGGCGGCACCGGTGGTGGTCGGGATGATGTTCTCGGCGGCGGCGCGGGCACGGCGCAGGTCGCTGTGCGGGAAGTCCAGGATGCGCTGGTCGTTGGTGTACGCGTGCACCGTGGTCATCAGGCCCTTGACGATGCCGAAGTTCTCCAGGAGAACCTTGGCCATCGGCGCCACACAGTTGGTGGTGCAGGAGGCGTTGGAGATGACGTTGTGCTGGGCCGGGTCGTACTTGTCCTGGTTGACGCCCATCACGATGGTGATGTCCTCGTCCTTGGCGGGCGCGGAGATCAGAACCTTCTTGGCGCCGGCGGCGAGGTGCTTGGAGGCGTCGGCCTTCTTGGTGAAGATGCCGGTCGACTCGATGACGATGTCGGCGCCCAGCTCGCCCCAGGGGAGGTTCGCGGGGTCACGCTCGGCCATCGTCTTGAAGGTCTGGTTGCCGACCGTGATGGTGTCGTCGGTGTGGCTGACGTCCTGCTTGAGACGACCCAGGATGGTGTCGTACTTCAGCAGGTGCACCAGGGTGGCGTTGTCGGTCAGGTCGTTGACACCGACGATCTCGATGTCCGCACCCTGCTCCAGGAGCGCGCGGAAGTAGTTGCGACCAATGCGGCCGAATCCGTTGATGCCTACGCGGATCGTCACGAAACCGATCTCCTCGTTGGTGCGCCGGCGCGATACCGGCGAGCTGTATGGGATGTCCCCGACCGCCTCCGACCCTACCTCCAATACGAGAGGTACGTGACATTGACAGGAGCCGCTTCAGCACGCTCACCCGACGGCTTCCGGCCGGGTCGCACGACGCCCCCGGAGTCACGTGGAGTACCGGGGGCGAGCGGGGCTTGAGAGGGGTGCGGCCGGCGTCCGGCGGCGGCCCCAGGGGGGCCGACGGGAGCACGGCGGCCGGTCAGCCGTCGTTGCGCGGGACGTCAGCCGACCATGCCGTCGGCCAGTTCCTCGGTGAGATTCGACTCGGTGCCGGGGATCCCGAGGTCCTGGGCCCGCTTGTCGGCCATCGCCAGCAGCCGGCGGATCCGGCCCGCGACCGCGTCCTTGGTGAGCGGCGGGTCGGCGAGCGCGCCCAGTTCCTCCAGCGAAGCCTGCTTGTGTTCCATCCGCAGCCGGCCGGCCGCCGCGAGGTGCTCGGGGACCTCTTCGCCGAGGATCTCCAGGGCCCGCTGGACCCGGGCGCCGGCGGCGACCGCGGCGCGGGCCGAGCGGCGGAGGTTGGCGTCGTCGAAGTTGGCGAGGCGGTTGGCGGTGGCGCGGACCTCGCGGCGCATCCGCCGCTCCTCCCAGGCGAGCACCGATTCATGGGCGCCGAGGCGGGTCAACAGGGCGCCGATCGCGTCACCGTCCCGGACGACGACGCGGTCCACGCCGCGGACCTCGCGGGCCTTGGCGCCGATGCCGAGCCGACGGGCCGCGCCGACCAGGGCGAGCGCGGCCTCGGGGCCGGGGCAGGTGACCTCAAGAGAGGAGGAGCGGCCCGGCTCGGTCAGCGAGCCGTGCGCCAGGAACGCGCCGCGCCAGGCCGCTTCGGCGTCGCAGGTCGCGCCGGACACCACCTGCGGGGGCAGCCCGCGGATGGGACGGCCGCGGCCGTCCACCAGGCCGGTCTGCCGGGCGAGCTGGTCGCCGCCCGCCACCACACGGACGACGTAGCGGCTGCCGCGCCGCAGGCCGCCGGGGGCCATCACCACCAGGTCGGACGAGTGCCCGAAGATCTCCAGGATGTCCTTGCGGAGCCGACGGGCCGCGATGCCGGTGTCCAGCTCCGCCTCGATCACGATGCGTCCGCTCACCAGGTGCAGACCGCCCGCGAACCGCAGGATCGACGAGACCTCCGACTTCCGGCAGCAGGTCCGGGTGACGGGGAGCCGGGAGATTTCATCCTTCACCGCTGCCGTCATCGCCATGGGCCGATCCTTCCATGCATCCGAAAAATACGGTCGTACGCGGCGGCCAGCAGCTCGGGGTCGTGCCTGGCGGAGGCGCCGCCGGCCGTCGGCCGGGAGGCGTCGCCCTGTGCGGCGACCGCCGCCAGCTCGACCTCGCTGCCGACGAGCTGCTTGGCGGCAGTCGTCAGCCCTTCGATGTCGGGCACGGCAGCCTGGTCGGCCAGCACCACGTCGAAGGCGAGTTTAGGGGCGTGTCGGGCCAAAACCTCCAAATGACGCTGCGGTGAGAAGCCATCGGTTTCGCCGGGTTGCGGCGCGAGGTTGAGCGAGAGGACCTTCCTGGCCTTGGTCTCCTCCAGCGCCTCGCGCAGTTCGGGCACCAGAAGGTGCGGGATGACGGAGGAGAACCAGGAGCCGGGGCCCAGCACCACCCAGTCGGCGTCGCGGACCGCGGCGACCACCTCGGGGACGGCCGGCGGGTCCTCGGGGACGACATGCACGGACTGCACCTCGCCGCGGGTGAGCGCGACCGTGGCCTGGCCGCGGACCGTGGCGACCTCATCGGGGCGGCCCTTGTGGTGGCCCTTGACCTGAGCCTGGAGTTCCAGTGGCACAGCCGACATGGGCAGCACCCGGCCGTGCGCGCCGAGCAGCTTGCCGACCAGGTCCAGGGCCTGGACGTGGTCGCCGAGCTGTTCCCACAGGGCGACGATCAGCAGGTTGCCGACGGCGTGGCCGTGCAGCTCGCCGCTGCTCTGGAAGCGGTGCTGGATCACCCGCGACCAGGTCTGGCCCCAGTCGTCGTCACCGCACAGGGCCGCCAGCGCCTTGCGCAGGTCACCGGGCGGCAGGACGCCCAGTTCGTCGCGGAGCCGGCCGCTGGAGCCGCCGTCGTCGGCGACCGTGACGACGGCGGTGAGGTCACCGGTGATCCGGCGCAGCGCGGCCAGCGAGGCGGACAGGCCCATGCCGCCGCCGAGCGCCACCACCTTGGGGGTGGCGCCCTTGTTCGAGCGGCTGCCGGGTACCAGCTTGCGGACCCGGCGCAGCCGCAGTGCCCGGCCGGTCACTCGCGCCCCATGTCGCGGTGGACGGTGACGGTTTCCACCCCTTCGGAGACCAGCCTGCGGGCCAGCTTCTCGGACATGGCGACGCTGCGGTGCTTGCCGCCCGTGCAGCCGACGGCGATGGTCACGTAGCGCTTGCCCTCGCGGCGGTAGCCATCGGCGACGATGCGCAGCAGCTCGGCGTAGCCGTCCAGGAACTCCTTGGAGCCGGACTGGTTGAAGACGTAGTCGGAGACCTCTTCGTTCAGGCCGGTGAAGGGGCGCAGTTCGGGAACCCAGTGCGGGTTGGGGATGAAGCGGCAGTCGATGACCATGTCGGCGTCGACCGGCAGGCCGTACTTGAAGCCGAACGACATGACCGTGGCGCGCAGTTCGGGGACCTCTTCGCCGGCGAACTGGGCGTCCATCTTGGCGCGGAGTTCATGGACGTTGAGGCTGGAGGTGTCGATCACCAGGTCGGTGTCGCCGCGGAGTTCGCGCAGCAGGTCGCGTTCGGCGGCGATGCCGTCGACGATGCGGCCGTCCCCCTGGAGGGGGTGCGGGCGGCGGACCGATTCGAAGCGGCGGACCAGTGCCTCGTCGGACGACTCCAGGAAGACGATCCGGCGCTTGACGTTCTGCGCGTCGAGGGTGGCCAGCGATTCCTTGAGGTTGTCGAAGAAGCGGCGGCCCCGGACGTCCACGACGACCGCGATCTTCGCGACGTTGCCCTGTGAGCGGGCGCCCAGTTCCACCATCGGGGGGATCAGTTCGGGCGGGATGTTGTCGACGACGAACCAGCCGAGGTCCTCCAGGCACTTGGCCGCGGTGCTCCGGCCCGCCCCGGACATACCCGAGATGATCACCAGCTCGGGGATCGCGGCGCTCTCGCCCTGGTCGGACTCGCGCATCATGCCCGTACTCACCTGTGCACCGTCTCTTTCGGATTCCTGCGCTTCGTGCGGTGTACTCATCTGTCCTGCCCCCGTTCCGATGACAACGCGGCCGGTGCGGCCCCGTCATCTTCAATGATCTCTCCTGTGGCGGTGTTCACGGCGGGGCCGGCCGGTGCGGCGCCGGCCAGCGCCGCGAGGACCGTCTCCGCGGTCTTGCGGCCGACGCCGGGGACCTCGCAGATCTCGTCGACGGTCGCGGCCCGCAGCTTCTTGAGCGAGCCGAAATGCTTCAGCAGCGCCTGGCGGCGGCTCTCGCCGAGCCCGGCGACCTCGTCCAGGGGCGAGGACTTGAGCCGTTTGCCGCGCTTGTTGCGCTGGTAGCCGATGGCGAAGCGGTGGGCCTCGTCGCGTACCCGCTGGAGGAGGTAGAGGCCCTCGCTGGAGCGCGGCAGGACGACCGGGTCGTCGTCATCGGGCAGCCAGACCTCTTCGAGGCGCTTGGCGAGGCCGCAGACGGCGACGTCGTCGATGCCCAGCTCGTCCAGGGCCCGGCGGGCGGCGGCCACCTGCGGGGCGCCGCCGTCGACGACCACGAGCTGGGGCGGGTAGGCGAAGCGCTTGGGGCGGCCGTCGTCGTCGGTGGGGCGGCCGGCCATGGGGGCGGGCTCCATGGTGGCGACCGCCGCCCGGTCGACGGCGCCGGCCTCGCCGTTGCCGTCCGCCGGTGCGCCGGTGTCCGCGGCGGGTTCCTCCGTCCACTCCCCCGACTTCTGCTTCTCCTGGAGGTAGCGCTTGAAGCGGCGGCCGATGACCTCGTGCATGGACCGGACGTCGTCCTGGCCCTCGAAGGTCTTGATCTGGAAGCGGCGGTATTCGCTCTTCCGGGCGAGGCCGTCCTCGAACACCACCATCGAGGCGACGACGTCCTCGCCCTGGAGGTGGGAGATGTCGAAGCACTCGATGCGCAGCGGTACGGACTCCAGGCCGAGTGCTTCGGCGATCTCCTCCAGGGCCCGGGAGCGGGTGGTCAGGTCGGATGCCCGCTTGGTCTTGTGCAGTCCCAGGGCCTGTTGGGCGTTGCGCCCGACGGTGGCCATCAGGTCCTTCTTGTCGCCGCGCTGCGGAATGCGCAGCGAGACCTGGGAGCCGCGGCGGTGCGAGAGCCACTGCTGGACCGGCTCTGCGGGCTCGGGCAGCGCCGGGACCAGCACCTCCTTGGGTACCGCGTCGCCCTGCTCCTCGCCGTAGAGCTGCTGGAGGGCGTGTTCGACCAGTCCTGCGGTGGTGACGGCCTCGACCTTGTCGGTGACCCAGCCGCGCTGGCCGCGGACCCGGCCGCCGCGGACGTGGAAGATCTGGACGGCGGCCTCGAGTTCGTCCTCGGCGACGGCGATCAGGTCGGCGTCGGTGGCGTCGGCGAGCACCACGGCGCTCTTCTCCATCGCCCGTTTGAGCGCCACTATGTCGTCGCGCAGCCGGGCGGCGCGTTCGTACTCCATCTCCTCGGCGGCTTCCTGCATCTTGCGCTCCAGGCGGCGGATGTAGGCGCCGGTGCGCCCGGACATGAAGTCGCAGAAATCCTCGGCGAGTTCGCGGTGCTCCTGGGCGGAGATCCGCTCGACGCAGGGTGCGGAGCACTTGCCGATGTAGCCGAGCAGGCAGGGGCGGCCGATCTGCGCGGAACGCTTGAAGACGCCTGCCGAGCAGGTGCGTACGGGGAAGACGCGGAGCATCAGGTCGACGGTCTCGCGGATGGCCCAGGCGTGGCCGTAGGGGCCGAAGTAGCGCACGCCCTTCTTCTTGGCGCCGCGCATGACCTGGACGCGGGGGAACTCTTCGTTGAGCGTCACCGCGAGGTACGGATAGCTCTTGTCGTCGCGGTACTTGACGTTGAAGCGCGGGTCGAACTCCTTGATCCAGCTGTATTCCAGCTGGAGCGCCTCGACCTCGGTGGAGACGACGGTCCATTCCACCGAGGCGGCGGTGGTGACCATCGTGCGGGTACGGGGGTGGAGGCCGGCCAGGTCCTGGAAGTAGTTGGCCAGGCGCTGGCGCAGGCTCTTGGCCTTGCCGACGTAGATGACCCGGCCGTGCTCGTCGCGGAATTTATAGACCCCCGGCGAGTCGGGGATCTGTCCCGGCTTGGGTCGGTAGCTGCTGGGGTCTGCCATGACCACCACCCTACTGACCGCCACTGACAATCAGCGGGTCCGTTCGGGACTGCCCGCGACCGCGCGGGCGGGCGCGGTCGCGGGCGGGTGGTCCGCAGGGGCCGGGGCCCGGCGTCGTCGGCGGGCCGGGGCCCCTGCGTGTCGGCGCGCGGCCCGCGGAGCGTGTGCCGTCCGGCTGCGGGGAGGCGGACGGCCGGCGCACGCTTCGCGGGCCGCCCGTTCAGCGGCGGCGCCGGCGGCGCAGCGCCGCGGTGCCGGAGAGGCCCAGGGCGAGCACGGCGGCCAGGCCGGCGACGGCCGATGCCGCGGCCACCGGGGTGTTGTCCTCCTCCGCTGCGGTGGTCACCGTCCGGGTGCCGGGGTTCTCCTTGCCGGGGGCGGCTCCGCCGGCCTCGCCGAAGCCGCCCGCCTCGCCGCGCTTGTCGTAGGCGGAGCCGGGGAGCTTGTCGCCGTACGCCTTGGAGACCCGCTCCTGGTAGGCGGCGACGGTGGTGCCGTGCGCGCCGACGGCCTTGACCGCCTCGGCGTCCAGCGGCTGGACGCGGTCGCCGTGCTGGACGTACCAGGCGTCGATCTGCGGTTCGTGGAAGACGGTGCCGCCCTTGGCGGTCCTGGCTCCGGCCGCGGCGTAGCGGGTCTCGTCGTCGCCGGTGGCGATGTTGACGACCTTCCAGGTGGTGCCCTGCCTGACGGTCCACACCGATGCCTTGCGGCCGTCGGACGCGACGGCCTTGCTGGCGAGGAATTCCAGTTCGGCGACCGGTGCGCCGGACTTGCCGCGGACGAAGTCGGGCGAGAGGGCGTAGACCGGGACGGTGGCGCCCTCGATGCGCGGGGCGGCCCGGGAGGTGGTGAGGGCGCCGTCCCTGGCGAAGAACCGGGAGAGGGTGGCGAGCGTCGCGGGGGCGGCGGCGGCTTCGTGGGCGGCGGTGACGCTCGTGGCGGCCGGTGCCTTCGGGGGCGCGGGGGTCTCGGCGGCCCAGGACATCTGCGGGGCGAGGCCGGTCAGCAGGGTGGCGAGCGTGCCGGCCGCGGCAGCGCGTACGACGGTGCGGTGCGTCATGGCCTCAGGCTCCTATCCGGTAGAGGGAGTGGGTCCAGGAGAACTCGCTGCCGTTGATGTAGTACTGGTAATCGCCCCAGTTGTAGCGGCTGTTGGAGGGCCACGGGTCGCCCCAGTAGACCCAGTTGTCGGCGGTGTCGTAGCCGTAGATGACGTGCATGTGGCCGCCGCCGGACGACCACTGGATACGGGTCTCGACGGGCCGCTTGGCGTTGATCTCGTTCTGCACGGTGTTGTAGTTGAGGTACCCGGAGACGTAGTTGCCGGGGTTGATGCCCATCCAGTCGAACGCGTTCTGGACGTTGCCGAGGGTGGCCTGGTCGTTCGGGCAGTCGCCGTTCTGCTGGCGCTGGAACGCGGCGTTGCAGAACTGGTTCTGGCTGTAGTTCTTGCCGTACCAGGCGGCGATGGTGTTGCCGGAGCCGGCCCAGCACCAGTTGGAGTTCTCCTGGGCCTGCATCGAGATGTCGAGGCGGTTGGCGGCGCGCGGCGCGGGGGCGGCCGTGCCGGTGTGCGCGGGGGCCGCTGAAGGTGCGGCGGGGGCCGCTGTGGCGGTCGTGGCGGGGAGCGCGGTCAGTGCCGCGGCGGCCAGCGCTACGGCCGGCAGCCATCTGCGGCGCGCGCGGCGGGTGAAGGGGGCACGGTGCATGGCGTTCCTCCCGAACGAGGGGGGTGAGCGGTGGAGGAGCGCATCCGGATGCTGATGAGGAGCATCGGGTGTTGTCGGAGGCAGGTCAACACGCTTCAATGCGGGGTGACATGGGGGTGTGGACGCAGGGGCCCGGGTGTGAACGGCCGGTGCCCGGCGTACTGCAGTGAACAGGCGGGGAGAGCGCGCGGCGTGCGATCCGGTTGTGAACGTTCACCTGCGCGCCGGAGGGTTGAGGACATGGCACAGAACACTCCCGAGTCGGCCGAGCTGGAGCAGCTGTTGCGGACCGGGCCCTTCCATCTGGCGCTGCGGAGCGCGCTGACCGCCCGGGGCCTGGCGCTCCACCGCGTCCAGCACAAGCTCGCGCAGCGCGGCATCAGCGTCGGGGTGACCAGCCTCAGCTACTGGCAGCAGGGCGCGCGGCGGCCCCAGCGCCCCGAATCGCTGCGCGCGGTGCGTGCCCTGGAGGAGGTCCTCGACCTGCCGGCGCGCTCCCTGCACCGGCTGCTGGTGCCCGAGGGCGGTGCGCGCCAGGAGGCGGAGCGGCCGGTCGCCCGCTCATACCGCACGCTGGTGGAGCCGGCCGAGGCGCTGCGGCAGCTGTTCGCCGAGCTGGAGACCCCGGCGGACGACGGGCTGCACACCGTCGGGCACCACGAACGCGTCCGCATCGGGCCGCGCCGTGAGCTGAGCGAACGCGAATCGCTCCAGGTGGTGCGCGCCCACCGGGACGGCGTCGACCGGTACGTCGCCATCCATCGCGGCGAGGCGGGCTGCGACCCGTCACGGGTGACGGTGCGGGCGGCGGAGAACTGCCGGCTGGGGCGGGTGCGCGGGGACGCGGCGACCGGCGTGGTGGTCGCCGAGCTGCTGTTCGACGCCCGGCTGCGGGCCGGTGACACCCATGTCTTCGGCTACGTCTTCGAGGACGGCAGCGGCGGCCCGAGCAGCGAGTACCTCCGCGGCTTCCGCTTCGCCGGCGGGCAGTACGTCCTCCAGGTGCGGTTCGACGAGACCGCGCTCCCGGTGCGGTGCCGCCGCTTCACCCAGGTCTCGGCGGGCGCGCCGCGCAGCGGCAGACAGGAGCTGACGCTGAACGGGCGGCACCGTGCCGTCCACCTGGTGGAGCAGGGGGTGCGCCCCGGGATCCTGGGGATCGGGTGGGACTGGGGGTGACGCGGCAGCGGTCTCGGGTGCCGGTCCGCGCGGCTCAGCCCGCGATCAGCTTGCCGCCCTTGGCCTTGACCGGCACCTCGGGCAGCGGCTCGGTGGCCGGGCCCTGGAGGACCTTGCCCGTGGTGACGTCGAAGCGGCTGCCGTGGCAGGGGCAGTGGCCCTCTTCCTTCTCCACCTCGGTCAGGACGCAGCCGGCGTGCGTGCACTTGGCGCTGAAGCACTTGAACTCGCCCTTGGCGGGCTGCGAGACGACCAGCCGGTCCTCGCGGTAGAGCTTGGCGCCGCCGACCGGGACGTCGGCCGCGGTCCCCAGGTCGACCGGTTCGGTGGGCACCGCCGACGCCTCGTTCGCACCGCCGGTGGAGCAGGCCGCCACACCGAAGCCCGCGGCCCCCACCAGCGCGGCCCCGCGCAGCACGGTTCGGCGGGCGGGGGGCTGGCTCATGGCTGCTCCAGAGATCACGGGGGGGGGTACCGGCCTCCGACGATACCGGTAGGGGTTCTTCCGCTGCCGTCCAGGCTCCGGGGCTGCGGACCTGCTCGGTGCGGGTGTGGCGGTCAGCGCTGCTGCGGGGCGATGTGGATCTTGCGCCCGGTGCCGGCGCGGAAGCGGTTAACCGCCTCGTCGAAGTCGTCCAGGCCGTGGACGTCGCTGACCAGCGGGGTGAGATCGAGCCCGGCGGTGAGCACGTCGATGGCCGGCTGGAAGCTGTTGTGCACCGCCATCGAGCCGATGATGTCGATCTCGTGGTGGTAGACGCGGTACGGCGAGAAGGAGGCGGCGCGGGCCGGGTCGGCCACGCCGAACTGGAGGAACGTTCCGCCGCGGCGCACCCGGCCCAGACCGTCCTCGATGGCGGCGATGACACCGGTCGCGTCGACGACGACCTCGAAGCCCGGAGTCCGGCCGAGCGCGGCGGCGTCGGTGACGGCCGCGTCCACGCCGAAGGACTCGGCGAAGGCCAGGCGGTCCTCGTTGAGGTCCACGACGGAGACCGAGGCGGCGCCCGCGGTCCGCACCAGGGCGGCCATCATCAGGCCCATGGTGCCCGCGCCGTAGATCAGGTAGTGCTCCCCGGGGCGGCGCGGCAGGCGGTTGAGGCCGTGCACCGCGCAGGACAGCGGCTCGACGAGTCCGGCGGCGGCCTCGGGGAGGTCGTCGGGCAGCGGGTAGCAGCAGCTCGCGGGGACGGCGACCAGCTCGGCGAAGCCGCCGTCGCGGGTGACACCGACGGCGCTGTAGTCCTCGCAGAGGTTGCCGCGCCCGATGCGGCAGTAATGGCAGGCGCCGCACGGCATGTTGGGGTCGACGGCGACCCGGGTGCCGACGGGCGGCCCCGCCGCCGCTTCGCCCACCGCCACGACCCGGCCGGTCAGTTCGTGTCCGGGGACCAACGGGTAGCGGGCGGCGGGGAGTTCGCCGCCGAGCAGGTGCATGTCCGTGCCGCACAGGCCGCAGGACGTGACACGCACGACGACCTCTTGGGGGCCGGGCCGTGGGTCGGGCAGTTCGGTGACGGCGGTGCTGCCGGGCTTGCCCGGTTCGGTGACCACGAGAGCGCGCATCGGCGCCTCCTCACGACGTCGTGCGGGTGCGATGCCGGGAAGGTAGCTTGCGCGTAAACGCTTGCGCAAGCGTTTGCGTCTGCGCTGTGATGGACCTCTTCGGCGCCGCACCGCGCGGGACGCGCAGCGGCAGGAAGGGGGAAGCGGATGACCACGATGGCCGATGTGGCACGGCGCGCGGGGGTGTCCGTCGCCACCGTCTCGCACGTGCTCAACGACACCAGGCCGGTCCGCCCCGGCACCCGGGCGGCGGTGCTCGGCGCCATCGACGAGCTGGGCTACACGCACAACACCCTCGCCCGCTCCCTGGTCACCGCCCGCACCCGCTCGATCGGCCTGGCCGTCTCCGCGATCAGCAACCCCTACTTCACCGAGATCCTCCAGGGAGTCGAGGCAAGCGCCCTGGAGGCGGGCTACAGCCTGCTGATCGCCGACCCGCACGACGATCCGGTCCATGAGCGCAAGGTCGTCCAACTGCTGCACGAGCGGCGGGTGGACGGCATGATCGTCGCGCCGTCCGCCGAGCCGTCGGAGATGACCGGCTATCTGGCGAGGCGGTCGGTGCCCACCGTCTTCCTGGACCGGCTGGTGGGCGACGACCACGACCAGGTGTGCGCGGAGAACACCGGCCCGGTACGCCAACTCGTCGAGCATCTCGCCGAGTTGGGGCACACCCGGATCGGCCTGGTGGCCGGCCTCCCGGGGCTGAGCACGACCACCGAACGCGTCCGGGGCTACCGCGAGGGCCTGCGCGCCCGCGGGCTGCCGTTCGCGCCCGGACTGCTGGCCGGCGGCAACTCCGAGGCGGAGGGCGCCGAGCGGGCCACCCATCAGCTGCTGGCCGCGCCCGAACCGCCCACCGCCGTGATCACCGCCAACAACGCGATGACCATCGGCGCCCTGCGCGCACTGGCCGCGCGCGGCCTCCAGGTACCCCGCGACATCGCGCTGGCCTGTTTCGACGACTTCTCCTGGGCCGACCTGTTCGCGCCGCGCCTGACCGCCGTCGCGCAGCCCAGCAAGGACATCGGGGCCGGCGCGGTCCGGCTGCTGCTGGAGCGGCTGGCGGACCCGGCCCGGCCGCCGCGCACCCTCCGTCTCCCCTGCACGCTGGTGCACCGCACCTCCTGCGGCTGTCCCGCCACAGGTCCCGCGGACCGGCACCCGCTCTCCCCGTCACCGGCCCCGGCCACGCCCCCGGCCGCGCAGGAAAGGAACCGCACCCCGTGATCGTTGTCGCCGGCGAAGCCCTGATCGACCTCGTACCCGGCCCGCAGGACCCGCCCCCGGGGGACGGGCTGCCCGCGCTGCTCCCCCGGCGCGGCGGCGGTCCCTACAACACCGCCGTCGCGCTCAGCCGGCTGGGCTCGGACGCCGCCTTCTGCTCGCGGGTCTCGACCGACACGTTCGGCGAGGCGCTCCTGGACGGGCTGCGCACGGCAGACGTGCGCACCTCGCTGGTGCAGCGCGGCGCCGAGCCGACCACGCTGGCCGTGGCGGACATCAGTCCGGACGGCTCGGCGGGCTACGGCTTCTACGTGGAGGGCACCGCCGACCGCCTGTTCGCCCTGCCGCCCGCCCTGCCCGATGAGGCCCGCGCGCTCTCGCTCGGCACCTGTTCGCTGGTGCTGGAGCCGGGCGCGAGCGCGTACGAGGCGCTGCTGCGGCGGGAGTCAGGGCGCGGGGTGTTCACCGCGCTCGATCCGAACATCCGGGCCGGTCTGATCGCGGATCCGGCCGCCTACCGCGCCCGCTTCGCGTCCTGGCTGCCGCATGTGACGCTGCTGAAGCTCTCGGAGGAGGACGCGCTCTGGCTCGCGGACGGCGAAGCGCAGGAGCCGGGCCCGGGGAGTTCGGGCGCCGGGGGCGCGGACACCGCCGGGGCGCTCGACGCGGCCATCGGCCGGTGGCTGGCGGCGGGCCCCGCGGCGATCGTCCTGACCCGCGGCGGCGACGGGCTGAGCGTGCTGACACCGGGGGGCGGCGAGGTGACGGTACCCGGCGAGCGGGTCGAGGTGGTCGACACGATCGGCGCGGGCGACACCGTCAACGCGGCCCTGCTGCACCGGCTCGCCGCCCACGGCGCCCTCTCGCACACCGCCGTGACGTCCCTCCGGCCCGACGACTGGCGCGACATCCTCGGCTTCGCCGCCCGCGCCGCCGCCGCCACCTGCTCCCGCGCGGGCGCGGAGCCGCCGTACGCGGCGGAGTTGGCGGGGCGCTAGGCCACGTCCGATGGGGCGCCGCGACCCGGGCGCGTATCGGGCACGCGCCCCGGCTCGCGGCGGGTGCCCGACCGCCGCACGGCGAACGGGCCGCCGCCCCTGACACCCTGATCCATCGGATCAGGGGTGCGGGGGCGGCGGCCCGTTCCGGTGGCGCCGGCCGTGGGATCAGGAGGCCCGGCGGGCCCTGCTCGCCGTCTTCTTGGCCGCCGTCTTCTTGGCGGCCACGGCCTTCTTGACAGCGGGCTTCTTCGTCGCCGCGGCCTTCTTGGCGGCCGGCTTCTTCGCCGGCTTGCCCGAGGAGGCGGCATCGCTGACGCGGTCGCCGAGGATGTCCCGCAGGAACTTGCCGGTGTGGCTGGCCGGGACCGAGGCGATCTCCTCGGGAGTGCCCTCGGCGACGATCAGCCCGCCGCCGTTGCCCCCCTCGGGGCCCATGTCCACGACCCAGTCCGCGGTCTTGATCACGTCGAGGTTGTGCTCGATGACGATCACCGAGTTGCCCTTGTCGACCAGCCCCGACAGCACCTTGATCAGCTTGCTGATGTCGTCGAAGTGCAGGCCGGTGGTCGGCTCGTCCAGGACGTAGACCGTCCGCCCGGTGGAGCGCTTCTGCAGCTCGCTGGCCAGCTTGACGCGCTGCGCCTCGCCGCCGGAGAGCGTCGGTGCGGACTGCCCCAGGCGGACGTAGCCGAGGCCGACCTCGTGGAGCGTCTTGAGGTGACGGGAGATGGTGGGCACCGCCTCGAAGAAGTCGAGCGCCTCCTCGATGGGCATGTCCAGCACCTCGGCGATGGACTTGCCCTTGTAGTGCACCTCCAGCGTCTCGCGGTTGTAGCGCGCGCCGTGGCAGACCTCGCACGGGACGTACACGTCCGGCAGGAAGTTCATCTCGATCTTGATCGTGCCGTCGCCCGAGCAGTTCTCGCAGCGACCGCCCTTGACGTTGAAGGAGAAGCGCCCCGGCAGGTAGCCGCGGACCTTGGCCTCCATCGTCTCCGCGAACAGCTTGCGGACGTGGTCGAAGACGCCGGTGTAGGTGGCCGGGTTGGACCGCGGCGTCCGGCCGATCGGCGACTGGTCGACGTGCACGACCTTGTCGACCAGGTCGTCGCCGTCCACCCGGGTGTGCCGGCCCGGCACGGACTTGGCGCCGTTCAGCTCGCGCGCCAGGTGCGTGTAGAGGATGTCGTTGACGAGCGTCGACTTGCCGGAGCCCGAGACGCCCGTGACGGCGGTCAGCACCCCGAGCGGGAAGGAAGCCTCGATGTCCTGGAGGTTGTTCTCCTTCGCGCCGTGCACCGTCAGCTGCCTGGCGGGGTCGGCGGGCCGGCGGATCTCCGGCGTCGCGATGGCCTTCCTGCCGGACAGGTACTGGCCGGTGACCGACTCCTTGTTGGTCAGCAGCTCCTTCATCGGGCCGCTGTGCACCACCTTGCCGCCGTGCTCGCCGGCGCCGGGGCCGATGTCCACCACCCAGTCCGCGACCTTGATGGTGTCCTCGTCGTGCTCCACCACGATCAGGGTGTTGCCCATGTCGCGCAGCCGCACCAGCGTCTCGATCAGCCGGTGGTTGTCGCGCTGGTGCAGGCCGATCGACGGCTCGTCCAGGACGTACAGGACGCCCACCAGGCCGGAGCCGATCTGGGTGGCGAGCCGGATGCGCTGGGCCTCACCGCCGGAGAGGGTGCCCGCCGCGCGGTTCAGCGAGAGGTAGTCGAGGCCGACGTCGACCAGGAACTTCAGCCGCTCGTTGACCTCCTTGAGGACACGTTCGGCGATCTTCTTCTCGCGGGTGTCGAGCTTCATGTCCCGCAGGAAGTCGGCGCAGTCGCTGATCGACATGGCCGAGACCTCGGCGATCGACTTCTGCTGGACCGTGACCGCGAGCACGATGGGCTTGAGGCGGGTGCCCTCACACGTCGGGCAGGGCACCTCGCGCATGTAGCCCTCGAAGCGCTCCCTGCTGCTGTCGCTTTCCGCCTCGCTGTGCCGCCGCTTGATGAACGGCACGGCGCCCTCGAACGGGGTGGTGTAGGCCCGCTCGCGGCCGTAGCGGTTGCGGTAGCGGACCTCGATCTGGGTCCGGTGGCCGTGCAGCAGCGCCTTCTTGGCGCGCTGCGGCAGCCCGGCCCACGGGATGTCCGTACGGAAGCCCAGCGCGTCGGCGAGGGCGCCGACCAGGCGGCCGAAGTAGTCCTTGGTGTGGCCGTGCGACCAGGGGTGGATCGCGCCCTCGTCGAGCGACCTGTCCTCGTCGGGGATGATCAGGTCGGGGTCGACCTCCATGCGGGTGCCGATGCCGGTGCAGTCCGGGCAGGCGCCGAAGGGCGAGTTGAAGGAGAAGGAGCGGGGCTCCATCTCCTCGAACGAGAGGTCGTCGTAGGCGCAGTACAGGTGCTCGGAGTACATCCGCTCGCGCTGCGGGTCGTCCGCGTCCAGGTCGACGAAGTCGAGGATGACCATGCCGCCGGAGAGCCCGAGTGCGGTCTCCACGGAGTCGGTCAGCCGGCGCTTGGCGCTGTCCTTGACCGTGAGGCGGTCGACGACCACCTCGATGGTGTGCTTCTCCTGCTTCTTCAGCTTCGGCGGTTCGGAGAGCTGGATCGTCTCGCCGTCGACCCGCGCCCTGCTGTAGCCCTTGGTCTGGAGGTCGGAGAAGAGGTCGACGAACTCGCCCTTGCGCTCCCGCACCAGCGGGGAGAGCACCTGGAAGCGGCTGCCCTCGGGCAGTTCGAGTACCTTGTCGACGATGGCCTGCGGCGACTGCCTGGCGATGGGGCGACCGCACTCGGGGCAGTGCGGCTTTCCGATGCGCGCGAAGAGCAGCCGGAGGTAGTCGTAGACCTCGGTGATCGTGCCGACCGTGGAACGCGGGTTGCGGGACGTCGACTTCTGGTCGATCGAGACCGCGGGGGACAGGCCCTCGATGAAGTCCACATCGGGCTTGTCCATCTGCCCGAGGAACTGCCGGGCGTAGGAGGAGAGCGACTCGACATAGCGCCGCTGCCCCTCGGCGAAGATCGTGTCGAAGGCGAGCGAGGACTTGCCCGACCCGGAGAGCCCCGTGAAGACGATGAGGGAGTCGCGGGGGAGGTCGAGCGAGACGTTGCGGAGGTTGTGCTCGCGAGCGCCACGGACGATGAGACGGTCGGCCACGCCGGTCGGCACCTTTCTGGAGGGGGGCGGGAGCCGCGGAGATCGCATCCGCCGCTCGGTGGATGAGCAGAGGCGGCGGAGCGGAGCGGAGCGGAGCCCCTGCCCCAGGGTATGGGGACCGCCACGGCACTGTCTTAGTGATGCCACACACGAGCCTATAGCACGCGCATTCGATTTACGGCGGACGTCTGCCCGCTTCACTCAAACGTGTGGCGGCGCCGGATCCTTCCCCGCCTCGCCCCAGCGCCGACCCCCGCCACTCCCCCGCAGGTCAGCGCCGTCGGCCACCGGTCCGGCTCACCGCAGGACGGGCAGCGCCCGCTCCAGCGCGTCGAAGGTCCGTTCCAGCGCCTCCGCATAGTCAACGGCCACCGCGTCCACCGGGTCACCGTCGAGCTGCCTGGCCAGCGCTTCCGCGTAGACGGCACGCCACCCGCCCACGATCAGCGCGGCGGACAGCCGGGGCTCCGGACCGTCGTCGCCGGACGCCCGTGCCAGCTCCGCGGCGAGCAGACCTTCGAGCTCCTCGATGGCCTCGCGCCCGCGCGCCCGCAGCGCCGAGGATTCGACCACGGTGCGCCAGAAGTGCGCGAAGCCCTCCCCCACCCCCGCCAGCGGATGCCGCTCCGCCAGCAGGTCACGCCCGAGCCGGCGCAGCGCGTCGAGCGGCGTCTCGTCCGGACCGCGCCCGCGGATCGCGCGGACGATCAGCTCACCGGCCTCCGGGATCCGGTCGAGGAAGAGATCCTCTTTGCGGGGGAAGTAGTTGAAGACCGTCATCGTGGAGACCTCGGCGGCGCGGGCGATCTCCGCGACGGTGACCTGATCGAAGCCGCGCTCGATGAAGAGCCGGGTCGCCTCGCCGGAGATCCGCTGCCGGGTCCGCCGCTTCTTGCGCTCACGCAGAGTCAGCCCGCCCTCACCCGCACCGTCGGCACCTTCGCCCACCGCGCCAACTCCCGCACCGTTCACGCCCGTCACACCTTCCGCACCACTCGCGCCTCCCATGGCCAAAATTTTAGCCGCGATATTTTTTTAGTGACTACACTCTTCTCTCATGGCACATGATGACGCGGACGTGATCGTGGCAGGAGGCGGCCCCGTGGGGCTGATGCTGGCCTGCGAACTCGCACTGGCAGAGGTGAAGGTCGTCGTCCTGGAACGGCTGACCGAAGTGGATACGACGATCAAAGCGGGGTCGATCAACACCCCGAGCGCCTCGGCGCTCTACCGGCGCGGACTGCTGCCCGCCCTGGCTGAGCTGCAGCGCGAGGCCCTGGAAGGGTTCCAGGCGTTCCTGCGGCAGCGGGACCTGACGGCCCCGGAGACACAACCTTCCCCACCGCCCCGGTTCGCCGGGCACTTCGCGGGCATCATGCTGCGCGGCGACCTGCTGGACACGGACGACCCTGAGCTGACGTCCGCCGGCCCCGTCGACACCATCGGCATGGTGCCGCAGGCCGCCCTGGAACAGCTGCTCGCCGAGCACGCGGGCGCCCTCGGCGTCACCGTGCGCCGCGGGGTGGAACTGACCGGCTTCGACGCCGGAGCGGACGGCGTGACCGTACGCACCACCGACGGCGAGCTGCGCGCCGGCTGGCTGGTCGGCTGCGACGGCGGACGCAGTACGGTCCGCAGGCTCGCCGGCTTCCCGTTCCCCGGCACGGCCCCCGAGATCACCGGCCATCAGGCGATCGTGGAGATGACCGGCTCCGAAGCGCTGGGAATCGGCTGGAACCGGACGGACACCGGCACGTACGCGCATGGCCCGTTCCCCGGCCGAATCCTCACCGTCGAGTTCGACGGACCGCCGGCGGACCGCGAAGCACCCGTCACCGCCGAGGAGTTGCAGAACTCCTTGCGGTACACGTCCGGTGTGGACGTCACCGTCACCACGGTGCATTCGGCCACCCGCTTCACCGACAACGCCCGCCAGGTGCCCGACTACCGGAAGGGCAGGGTGCTGCTCGCCGGCGACGCCGCGCACGTGCACGCCCCGTTCGGCGGGCAGGGGCTGAACCTCGGCATCGGGGACGCCGTGAACCTCGGCTGGAAGCTGGCCGCGACGATCCACGGTCGGGCGCCGGACGGCCTGTTGGACAGCTACACCGCCGAACGCCACCCGATCGGCGCCTGGGCCCTGGAGTGGACGCGCGCCCAAGTGGCCCTGATGCGCCCGGAACCGCACACCCACGCCCTGCGGAACATCATCGCCGAGCTGTCCGGCACGGTCACCGCCACCACCTTCTTCGCCAAGAAGATCTCCGGCGTCCAGCAGCGCTACGACCTGCCCGGCACCCATCCACTGACCGGCCGCAGCGCCCCCGACCTGCTGCTGGCCGACGGCAGCAGGCTCGGCGACCTGCTGCACTCCGGCTGCGCCCTGCTGCTCGATCTCACGGACGACGCCGACCTGCGCAAGCGCGCCGCGGGCTACCAGGACCGGGTGCGGGTCCTGACGGCCTCCTGCCAGGAACGACCGGCGCTCGCCGGGCTGTTGATACGCCCCGACGGCTGCACGGCGTGGGCCGCGGACCGGACCGACGGAACGCGGGAAGCGGGCGGCGCCACCGCCGTTGACGGTTCCCCCGACACGCTGGACGGTCTCGACGACGCGCTGCGCCGCTGGTTCGGGGCGCCCGACGACGCCGCGGCCTGAGACCTGGGCGGGGCGGCGACGGGGGTGCCGCCCCGCCCAGTGGGTCTCCCGAAGTCGCCGCCGCGGCGCTAGCTTCGGAACATGACCGATACCGCGCCTGACTTCGCGCACGATTTGGCAGCCGTCCAGGGAGCCACCGACCGGTTCCTGGACTCCGTCGGCACACTCGACGACGCAGCGATCGGTGAACCCTCCCTGCTCCCCGACTGGACCCGCGGCCACCTCCTGGCCCACATCGCGCGCAACGCGGACGCCCTCGTCAAGCTCCTCACCTCGGCCCGCACCGGCGTCCCCACCCCCATGTACGTCAGCGCGACGGCCCGCGGCGCCGACATCGAACGGGACGCCGGGCGTCCGCTGGCCGCGCATCTGGACGACCTGCGGGAGAGCGCCGACCGGTTCGACGCCGCGGCACGGGCGCTGCCGCCCGGACGCCGGGACGCCCGGGTCGAGATGCGCAACGGCGTGATCGAGCGGGCCGACCGGCTGCTGCTGCGCCGGCTGGGCGAGGTGGAACTGCACCACGTCGACCTGGGCGTCGGCTACACCCTCGACCGGCTGCCCACCGCGTTCGTCGGCGCCCAGCTGAACTTCCTCGCCACGGTGAAGTTCGCGGGGCGGGCGGACCTGCCCGCGCTGGAGCTGCGGACGGACGACGGCAGGCAGTGGCGCACCGGTGCGGAGGGCGGCACACCGGTGGTGGTGTCGGGTCCTGCGCCGGCGCTGCTCGGCTGGCTCGCCGGGCGCGGCGACGGGCGTGCGCTGGACAGCCACGGCAGCGCGCTGCCCGCCGTCCCGCCGTTCTAAGCTGATCTCATGGGCTACAGCGGAGCAGTGAAGGTCGGCGGACCGGCCGACGTGCACGAATTGACCGACCTGATGATCTCGAAGGTCGCGGTCGGCCCGACGAACAACAACGCCTACGTACTGCGGTGCCGGGCGACCGATGAGCAGTTGCTGATCGACGCGGCGGCCGAGCCGCACACCCTTCTCTCCCTGATCGGCGACAGCGGCATCGGGTCCGTGGTGACCACGCACCGGCACGCCGACCACTGGGGCGCACTGCGCGAGGTGGTCGATGCGACGGGGGCGCGGACATACGCGGGACGGTACGACGCGGAGGGCATCCCGGTCCCCACGGACGTACTCGTCGAGGACGGCGACACGGTGACCGTCGGCCACGTCGAGCTGACCGCCCGCCACCTCGTCGGCCACACCCCGGGCAGCATCGCGCTGGTCTACGACGACCCGCACGGCGCCCCGCATCTGTTCACCGGGGACTGCCTGTTCCCCGGCGGCGTCGGCAACACCTGGGGCAGCGCCGAGAACTTCAGCAGTCTGATCGACGGCGTCCAGGCCAAGCTCTTCGATCAGCTGCCGGACGAGACCTGGGTCTACCCGGGGCACGGCAACGACACCACGCTCGGCACGGAGCGACCGCACCTCGCGGAGTGGCGCGAGCGCGGCTGGTAACACCAGCGGGCACACGTCGGGTCGCGCTCCCAGGAGGAGCGCGACCCGACGTCCGTTCGGGCGGCGGGCCCGCCTGCCGCGGACCCGGCCGTCAGACGCCCGCGCGGTCCTTGGACTCCGCCTCGGCCGTCAGCTTCCTGGACGCGCGCAGGCTGGTGATCGTGGTGACGACCAGCACGGCGCAGATGACGCCCAGCGAGACCGGAATGCTGATCTCCGGGACGGCCACCCCGGACTCGTGCAGCGCGTGCAGCACCAGCTTCACGCCGATGAAGCCGAGGATCACCGACAGGCCGTACGAGAGGTGGACCAGCTTCTTGAGCAGGCCGCCGATCAGGAAGTACAGCTGCCGCAGCCCCATCAGGGCAAAGGCGTTGGCGGTGAAGACGATGTACGGGTCCTGGGTCAGGCCGAAGATCGCCGGGATGGAATCCAGCGCGAAGAGGACGTCGGTGGTGCCGATCGCCAGCATGACGATCAGCATCGGCGTCATCAGACGCTTGCCGTTCTCGACGATGAACAGCTTGGTCCCGTGATACTTGTCGGTCGACGGGAAGCGCTTCTCGACGGCCTTGAGGAAGCGGTTCTCCTCGAACTCCTCGTCCTTCTCCTCGGCACGGGCTTCCTTGATCAGCTTCCACGCGGTCCAGATGAGGAACGCGCCGAATATGTAGAACACCCAGGAGAAGTTGGCGATGATCGCGGCGCCCGCAGCGATGAAGCCGGCCCGCAGCACGAGCGCGATCAGCACACCGACCATCAGCACACGCTGCTGATAGATCGTCGGCACCGCGAACTTGGCCATGATCAGGACGAAGACGAAGAGGTTGTCGACGCTCAGCGACTTCTCGGTGATGAAGCCGGCGAAGAACTCGCCCGCGGGGCCACCGCCGGCGAACAGCAGCAGCCCGAGCCCGAAGAGCGCGGCCAGCGCGATCCAGACGCCGGTCCAGATACCGGCCTCCTTGAGGGAGACCTCGTGCGGTTTGCGTCCGCCGATGAAGAAATCGGCGGCGATCAGGGCGCAGAGACCAAGGATGGTCAACACCCACAGGTTCAGGGAAACGTCCACTGCTCCTCCGGCAGAGTCGTACGGCACTTACAGCGTCGTCGCTGCCGGAGGTCTCTTCCACCCGGGACCGCGATTACGGTCGCTGCGCCGGGCCGACGTCCCGGGATCTCGTCACACTCGGAATCCGTGATGACGGGTACGTCGTGGCAGGAATACTCCCCTCCGCACATCAGAGAGTAAAGGAATACCAAGGAATAGTAAAGGGAAATACAAAGCTGCAGGTGGGGATGGTCAGGGGAGAGCCTGAGGGCGGCCTCGGACGGAGCCTGCGGGTCAGCCGCGGCCGTCGCGCCGGGCCTCGGCGAGCCGCCCGAGCACCTGGCGCACCACCTGGCTCCCACGCGGTGCGAGCGGCGGTTCGTACGTCCAGGCATGCCCGACCCACGGATCGGCGAGGTGGGCGTCGGGAACCGGCGTGATCCGCAGCAGCGCCCGCCACAGGGGATCCAGCACGGGACCGAACTCCCGTGTCTGGGCGCGGTCGGCGACCATCATCAGGTGCACGCCGACCGCAGGACCTTCGTCGGCCAGGTAGCGGAGCCGGTTGACCGCACGGTCATCGAAACCGTGCGGGAAGTCGTGCACGATCAGCAGCTGCTCCGCGGTGTCCAGATCGGCGGGCAGGGCGTCCGCGGCACGGCTGCGCACGGCCATCTGGACGAGATCCACCCGTCGCGTGAGGGCCTCCAGGACCGCGGCCACCCCGCCGGCCCCGGGCTCCGGTGCCGCGCCCAGTGAGCCCGTCTCCCGCAAGGGCGCCAGCGCGGGCGCCGCGGTCCCTCCCGGATCGATGACCTGGACCGAGAACGCGCCCGCGGGGTGGACGGCGAGCAGCCGCGCCGCGACCGCCACCGCGGTGTTCATGGCCAGGCGGCGGCGCTCGGCCTCGTCGAGCGGCCCGTCCGTGAGCGCGCTGCCCAGCTCGCGGCGGGCGAACTCGCGCTCCGGGTCGTGACCGCCGCGGAGCGCCACCGCGCCGCCGCTGTCAATCCACAGGCCGCGTTCCAGGGGCAGCCGGACCAGCATCGGGATCCGCAGCTCCGCGGCCTCCGGAAGGTGCAGATCGCCCAGCCGCAGCGCCATCGGACGCTCCAGGGGTACGTGGTAGCCCTGCCAGACGGGGCTGCTCCAGGCGGCGTAGGCAGGCGGCAGGGCGGGCTCGACGACGTCCGATTCGGCGGCGAGCTGCGCGAGGTCCCGGTCGAGGGCGGCGCGGGCCCGGCCGACCAGTTGGGCGTGCCGGTCACGGGCCGCCGTCCGGGCGGCGTCGGCTGCGGCGCCGATGCGGTTGCGCGGGTCGGCGAGGACGGTGTCCAGCTCCTGGTCCCTGCGGGACTCGGCGAAGTCGACGGCGCTGCGGTAGGCGGCGACCGTCCGCGCCAGGTCCTCGAACATGCCCCAGACCTGGTTGTAGAGCCGTTCGTCCATGCTCCAGCCGGCCGCGTCACCGGCCACCGGGGTGGGCGGCTCCTCCGGGGCGTGCGCCGCCTCGGGAGCCGCGGCGGGCTGCGCCCGGACGCCCGGGGCGGGCAGCGGCGCGGGGGCGGGGCGGCGCTTCGGGTGGCGGTAGTCGATCGGGCCGCCCCTGGTGCCTGAGTCGGAGCCTTCACCGGGGCCCGGCCGGTCCTTCGCGGGAGCGTCCGGGGACACCGCGCCCAGGGCCGAGGAAGCCACGTTGTCCGAGGAGGTCTCCCGGGCAGGAGGCGCGTCGCCGTCCGGGAGGCTGCCCGGGGCGCCGGGCCGGCGTTCCTCGCCGACGGCACCGCCGTGCAGCGCCGATGGCGCGGCGGGCGGCGCGGTCGTGGCCGGCGGTGCGGGCGGGGCGGGCGCCCGCCCCGTGCCTGCCGCCTCTTCGACCGCCGCGGCCAGTTCCGCGGCCAGCGGCGCCCCCAGCCCCTGGTCGTGCAGCAGGGCGGCGAGCCCGTCGATGTAGCCCTGCCCCACCGCCCGCACCTTCCAGGCGCCCTGCCTGCGGTACAGCTCGATCGCGACCACGGCGGTCTCGGCGCCGAGACCGGTGAGGGCGTACGCGGCGATGCCGGTGCCGTCGAGGCCCGTGACGGCGACGGAGGGAGCGGCGGCGGCACCGAATCCGGCGGGCCCGCCTGCCCCCGGGGACAGTGAGAGCAGGACGCTGACCCGGTGCACGGTGGCGGGCAGCGCTTCCAGGTCCACCACCACGCGCTGCTCGGCCGCCGCCCGGCGGGGCACGTCGACACCGCTGCGCGACGGCGCCCCGGGGTGGGCGACCGCGTCGGCGCCGGACAGCCTGCCCCGCTCGTCCCCGAGCGTGGCCCCGGCCACGACGGGCCCGTCGGCCGTGATCCGGATCTCGACGCGGGTGTGGCCCAGCGGGTGGTTCTGCCCACGGACCAGCTCGGCCGTCATCGTTCGTCCCCCTGGGTCTCGTCCCGCCTCATGAGCCGCCCGGCCAGGCCCCGCGGGCGCCGGGCAAGGCCGGGCCGCGCGGTGCTTACAGGTGCGGCAGGATCGCCGGCACGACGTCCTGGAAGGTACGGCCGTTGGAGGGCTCGCCGATGGCCGTCATCTGCCAGCCGGATCCCACACGGTGCACCTTGGACATGATCTGCGCCGTGTAGTCGCCGCCGCCGGTGAGGGTGTAGCGGGCCAGCTCCTGGCCGTTGGTCTCGTCGACCAGTCGGCAGAAGGCGTCCTCCACCTCGGTGAACGTCTGCCCGGTGAAGGAGTTGACGGTGAACACGATCTGGTCGATGTGCACCGGAACCCGCGCCAGGTCGACCAGGATCGCCTCGTCGTCACCGCCCTGTCCGGCGCCGCCGACGACGTTGTCGCCGGTGTGGCGCACCGAGCCGTCGTCGCTGACGAGGTGCCGGAAGAAGACCACGTCGATGGGGTTCTTGTCGGCGAACAACACCGCGGACGCATCCAGATCGATCTCGCGGGTGCGGCGCCCGAAGAGCCCCCGGCGCGGCGCCGACCGCCACCCCAGCCCCATCCGCACCGCGGTCAGGGTGCCCCCGTCCGCCTTCGCCAGACTGATGCCCTGTCCCTTGGACAAATTGACCGACACGCCGTCCCCTCTCTGTACTGTCCCGCTCTCCCCGTCGCCTCTCCGGCGGCCCTGCCGACCCTACGCAGGAGCCCGGTCCAGGGCCGCACCCACCCCGCGTTCTGTGGCGTTTCTGCGACATGCGCGCGGACGCGGGTGCGGCGTCCACGGGACCATGGCAGGGGCGTTCAACGCCGGGGCGGACCCGCCGCCCCGGTGGGCACCCGCGCCACGGTCACTTGATCCCCGCCTCCCTCATCTGCCGCAGCTCCTTCTTCAGTTCCCCGACTTCGTCGCGCAGCCGCGCCGCCACCTCGAACTGCAACTCGGCCGCCGCCGCCCGCATCCGTTCCGTCATCTCCTCGATCAACTCGGCGAGTTCGGCCGCCGGCCGGTCCGTCAGCGGCGCGCCGGCCTTGCCGCCCTTGGCCGCCTGTCCCTTCGCCGCCTTGCCCCCGAGCGCCGGGACAGGAGCCTTGGCCTCCGCGCCGTCGCCGCCCTTGCGGTACCCGGTGCCCAACAGCTCCTGGGTGTCGATCTCCTCGCGTGCGATGGTCGCCACGATGTCGCCGATCTTCTTGCGGAGCGGCTGCGGATCGATGCCGTTCGCCTTGTTGTACGCGAGCTGCTTCTCCCGGCGGCGGTTGGTCTCGTCGATCGCCCGTTCCATCGCCGGGGTGATCTTGTCGGCGTACATGTGCACCTGACCGGAGACGTTGCGCGCCGCACGGCCGATGGTCTGGATGAGGGCCGATCCCGACCGCAGGAAGCCCTCCTTGTCGGCGTCCAGGATGGCGACGAGGGAGACCTCGGGAAGGTCGAGGCCCTCACGCAGCAGGTTGATGCCCACCAGGACGTCGTACTCGCCCGCCCGCAGCTCCCGCAGCAGCTCGACCCGTCGCAGGGTGTCGACGTCGCTGTGCAGGTACCGGACCTGGATCCCCAGCTCCAGGAAGTAGTCCGTCAGGTCCTCGGCCATCTTCTTGGTGAGGGTGGTGACCAGGACACGTTCGTTCTTGTCCGTCCGGGTGCGGATCTCGTGCACCAGGTCGTCGATCTGTCCGTCGGTGGGCTTGACCACCACCTCCGGGTCCACCAGACCGGTCGGGCGGATGATCTGCTCCACGAAGCCGTCGCCCCGCGACAGCTCGTACTTTCCGGGTGTCGCGGAGAGGTAGACCGTCTGACCGATGCGTTCCAGGAACTCCTCCCACTTCAGCGGCCGGTTGTCCATGGCGGACGGCAGCCGGAAGCCGTGCTCGACCAGGGTCCGCTTCCGTGAGGCGTCGCCCTCGTACATGGCACCGATCTGCGGGACGGTGACGTGCGATTCGTCGATGACCAGGAGGAAGTCGTCCGGGAAGTAGTCGATGAGAGTGTTCGGCGCCGAACCGGGCTCGCGGCCGTCCATGTGCATCGAGTAGTTCTCGATGCCCGAACAGGAACCGATCTGGCGCATCATCTCGATGTCGTACGTCGTGCGCATGCGCAGCCGCTGGGCTTCCAGGTGCTTGCCCTGCTTCTCCATCGTGGCCAGGCTGTCCGCCAGCTCGGCCTCGATGCCCGCGATGGCCCGCTCCATGCGCTCGGGGCCCGCGATGTAGTGGCTGGCGGGGAAGACGTACAGCTCCCGGTCCTCGCTGATCACCTCGCCGGTCAGCGGGTGGAGCGTGGAAAGCGCCTCGACCTCGTCGCCGAACATCTCGATCCGGACGGCCAGCTCCTCGTAGACCGGGAAGATCTCGATGGTGTCGCCGCGCACCCGGAACGTGCCACGGGTGAAGGCCACGTCGTTGCGGGTGTACTGGATGTCGACGAACCGGCGCAGCAACTGGTCGCGGTCGATCTCGTCGCCGACCTTGAGCTGCACCATGCGGTCGACGTACTCCTGCGGCGTGCCCAGGCCGTAGATGCACGACACCGATGCGACGACCACGACGTCCCGCCGGGTGAGCAGCGAATTCGTCGCGGAGTGCCGCAGCCGCTCGACCTCCTCGTTGATGGAGGAGTCCTTCTCGATGTACGTATCGGACTGCGGGACGTACGCCTCGGGCTGGTAGTAGTCGTAGTAGGAGACGAAGTACTCGACGGCGTTGTTGGGCAGCAGCTCGCGGAATTCGTTGGCGAGCTGGGCCGCGAGCGTCTTGTTGGGCGCCATGACGAGCGTCGGCCGCTGCAGCTTCTCGATCATCCACGCGGTGGTCGCGGACTTGCCGGTGCCGGTCGCGCCCAGCAGGACGACGTCCTTCTCACCACCGCGGACGCGCTGCTCCAGCTCGGCGATGGCCGCCGGCTGGTCGCCGTTGGGCTGGTAGGGGCTGACGACCTCGAAAGGCGCCACCGTGCGTTCGATCTTCGATACGGGCCGCATGGAAACCACCGTACGACCCGGCACTGACATCCGGCCGGGAAAACCCTCCGACCAGCGGATTCTCCGCGCCGAGCCGGACCCCGCGAGGGCACCGGCCGGCCCGGCGCGGGGGCCGGATCGCGGCGGGCCGCCTCCCGCCCCTCGCCGCGGTCCCAAGCCCGGCCCTGCCCCCACCCACCCCCGTCTTCACCTTCGCCGCAGGACCGGCCCTCCGCCACCGCCCGCGCCGTTTCCCGTTCGCCGTCCGTTCGCCGCGTCCGCCGTCGTCCGCGCGCGGCGACCGGCCGGCCCGGCGTCCGCCCGCTTCCGGTCACCGTCCGGCTCACCGCACCTTGGCCGGAATCGCTCGCTCCGGAATGCCTGCAAGGCCAAAACCGGTCAGAAGCACGAGGGGTGACGAACCGTCGGCCGAGATGCGGGTTCGCCGCGGCTCCGGCAAGTTGGACGGCGCCGGAACGTACGTCTATTGCGCGGCGATTCCGGGCATCCCGTCACCACGGCGCTCAAACACGGAACACCGGCCACTTCTCGTTCAAATTCTGTCCATCCCCCGCCTGCCTCCCGGTACCGCCTGACTGCGAACCTCTGCCCATCCGACCGGTTCAGGCCACATCACGTCAGCTCTCGTCCACGACGTCCTGAGGAGTCCGTATGCGTCTTCGCCCCGTTGCCACCGTCCTCACCGGTGCGCTCATGGGTCTGTCAGCGTTCGTCCTCTCTCCAGCCACCGCACAGGCCACGACCGGTCACCACAGGACGGTGACGGTCGCGCACCGCGGCGCCCCCGCCTACGCGCCCGAGAACACCATCGCCTCGATCGACCGGGCACACCGACTGGGATCCGACTGGGTCGAGAACGACGTCCAGCGCACCAAGGACGGCGAGCTGATCGTCATGCACGACACGACGCTCGACCGGACGACCAATGTCGAGCAGGTGTTCCCCGGCCGATCCCCGTGGAAGGTCGCGGACTTCACGCTCAACGAGATCGAGAAGCTGGACGCGGGCAGTTGGTTCGGGCCGGAGTTCACCGGTGAGCGAGTGCCCACCCTGCAGACGTACCTGGACGCCGTCACGCACAACGGCCAGAAGCTCCTCCTGGAGCTGAAGTCTCCCGAGCTGTACCCGGGGATCGAACTGCAGACCCTCCTGGAGCTGCGCCATGAAGGATGGCTCGACCGGAACCACGTCAAGCACCGGCTGATCGTCCAGAGCTTCAACGGCGACGCGATCAAGACCGTCCACACCCTGCGGCCGGACGTCAAGACGGGCTTCCTCGGCAATCCCACGACCGCCCAGCTGCCGGACTACGCGAAGTTCTGCGACCAGATCAACCCCACGTACAAGGCGGCGACCCCGGCGTACATCGACGCCGTGCACGCCCTGAAGGGCCCGCACGGCCGTCCGCTGGAGGTCTACACCTGGACCGTCGACGACGCGGCGACCGCCGTCGAGCTCGCCCGATCCGGCGCGGACGGCATCATCTCCAACAGGGCCGACCTGGTCCGCGGCGCTCTGGAGAACAAGGGCAGCTGAACGTGGAGCGCGGTGGCCGGCGGGCCGGGACCGTCCTGTCCTGTCCGTTCGCCACCGCGTTGTCAGTGGCGCGTCCTAGGCTGAACCCGTGACGAACGCAGAGCAGGACGTGCAGGACGTACCGCGGCGCGAGTGGGCCTGGGGGCGGCTGGACACGCCGGTCGGCCCTTTGCTGCTCGCCGCCACGGACGAGGGGCTGGCCGAGGTTCTCTTCCATGCCGACGAACGGGCCTCCCGGCGCGCGACGGCCCGCCTGGAGGGGATCTTCGGTTCGGCCCCGCTCCCGGACACGCCGCACCTGGCCGCGGCCATGGCGGAGCTGACCGCCTACTTCGCCGGCGAACTGCGGGCCTTCACGGTGCCGCTGGACTGGTCGCTCTCCTCCGGGTTCCACGTCCGTGTCCTGCACGAGCTGGCCGTCGGCGTGCCCTACGGCAGCGTCGTCGGCTATCAGGACCTCGCCGACCGCGTCGGGGAACCGGGGGCGGCCCGCGCGGTGGGCGCGGCGATGGGATCCAATCCGCTGCCTGTCGTCGTCCCCTGCCACCGGGTGGTGGCCAGCGACGGAGGCATCGGCGGTTTCAGCGGCGGCCTGGAGACCAAGCGCCTGCTGCTGGCACTCGAGGGAGTGCTTCCCGCTCCCCTGTTCTGATCCCCTCCCGGCCGCCTGCGGCGCACGAAAGGTCCCGTCATGTCCCGCCAGATCGCACTGCTCCGCGGCATCAACGTCGGGGGCCACCGTCCCTTCCCCAAGGCCGCGCAGCAGGCGCTGGCGGAATCCCTTGGCTTCCGGGAGGTGTCCGTTCTCCTGCAGACGGGCAACATCGTCTTCGCCGACCCCGGCACTCCTCCCGGGGAGACCGCGCGGATCATCCAGGACCGGATCTCCGCCGATCTGGGGTTCTCGGTACCCGTCACCGTCCGGACCCGGGACGAGCTGGCCGCCACCGTGGCGGCGAATCCCTTTCCGCAGGCCGTGGCGGTACCCAAGAGCCTGCATGTCACGTTCCTCTCGGACGTGCCGGCCGACGTGTCCCGGCTGGAGGCCCTCGACCTCGGCTCCTACGCCCCCGACCGGTTCCGCCTGATCGGCCGCGAGCTGTATCTCTGGTGCCCCGACGGCATCGGCCGCTCCAGACTCGCCGACGCGGTGAGCCGGGCCCCTCTCGGCGTCACGGCCACCGCACGCAACTGGAACACGGTCAACAAGATCCTGGCCCTGGCCGACGCCTGACCCGTGCGGCGCCCGCGGGGCCCGGAACCATCGGCCAGGACGCGGCTCAGCGCCAGCCGTACCGTTCCCGCAGCCGCTGTGCCACCAGGCCGAAACGGTCCCGGTCCAGCGCGCAGGCTTCCCTGCGCATGCCCTCGGGGCGCACCCGCAGCACCCGGTCGAGAGCGACCCACGAGTCCCGGCCCGCCCGGTCCCACGGCCCGGTCCCGAGAGCGATCCACTCCCCGTCCTGGTCGTGCCGCTTGCTGGACAGCTGCACGGCCAGCAGCGTCCCGGACGCTTCCCGGGCGACGACCAGCACCGGACGGTCCTTGCCCCGGCCGTCGTTCTCCTCGTAGGGCACCCAGGTCCACACGATTTCGCCGGGATCCGGGTCGCCGTCCGGATCCGGCGCATAGGACGTCCGAACGGCACCAACGGTGTCCGGCAGGGCCTCCGTTGTCGCACCGGCCCCTTGGCTGCCCGGCAACGGCGCCTCTTCGCCGGATGCGGAAAAAGAAGTCGTCATGGGCTCACGCTAACGGGCCGTGTGCGGGCCGCCGCCACGGGCACCGGATGTCCTGCCGGCGCGGGGAGCGAGCCGCGCGGATCGCCGTGTCCGCCTGCGTCCGCGGTCCTGTGACCGCAGGTCAGCGGCCGTTGTCAGTGGTGGGTCGTACGGTTTTCAGCAGCGGGGGAAGGTCGCAGGGACCGCCCGGGGAGGGGATCACCATGTCCGAGACCACGACGTATCTGGAACTGTCCCAAGAGGGCGGCGGCGCGCACAAGTTCTACGAGGTGTCGGTGCGCGGCACCGCCGTTTCGGTCCGCTACGGCAGGATCGGCGCGGCCGGCCAGCAGCAGAACTCGACGTTCCCGACCGTGGAAAAGGCGCAGGCTGCGGCTGCCAAGAAGATCGGCGAGAAGGTCCGCAAGGGCTATGCGCCGGCCGTCCCCGGCGGGCGCGCGGCCCGCCCCGTGACCCGCCGCCAGGTCACCTCCGCCCCGTCGACGGCGCGCGCGGTGGCGCCGGTGCTGTGGCGGTTCCGCACGGGCGCCGCGGCCTTCGGAATCCACATCGCGGAGGACCGCTGCTGGGTCGGCAACCAGAACGGCGACGTCCACACCCTCGGACACGACGGCGAGGTGCTGGCGCGCTATCAGCTCCCGGCCGGCGTCAAGTGCCTGGTCGCCGACGACTTCTGGATCTACGCGGGATGCGACGACGGCTCGGTGTACGACCTCTCGTCGAAGCTGCCGTTCGCCGCCTACGACATCGCCCCCGATGTCGACATCTTCTGGCTGGACATCCGCGAGGGCATCCTCAACGTCGCCGACCGCGACGGCGGGCTGACGGTCATCGACCACGAGGACGAGTACCAGTGGTCCCGGCGCAGTGCTGGCAGCAACGCCTGGATGGTGCGGCGTGACGGGCACGCGGTCTACCACGGTCACGGACGCGGGGTGACGGCATACGCCTCCGACGGCAGCCGGGAGTTGTGGCACACGCCGACCCAGGGGGCGGTGCTGTTCGGCTGGCAGGAGGATCACTCGGTGTACGCCGGTACCGACCGCCGGGTGGTGCAGCGGCTGGCCAAGGGCAACGGCGCGCTGGAAGCCACCTACCAGTGCGACACCGTCGTCTACTCCTGCGCCACCGCTCCCGGCGGGCGCTACGTCTTCGCCGGCGACTCGGCCTCCTCCGTGTACTGCTTCGACGCCGACGGCACCCGGCTGTGGAAGCTGGGCACCGGAGGCGGCTCCGCCCTGTCCATGCAGTACCTCGACGAGAAGCTCTACATGGTGACCACCGACGGGTCGCTGGTGTGCGTGGATGCGAGCGACGCGGCCATTGCCGCGGCCCGTTCGGGGACGGTCCCGGTGGCCCGGGACGTCAAGTCGGCCGCTGCGCTGCCCACTTACACCCCGTCGGCCACCGTGCAGACGGTGACTCCGTCGGCCGCCTCCGGGATCGTCGTGGAGTGTGTCCAGGAGAACGGCCGGCTGCGGGTGCACGTCGTCTCCGGGGGCTACGAGCCCTCGTGGAACGTCCAGTTCCCGCGGCACATACGCCGCCCGGGGGTGCGCTACGTGGTCGATGACCTCGCGGCGGCCTCCGGTGGGTTCTATCGCGTCCGTGGCGAGATCCGGCAGCTCGTCTGAGTCCGCCGCCCACGGAACGCCTGCTTCCCGTCCGCCGGTGCGTGCGTGCTCAGGCCGTCCCGTTCCAGGCGGGGCGCCGCGGATCGTCCGCCCGTACGACGACGTCCGCAGCCTCATCGGGCCGGGTTTCGCGCTCGTAGCGCGCGAAGGCAGGCAGCGTCCAGCGCTCGCGCTCCGGGGTGCGGCGGGCGAGGGCGGCTCCGGAGAGTTTCAGGTGCACTGCGAGATCGAAGGGAAACCAGTGACCGAGCAGCAGGGGACCGTGCAGCACCAGCACTCCGCCCGGCGGCAGTTCCACGTACCCGCTGCGGGTGGCCCGGTCGGTCTGCGGATCCCAGAGGTCCGGCAGGACGCGCCCGGTGCCGCCCGGGTCCAGCGGCTGGAACACCTCCCGCCACAGTGCCTGCCGGTCGAACCACTCGTCGTGGTAGGCGTCCGGATCCTCCCGCCCGTATTCCAGGCGCAGGGAGGCGGGGCGCAGGAAGCCGTATGCGCCGACCCGGTGCACGGCCCGGCCGCGCAGCCGCAGGGCCTCGGTCAGCCGGCCCGCCAGGTCCTGCGGGGCCGCGGCGGGAGCACCGTCGACGGCGACCCGGAGCCAAGGGCTGCCGTCCTGCGCCGTTGTGGCGATGATGCGTTCGGCGAGCGCATCGGTGAGCCGTTCCCAGGTGATCGCTTGGAGCCGCACCCCGCCATTGTGCACGCCGGCGGGGCGCGCGGCGCCGGGTGTCAGCGGGACCGGGATCCGTCGTCGCGGAAGCCCGAGATCACCCCGGCCTGGATGACCGTGCCGTGCAGCTCACCGCCGCTGATGGTGTTGTGCACCTCCCGCACGGTCACCCCGCCCCGCTCCGGCTCCAGTTCGTCCAGCAAGGAGCACAGTTCCGCCGCGGCCTCCGGGTCGTCGCGCAGCAGGCGGCGCAGTCGTACCCGCCAGGCAGCGGTCACGTCCTCCACCTCGCCCGCCTCTCCGGCCTCTTGCGCGGCGGTGACCTCGGCCCGCGACGCCTCCAGTTCGCCTTCGATGGCCTCTTCGTCGGCCGTGCCCCGCCGCCGGGCGAGGAAGGCGGCCACCCGCCGCCGTGCCTGTGCCCAGCCATCCGTCGCCATCTGCTGCACCAGCGTCGTCGCACCCGCCGCCGCGAGCGCCGTCAACTCCGCGTCCATCACTGCCCCTTGTCCCCGTGTCCCCGCCCGTGCGGCGGTCCGTCGACCGTACGCCGCCGCACCGCGCCGTGTCCCGTCCCCGGGCCGGTACCGCGTCGCCCTCGCGGCCCGGGGGCAGGCTGGTTCGTGCGCGTGCGTCTCAGGCCCGGTCGGCCGTCGGCCCCGCGGCTCCGTAGCGGCTGAGTTCGGCCGCCGCCTCCTTCGTCGCCTCGATCACCTGCTCCGGCACCACCGGCATCTCGGACTTGCGCTTGAGCAGCAGTACGGCTCCCATGATCGCGCCGTCCCACATGATCGGCGCCGCGCAGGAGTTCCAGCCGGTCATGCACTCCTCGTAGCCGAGCGCGCAGCCGAGGTCGCGGACCTCGGACAGGGAGGCCAGCAGGTCGTCGTTGTCGCTGAAGACCCCGGGCCCTGCCTGGTCGGGTACGGGTTCGGCCAGTACCCGCTGCTGGAGCACGCCGGGCAGGTAGGCAAGGATCGCCCGTCCGGAGGCGCCGGTGCGCAGCGAGCGCGTCACGGACAGCACATCGCGGGGCGTCATGCTCAGTTCGGCGAGGTCGGAGTCGCCGACCTCCATGTCGACGCACTGCCGTTGGGCCCCGGAAAACGGCGCCACCATGTAGAGGAACGCCAGCCCGCCATCGGTGGCCTCTCGCAGTCCGCGGAGGACCGTCTGCGAGACCGCCCCGTCGAGACGGTGGTCGAGTGCGGTGAAGGCCAGTCGGGCCGCGGAGGCGCGCAGCCGGTAGAGCCCCCGGTCCACCCGCTCGAAGCTCCGCTGGTAGATGCCGGACTGCAGGATGCGGTAGACGACGGAGTCGTCCAGACCGGTGAACTCGGCGATCTCACCGGGCCCGTGGGCGGATCCGCCGAGTTCGGCGAAGGCCGTCTGGACGAGGAAGACCCGCTCGGCATGGCTGGATCCCGACGTACGGGGCCTTGCGCCGGCGGCTCCGGACGCCCGGCGCGTGGCCTTCGCCCGCCCATGGGTACCCGCCGTCACGTGCGGGGCTGCGGAGGTGGTGGCCGTCACGGCGGCTTCCGACGCTGTCGTGCTGTTGCCCATCGTGTGCTCTCTCCCCTGGCAGTGATCAGCGCCCGAAGGCGCACGGCAATTCCGGTGCCGGCCGGCACGTCCCCCGCCCGCGGGCCCTGCGTCAACTCTCCACGGTGGCCTCCCGGGCCGTCCGCGGGAGCCGCTGCGTCGGCCCTGACCGGTGCATCAGCGGGCGACGTCGATCATGAGTTTCCCGGTCGGGGTGCGGGCCGCCAGGTCGTGATGGGCCTGCGCCGCCTGGTCGAGCGCGTACGCGGCGCCGGTCAGCGGGGTGAGCGAGCCGGCCGCGACCGCGTCGAACAGCGCCCGCATGGAGGTCGGCAGGGCCGTGCGGTCGGTGTAGAGCTGCGGCAGCCAGAATCCCGAGACGGTGAGGGAGCGCTCCATCAGGTAGCGGGTGGGCACGTTCGCCATCTCGCCGCTCGCGTAGCCGTACACCGCGAGCCTGCCGCGCGGCGCGACGGCGGCGAGCGTCTGCGCGAAGGTGGTGCCACCGGTCATCTCCAGCGCCGTCCGGACCGGTCCGCCCGCCGCTTCCAGGATGCGCTCGGTCAGGTCGTCGCCTGCCGAGTCGACCACCGCGTGTGCGCCCAACTCGCGGGCCAGCTCACGCTTCTCCTCCGATCCGGCCAGCCCGATGACCTTGGCACCGGCCCGGGTGGCGAGCTGTACCGCCAGCGACCCCAGCCCGCCCGCGGCGGCCGGGACGACGACGGTCTCCCCTTCGGTGATCCGCAGCACGGTGAACAGGAGATGCCAGGCGCTGTTCCCCTGGAGGACCAGCGCGACGGCCTGGGCGTCGCTGATGCCGTCGGGGATGTCCCAGGTGACACGGCGGTGCACCAGGGCGCGCTCCGCATAGCCGCCACCCCGGGTCAGCCCGACCACCCGACGGCCGCCGTCCACCGTCCCCACAACCTCGTTGCCGGGGATGTAGGGCAGGTCCACGGGCGCCAGGTAGGTGTTTCCCCGTACGTGCACGTCCGCGTAGTTGATGCCGGCCAGGGTGACGTCGACCCTCGCGTGGCCGGTCCTGGGCCCGGGATCGGGAACATCCGCGAGCCGCAGCACGTCCGGGCCGCCGAACTCCCGCATCACAATCGCGCGCACGACTCTCCCTCTGGGTCTCCGGTGTGGTGCCCGCACAGGGTAGGCACGGGATCTGTGTTCCCGGAGAATCCCGGCCAATTCGCGCCAACCCCGGTCGGTTTCCAGCTCTGTTGTGTCGCGTCGGACGAGCATCTCCGGCAAGCTTTCTCACGTCGCGAGAAACCGTGCACGCGTTTTCCACCCATTGCATCGTCTTGGATCAGGTCTACGCATGGGTATCCGCGGGGTGGCTCCCATTTGCCCCTAGGACATTTCCGGGTACCGCATGTGATCTCCGCGCTCTACGATCCGGAGTCGTGTCCACCGTCGACTGGATGTGACGGCCGTGCTCCCCGGGACTGCGCGCACTCCGTGAGACGGAGGCGCCGGCCCACCGCCTGTGTGACGGGCGGACGGCGGGGCGCGTGGCCGCTCGGGCGGCGGGGCGTGCACAGGCTGAGGGGGAGTCATGATGCGGAAATCCGGCGAGGGCGTACCGGCCTTCGCGCCGGCGTGCCAAGACCTTCAACTGGCGGAGCCGCTGATACCGGCGCAGCTGCGCTTACTGCGGACCGCCACCGCGATCCTCCCGGCGTGGTCGGCCTCCTTCACAGCCGCCACCGATGCCGTCATCGCCGCCGCGCGCCGACGGACCCGCCCGGTCGCGGTGCCACTCTTTCTGGAGGCGGCCCGCGCACGCCCGGGAACCGCGCGCCCACGCCGAGAAAGAGGCTGCCCATGAACACGTCGAGCGGTACGAGCAGCAGCGGGCTCCAGTTCACCCATCCGCATCTCGCCGTGGTATTGGGCGGTGGATTCACCGGCCTGCTCGCCGCCGCCGCGCTGTCCCACGACGCCGATGTGGTCATCGTGGAGCGGGAGATGATGCCCCGCACCCGGGTGCCCTGCCGGGTCCTCCCGCACCCCCGGCGCGCGCATCTGCTGACGACGGCCGGAGCCGACGTGGTCGAGAGCCTGCTGCCGGGCATCACGGAACGCTGGCTGGCCGCAGGCGCCCTCAGGCTGCCGCTCCCCCCGGAGCTCGCGCTCCCGCCCGTACCGGGCCGGGCCCGCCGCCGAGCCCCGTCCGGGCACCTCATCTCCTGCTCCCGCGACCTGCTCGACCGGGTCATCCGGGAGCAGGTGCTGGCCCTCCCCGGCGTCACCGTCCTCGACGAGACCGAGGCCGAGGGCCTGACGGGCACCCCGGAGGACGTCACCGGTGTGCGGGTCCGGGACGCGCTCACCGGTGAGGCTCGGCGGCTGGACGCCGATCTGGTCGTCGACGCCACCGGCAGGGGCTCCAAGACACCCGAGCGGCTGGCCGCCCTGGGACTGCCGGATGTCCGCGAGGAGGTCGTGGACGCCGGTCTCACCACTGCGACCAGGATCTTCCGGGCCCCGGACGGCAGCGGCACCCCCGTGCTCGCCACCGGCGCGGATCCGGAAGGGCCCGCCCCGGGGCAGTCCGCGACGCTGGTCCCCATCGAGGACGGGCACTGGCTGGTGACGCTGACGGGCATCCTCGGGGGACGCCCGTGCCGGCACGCCGACCGGTTCGTGCCGTTCGCCCGCGGCATGGGTGACGGCTCCATCGGCGAACTCATCGCCTACGCGGAGCCGTTGAGCGAAGTACGGCTCTCCCACGAAACGGTCAACCGCCGACGCCACTACGAACAGCTGGATTCCTGGCCCACCGGCTTCGTGGCGCTGGGCGATGCCGTGGCGGCCTTCAACCCCGCATACGGCCAGGGTCTGCCCACCGCCGCCCGCCAAGCCGTCGCGCTGCGCGAGGTGTTGCGGCGGCACGATCTGGACGATCCGGCACTGGCGCGCAGCCTGCAGCGCAGCATCGGCCGCCTCGTCCAGGCTCCATGGGCGCTCGCCGCCGAGCAGGACATCCGCTATCCCGGCGCCACGGGGCCCCGTCCTTCGGCCGCCAGCCGGCTCACCCACGATTCCGTGCACCGCATGCTGCACAACGCCGGCCGGCCCACCGCCTTCCCCGACCACGCCGACCCGGCCGCACCGCCGACGCGCCCGCTGCGCCCCTCACCGGTCCACCGCCTGCTGCCGGTCATCTCACCCCGACCGCTGATCACACCGCCGCTGTCGACACCACTACCGTCCACGGCACTGCCGGGCAGCCCAGGTGCACAGGGCGATCCGGCTGGGCCGGTCTCCCCCGCAGTGCCGCTCCCCGAGTCGCCGCGGGACAACGACAGTTCCGCCAAGGACGCGGCACCCCCGGACCTGCCGTCGGGGGCGCCGGCCCCCGGGACCTGTCCGGACCCACAGCCCGGTTCCCGGTCCGCCACCACACCACCGCCCGACCCTGACTCCTCTGCTCCGGCGGACAGATGGCCCTGCCAGGGCCGCCGCCCGTGGCCCACGCCCTGACCCCGGGCCGCGCGTCGGCTCCGTTCCCGTCGCTTCCTGCGGCCGGGTCCGCTGAGGACCTGGCCGCCAGGGTCCGCGGCGCCTGAATTACGGTGGTGGGCCGACAGAGAAGGCTGATCACGGACAGGGGTTGCGCTCACCGGTGGGACACGCTAATCGCAGCCTGGCCGGAAGCCGGAAGCCGGAAGCCGGAAGCCGGAAGCCGGAAGCCGGAAGCCGGAAGCCGGAAGCCGGAAGCCGGAAGCCGGAAGCCGCTGACGGCTGGGTGTGTGCCGCTGACCGGGACACCAGCCATGGCCTGATACCCGCACTGCGGGTGCCCGTCGGCCCGGACCCCGACCGCTGGCGTACGTTCCCCGGCAAGCGGACCGTGGTGGTCGTCGCCCGGACCGTCACCTCGACCGTCCGGGTCCTCGATGTGCTCGGCCCCGTGTTCCGCGATGATCCGCGCGTGGACCTGGTCTTCGCGTTCGACCCCACCTCCGCCTTCAACGACGGAGTCCACGACCTCGCCCGCTCCGTCGGCGCACGGATCCTGCCCTGGCACCAGTTCCCCCACCTCGCCCCCGACTTGATCATCACGGCTTCCGAGAACGCCGACCTCGTCGTCGATGGACACACCGCCCCCGTCCTCGTCCTTCCGCACGGCGTCGGGTTCCACAAGGTCGTCCCGGACTCCCGGAGCGACCAGAACCGCCTCGCCGGAGTCGTACCGGACGCCCTGCTGCGCAGCGGCCGTGCCCGGATCGCCGTCTCACACCCCGATCAGGCCGCCCAGTTGGCCACCGCCCACCCTTCGACCGCGGGCTGCACCCTCCTCGTCGGCGACCCCTGCCACGACCTGCTGATCAATGGGCAGGAGCTGCGCGACACCTACCGCGAAGCCCTCGGGGTCGGGGACGACCGCCGTCTGATCATGCTCAGCTCGACCTGGCACGACCAATCCCTCCTCGGCCGTGAGCCCTCCCTTCCCGCGCGCCTGCTGGCGGAGCTCCCGCTGGACGAGTACGCCGTCGCGCTGGTCACCCACCCCAACATCGTGTCGGCACACGGCACTTACCAACTCCGCACCGTGCTGAGCTCCGCTCTGGGCGCAGGTCTGCTGCGCATCCCGCCGACGGACGGCTGGCAGGCGACCCTGCTCGCCGGCGATCTCCTGATCGGTGACCACGGCTCCGTGACCTTTTACGGCGCCGCGCTCGGCAAACCGCTGCTGCTCGGAGCCTTCGGTGGTGACGAGGCCGTGCCCGACACCCCCATGGCAGAACTGGGCCGTCTCGCACCCCGGCTCATCACCGACGTACCGCTGCGTCCGCAGATCGAGCAAGCACTCGCCGACGCCGCGCCGGACAGCGAGGGCGCCCGCCCGCTGGCGGCCCTCGGTGACCGTGCACTCGTGGCTCCTGGGCGCGCACTGCAGCGCCTGCGCGCTGTGGCCTACGACCTCCTCCGTCTCGCTCTCCCCGAGCCCTCCGCCCCCCTCCCCCGCCCCGCCCCGGATGACCCGGTTCCGGTGGACCACCAGCCGGACATCACCGCGGTATTCGTCACCACCCGGGTCGGCGATACGCCCGGCGGCCCGCAGGTGACCATCCGGCGCACCCCCGCCTCCGTCGCCCACTTCACCGCCGCGGATGACGCCACCGCGGACGGCATCACCACGGACATCGACTGCGGCGGTGACCCCGCCGGCGCCGAGGGCACGTTCCGCCACCTGTCCTGCAGCGACCGGGAACGGGACCGCAGGCTGCCGGAGAGCGCCTCGGTCCTCATTCGCGAAACACCCGCAGCGACCGTCACCGCGGCCGACCGCTGGGCCACGGCCGTCCTGTCCCACTACCCGGGCTGCCGCATCGCAGCAGCAGAGATCGAAAGCGGTGGCTGCCGTATCCGACTGCACGACGGCCGGGCCGTCGACGTCTCCGCCACGGGAAGCATGCGTGATGCCGCCGTACTGGCCGCAGCGGTCTACGCCCTGCTGCGTTCCGGACGCCCGCTGGCGAACACCATCATCGGCATCAGGGTCGGTACCCGCACTGAGGACGCCGACCTGAGCCTGGTCCACCGGACCGCTTGAAAGGACTGGTGCTCAGGAGGACCGGTGTCCAGGGCGGACACCACGTCACGTCATGCGGGAACTCCTCCTACTCCGCCCACCGCAAGGCTCAACGGCCACACCATCACGGCCCCACCTCGTCGGTAGGCTCCGGCGAAGCCGTAAGACGGCGCCGCAGTTCCTCCGCACGCGGACCGCCGCCGGCCTCGTATATTTCCAGCGCCCGGGTCAGATATCGTCGCCAAGCCTCACTGTCACCCCGCTCAGCGGCGATCTCCGCGAGCACCTCACAGGCATGCGCCTCGTAGTGCACGGCCCCACGCTCCCGCAGCATCTCGACGGCTTCCTCCAAAGCCCTGAACGCCTCATCGGTGTGTCCGAGCCTGCGTTGGGCGCCTCCTATCGCCGCCAGCGCGCGTGCTCCCATTCGCCGGTCATCGATCGCCAGGAACCGACCGTAGGCGTCCTGGAGGGTGCCCAGCGCCTCTTCCGTACGTTCTGCGGCCTCCTGCGCACAACCCATGAAGTACAGCCCGATGGCGATGCCGCGTTCGTCCCCCGCCTCGCGGTAGAACGTCATCGCCTCCTCGTACGTGACGATGGCGCGCGACGGTTCGCACCGGTCCCAGTAGCGGCCGTAGAACTCGCGGACGGAGGCCCGGAGCAGCGTATGGCCCGACTCATCGGCCCTGGCCAGCGCGGTCTCCAGCTCGGCGCGAGCCCGGTCCAGCTCGGCGCGGTCCATCAGAGGGCGGGAAAGGAGCGCGCGCAGCCTGGCCTCGGCGGCCGGATTGCCGTCCGCGGCGGCTTCCTCAGCGCCCAGCTCACCGGACTCGGTCCAGTCGTTCAGATAGCGCCGGTTGAGGTAGAGGGCGGTCAGTGCCTCCGCGAGTTCCCATGCCTGCCGGTGCCAGCCGTGCGTGGCGGCGGCGCGCTGGGCCGACAGCAGCTCACCCCGCCAGCCGTCCAACCAGTCAAGAGCCTCGCCCCGGCTGCCGAACGAGAGGGCTTCGTCGGCTTCGCCCAGCCGTTCGACGTACCGGCCGATCCGCATGCGCCCCGCCATCACGGCATGATCGGCGTGCCCTGCCCGAGTGAGGAGATGCTCCACCACACGCCGCACCGCTGCGGCCCGCTCCGGCTCGCTCTCCGTACGGAGCGCCTGTTCCCGGGCGTGCAGACGGACCAAGTCGTGGAAGTCGTAGCGTCCGTCCGCCACCACCATGACGAGGCTCGCCGTCTCCAGGCTGTCCAGTTGCTCCTGCGCCTGTCCGACGGTCGTGCCCACGGCAGCCGCTGCGGTCTCCGCATCCCAGCGGCGCCCAGGGTAGATCCCCAGCAGGCGGTACAGCCGCGCGTCCTCCTCGGGCAGCCCGTCGTATGCCATGCCGAACACGGCTGCCACGGCCCGTTCCCTCCCGATGCGCAGTGCATCCAGCCGCCTGTGCTCGTCGGCGAGTTCGCCGGCCAGTGCCTCAACAGTCAGCCTCGGGTGCGTCACCAGGCGGGCGGCGGCCACATGCAGGGCGACCGGCAGACCTCCACAGCACTCCACGATCCGTTCGGCGGCCTCCTCCGCCGCCGCTATCCGGGCTTCCCCGCAGAGGTCCTTGAGGAGTTGCAGTCCGTGCTCCGCATCGAGGGGTTCCAGCGGCATCAGCCGTGCTCCGTCCTGTATCAGCTCACCGAGCCGCCCCTGGCTCGTCGCGAGGACCACGCTGCCGGGCCCGCCCGGAATCAGCGCCCGTACCTGCGCCGGTTCGGTCACGTCGTCGAGCACCATCAGCACCCGTTCCCCTGCCGTGCGGCTGCGGAACATCGAGGTCAACTCACCGAGCGATTTCGGCAGATACTGGTCCTCGACCCCCAGCGCGCGCAGGCACCGGCTCACGCCTGCCGAGACGTCGCCGCCCACCTGGACCCGCAGCTCGGAGAAGTCGACGTAGAACTCGCCACCGGGAAAGCCACCGTCCTTGCTGTGGGCCCATCTCCGTGCCGTGGCGGTCTTACCCACCCCGGCGAGACCGCTGAGCACGGCGACCCGTGGCGCCCCGCCGGCGTCCGCCACCCAGCTGTCGATGGCCTGGAGAACCGGCTCCCGGTCGACGAACTGCACCAGATCCGCGGGCACTTGGCGGGGCACCGGCACCTCCGGCCGTGGTACCTCGATCCGTACGCCACCCTCGATCACACCGGCCTGCACCACAGGCCCGTGCACCTCCCCCGAAAGATCGTTCCGTACGCCCCCGTCGCCCGCGCCTCGGCTCTCCATCGCTGCCTCGCCCCTCCCCATCGGCCCTCCCCGATTCCGTACTCCGAAACGCTACTTGACGGCAGTGACACCGCGGTGGGGCTGTGGATAACTCGCTGTAACCGCCGCAGGAGCACCCCAGCGCGGCGGGCCGCTCCCGCAGATCGAACGGGAAGTCGCGGTCCCTGCGCGGGAGCAGGCAGCGTTTCCGGAGGGGCCGGGGCGCCAAGCCGAATCGTGTGCAGGCGTGCGCGGTCGGCACGGCCACGTGCCCGACGTACGCGGCGTGGCGGGGCGGCGGTCAGACTCCGTCGCCCCACCTGCTTCACGAACGTCCGGCCGCGCCCTGCTCCGGTGCCGACTCGGTGCCCAGCAGACGGTGCGCGAGAGTGAGCGCAGTGTTCGGGCGCTGGGCGGGGACGGGAGCCCGGGTGCGGTGTGTGGGCAGGCGTTCGATGGTGGTGACGCCCTCGTCGGATTCGAGGGTGGGGGCGTAGCCGGCTGCTCGGAGTGCCTTGAGGATGTCGGCGGGCGGGCGGCTGCTCACCAGGACCGTGTCGGCGATGGCGCGCAGGCCCAGGTCGCGCAGGGCGCGGTGGGCGGCGAGTTCCGCGATCAGGGTTGCGTCGTCGGACCTGATGCAGCAGGCCGCCGGGAGGACCCGCATCCGGCCGTGGGCGCGGGCGGTGTCCCGGATGAGGTAGACGAGAGGCTGTGGGAGGCTGCCGTCGGCCGAGGCCGTGGTGAGCGCGTCGATGAGGGAGTCGGGCCGACGCCCCGTGTCCAGCGCGCGGCGTACGGAGTCAAGGGTGAAGCGCCAGGTGACGGCGTGGCCTTCGGATTCGCGCTCGGCGGCGGCCGTGAGCAGTGCGGCGAGGCCGGGGGCGGGGCGGCCCGGCACGACGGCCGTCAGGTCCGCCTGGAAATGGGCGTGTTCGAGGAGCGGAGGGAGCAGGTCCGCCAGCGTTCCGTCGAGATCGTGCGGGTCGTTGAGCAGCGCGCGGCCCAGCGGGGTGAGGGTTCCGTGCGCGACGAGGCCCAGGTGGGCCGCTTCGTGGAGGGTGTGCGCGGCACGCTCCTCGGTCATCGGTTGCGCGGCGACAGCGAGCGGGCGGTGCCACTCGGCGGCGTACAGCAACTCCTGCAAGGGGGTACGGGCGGTTCCGTCGCCCTCGGGGTGCTCCAGGGGCGGCAAGGGGGCGCCGGCGCCGAGGGGAACGGTGGCGAGTGCGGCCAGCAGGGCGTGCCGCAGGGCGGGGGCGTGCCGGTCGTGGCCGCGTACCAGTGCCGTCGGGGTCTCTCCGAAGGGTGTGTGGGTGGGGACGTCCCACAGGGCCCGCCACGCGGCGAGTACGGGGGCCAGTCGCGCGCCGTGGGTGCGGGCGAGCCAGTCGTCGTATGCGCTGGTGGGAAGGGCGGTGATGCCGGACGGGGTGCGGGTCAGTGCGATCAGGTCGGCGGCGAGGGTGAGGTCGAGGAGCAGGCGGGTGTGCGGTTCGGTGGTGCCGGCGGCCTTGGCCAGGCGTTTGATTTCGCGGACGGCCAGGCCGCCGGATTTGCGGAGCGCCGCGGGTTGCGTCGCGAGGGCGGCCAGCAGACGGTCGACGGTGGCGGCGAGGGCGGATGCCGCAGCGGCGGATTCGTCGTGGAGGGAGGCCGGACCGATGGCGGCGCTGCCGGGCCGGGCCGTTGCTCCGGTGTCGTACACCGTGGGGCGCGACGCGGCAGGGGTGAACGGCCCGAGGGGGTGGGCGGCCAGGAGTTGGGCGGTGCGTGGCGGGACGACGATCCTGCCGTCCTCGGTGGGGGCGGCGAGTCCGTCGGTGTAGAGGGAGTCGAGGGCGCGTTCGGCGGCCGTGCGGGCGGGGCCGTGCAGGGCGCCGAGCGCGGCGTAGGTCTCCTCGGGTGGCACGGGCTCGCTGGCCAGCTGGGGGAAGGACAGCCGGTGTGCCATCAGGGACTGGTAGTCGGCGCCGGATGAGGGGGCCGCCGGGGCGGGGGTGCCGCGGCCGGTGTGGTCCTGGCTGATGCGGGCGGTGGCCGCGAGTACTTGGAGTCGCGGGTGGTCGAGGTGCAGCACCAGGTGGTGGAGGGTTTCGTACGACCACAACGCGGCTGCCAGGCCCCGGAGTTCGGTTGCTGCGGGACGGCGCGAGAGCGGTTCGGCGTGCCGGGTGAGGAGCGCGGCGAGCTGTTCGGGGGTGCGCCGGGCGAGGGAGCGGGTGAGTGCGTCGAGTCCTTCCACGGTGTCGAGGTTAGTCATCGTGCGAGGAGTTCGGTGAGGGCAGCCAGGGGGTCGGGGTTCGCGGGGCCGGTGGGCCACCAGTCCTCGGCTCCGGGCTCGGATTCGTAGGGGTACCAGCGGCCGTCGTGCCCGAACCGGAGCTGGACGTGGCGATGGGGGTCGGTGAGGTGGTTGTCCTGCGGGCGCATGGCCGGCAGGTCCGCGGCCAGCAGGGAGCTGCGGGCGCGGTCGAAGTCGCCGGCCGGGGGGTTCCACGGCTCCTCCAGGAGGGAGAGTCCTTCGAGGCCGCCCTGTCGCCAGGCCGCGACGGCCCGCGCCACGTCAGCAGGGGTGCGGTCGGTGGCGGTCGCGAGATCGCGGAAGAGCGCACGGGTGGTGGAGGTCAGGCCCGCGGTGGGGTGGGCGGTGGCGGCCAGGCGGATGGCGTCCTCCCACGGGGTGAGCGCGGGGAAGGGGCTCGGCACCGGTATACGGGCGGTGCCGGGTGGCGGGGCGGCTGCGGTCAGGCAGGCGTGGGCGCGGGCAGCCGCGTCGGCGGCGAGGAATTCGAGGGCGGCGGGGTCGAACGGGAGGTCGTCGCCGTCGGGGAGGGCCGGTGCGCCGCCGGGCTGTGCGGGCGGCGGGAAGGGCGGCGGGAGCGGCGGTCTCGGGCGCTCGGCCAGCGCGTCGCGGGCGAGGATGCCGCGTGCTGCGGTGATCGGCGGGGGTTCATCGCCTGCGGGGGCTCCGTGGGGCGCGGCCTCCGGTTGGGCGGCGGGTGGTGCGTCCGGGGTGGTGCGCTCGCTGCTGGGGCGGCCCATCTCCTCCAGGACGGCGTCGGATGTGGTGCCGGCGGGGAGTCTGCGGCCTGTATTCCCGGCCTGGTCCAGCGGCGCGGTCCGCGGGGGTTCACGCGTCTCGCGGACGGTGTGGACCGCGCTGCGGCGGGTGAGGTCGTCGAGGAGTTCGCGTTCCCCACGGCCGCGCATCAGCAGCAGTACGAACGGGTCCGCGTCCAGTAGGCGGGCCGCCTGGAAGCAGAGCGCCGCGGCGTGCTTGCAGGGCCTTCCGTGGTCCGGACAGGAGCAGCGGGGAACGAGGTCGCCCGGCCCCGGCAGGAGCCGTACGTCGCTGTCGGCGAGGGCTTCGGGCAGCTTCTTGGCCAGGAGGGCGGTGAGGTGGTCGGGCTCGGCGGCGATGGCGTCGAGGAGCGCGGACCAGTCCTCGTCCGCGAGGGTCCGCAGGCGGATTTCGGCGCTGTACGGGCGTGGTCTGCTGCCCCGTACCGTGGCGAGGATGCGCCCCGGGGTGACGTTGATGGTGTCCACGTGTCCGTCGCGGGCGTAGGTCCGGCCGCGGGCGAGGCGAGCGCCGTCCAGAGCGGTGGTTTCCAACGCTTCCAGCCAGGCGCTTCCCCACCAGGAGGCGGCGAACGGCCCGCCGCTACGGGACGGCAGGGGCGGGAAGGTACGGGAGCGGTCGGCGCGGGCCATCCGGTCCGCGGCGGCGGCTCGCCCGGAGGTGGTGTACCGGTTCCGGAAGGACGCGCCCGGTGCGGGGCCCGGCGCACCTGCCCGGCCTGTTGCGCGACGGCTCGGCCCGTCGGCGGGGCGAGGGCTCATGCGGGCCTCCTCAGGGAGACGAGGTCGGCCAGTTCGGCATCGGACAGTTCGGTGAGCGCCGTCTCGCCTCCGGAGAGCACCGTGTCGGCGAGGGTTCTCTTGGCGGCGAGGAGGTCGGCGATGTTGTCCTCGACGGTGCCCTCGGCGATCAGACGGTGAACCTGGACGGGCTGGGTCTGGCCGATGCGATAGGCGCGGTCGGTGGCCTGTTCCTCCACCGCGGGGTTCCACCAGCGGTCGTAGTGGATCACGTGTCCGGCGCGGGTGAGGTTGAGGCCGGTGCCCGCCGCCTTGAGGGACAGCAGGAACACCGGTTCCTCACCGGACTGGAAGCGGTCGACCATCGCCTCCCGCTGTGCGACGGGGGTGCCGCCGTGCAGGAGTTGGGTGGGGATGCCCCGGGTACGGAGGTGCTGTTCGAGGAGCCGGGCCATTTCCACGTACTGGGTGAAGACGAGGGCGGCGCCGCCCTCGGCGAGGATGGTGTCGAGGAGTTCGTCGAGCAGTTCGAGTTTCCCGGAGCGGGCGACCAGGCCGGGCGCGGCCTCCTTCAGGTACTGCGCGGGGTGGTTGCAGATCTGCTTGAGCGCGGTGAGCAGCTTCATCACCAGTCCGCGACGGGCGATGCCATCGGCGGCCTCGATCTTGGCAAGGGTTTCCCGGACGACGGCGCGGTACAGCGCCGCCTGTTCGCGGCCGAGCGCCACCGGGTGGTCCGTCTCGGTCTTGGGCGGGAGTTCGGGCGCGATGCCGGGGTCGGACTTCTTGCGGCGCAGGATGAACGGGCGCACCATCCGGGCGAGCCGCCGCGCCGCCTCCGGGTCCTCACCGCCTTCGACGTCGCGTGCGTGCAGGGCACGGAACGTCTTCAGCGGGCCGAGGAGCCCCGGGGTGGTCCAGTCGAGGAGGGCCCACAGTTCGGACAGGTTGTTTTCCACCGGTGTGCCGGTGAGGGCGATACGGGCGGGGGCCTTGATGTCGCGCAGTGCCCTGGCCGTCGAGGATCGTGGGTTCTTGACGTGCTGGGCCTCGTCGGCGACAACCCATCCCCAGGAGCGGGCGGCTAGTTGGGCGGCGCTGCTGCGCATCGTCCCGTAGGTCGTCAGGACGAATCCGCTGTCCAGATCGTCGAGGCTGCGCCCGGCACCGTGGAAGCGGCGTACGGGCGTGCCGGGAGCGAAGCGTTCGATTTCGCGCTGCCAATTGCCCAGCAGGGAAGCGGGGCACACGACGAGAACGGGGGCGGGCGGACGCCGGTGGAGGTACAGGGCGATGACGGTGACGGTCTTGCCCAGCCCCATGTCGTCGGCGAGGCAGCCGCCGAGGCCGAGGGAGGCCATGGTGTCGAGCCAGGTCATGCCGCGTAGTTGGTAGTCGCGGAGTGTGGTGTGCAGTCCTGGTGGCTGGGGCAGTGGGCGGTTCTCGGCGGTGAGGCGGTCCCGCAGCGCGGCCAGCGCCCCCACGGGGACCACCTCGACCGCCTCGCCGTCCACCTCGGTGGTGCCGTTGAGCGTCGCGGCTAGTGCGTCGGCCGGTTCCACGTACCCCAATTCGCGTTTGCGGGCCTTGCGGACGAGCGCGGGGTCCACGAGCACCCACTGGTCGCGCAGCCGCACCATCGGACGGTGCGCCTCAGCTAGTTCGTCCATCTCCGCTTCGGTCAGGGGAACCCCGTCGAGGGTCATCTGCCAGCGGAACTGCAGCAGTTCCTTGGTGTCGAAGAATCCGAAACCGTCCGCGGCGGACCCCGGAGCGGGGCGCAGCACCGCGGCTGCCGTCAGCCCGCGGGCCAGTTCCTTGGGCCAGTGGACGGTCACGCCTGCGGCCTTGAGCCGTGGCGCCGCCGGGCCGAGCAGCTCGTACAACTCGTCCTCGCCGAGCGGCAGTACGTCGGGGACCGGCCGCTCCAGGAGGCGGCCGAGCGGGTGCCATACCCGGGCTGCCCGGCGGAGCGCGAGGAGTGTGTCGACCCGGGACCGCGCGCCGAACTGATCGGGCCCCAGGTCCTCCCACAGGTCCCGGGCATCGGCGACCAGGGTGGGGTCGGTGAGGCTGTGCACCTGGAGTACGGCCGCCGCGGCGCCACGCTCCGGCATGCCGCCCTCCGTACCGGTGTCGTCTCCGGTGCGGGTCTCGTCTCCGGTGCCGGCGAGGGCCGGTGCGCTGACATCGAAGAGCCGGTGTGGAGCGAGGTCCAGGCGCAGCGAGAGCCGGACGCCTGCGTCCACCCCGGCCGCCACCTCTGCGGCCCACTCGCGCGCACCGGGGATCTGCTGGGATGGCTGCGCGGCGTACGGGGCGCCGGCGACGAGGGCGGCGGCGGGTGTGCGCGGCAGTGCGTCGACGACGGCGTCGACGAAGTTCCTGACCAGCTCCGCCGGGTCCGGCAGCCGCAGTGGGCGGGTGCCGGGGATCGGTGTGGCGTAGGCGTAGGCGGGCATCGCTGCGGCGATGGCCCGTAGGTGTGCGGCGTCCTCCGGGTCGAGAGGGCCCGCCCGCCAGGCGTCGGTGTCCGCGTCGGTCAGTCCGGGCAGCAGCCGGCCGCGCGACGTGAGGTGCAGGGCGTGGAGTGCCGCGGCACCCCAGCCGGCCGCCGCAGGATGGGCGGCCGGGTCGTACCGGGCGCCGATCAGCAGAGGGACCGCTTCGGCCACCGGCAGCAGCACGGCGGGCACCGCACGACTGCGTGCGCCGTTGCCGTGCCTACGGGCCACCGTCACCCGCGACTCCGCGGCGGGAATCCGATCGTCACCGGCCACGGCTCCCCCGGGCGCTGCGGCGTCCCCGGCTCCGAGATCCGGGAGCGGGCCGCCGTCCGGCCGCCAGAAGGCGACCCGGCCTGCGCGCGGAGGCTGTGCGGGAAGGAAGGTCACGGCACAGTGGCTCGGAACGGTGCCACCGGACCCGGTGCCGCCGGACGCTGCCGACGCGGCGCGGCGCGGCTGCCAGGACGCCCCCGCGACCTCATCCCGCTGCTGTGCCATGCCGTCCCCTGGAACTCGGTCTCTCCATACCGCTCGCGGCGCCTTCCCTGCCTGCCGACCCTTCCGGGCGGCCCCGACCTGCGAGTCTACGATCGCGCGCACTGCCCCTCCTCCATCGTGCCCGCCCGCCTCTTTCTCCCCGGCGTCGAGCGCCCGATGATCACCGTCCGCAACCGGCGACAGTGCGGCCGAACCCTGCGGTCCGACGATTCCGACCGCGCCCTCCTCACGCCAACCACTCCCCTCCAGCACGGCAATTTCCTGCTTTCCCGGCATCGCTCCGTCGGTCGCGGCGGCGTCGGCACACGAAGGCATCGGGATTGCGTCACCGCCGTGGGCCTGCGCCACCGCCTCGGAATCGATAGAAGCAGACGCCACTGACAATCCGCCCCGCACGACGTCCCCGCCCCCGCGCTCGCCCGCGCACACGATCCGCGGCAAGCGGCAACGCGGAGTTATCCACAGGCCACGAAACTTCTCGCTCCTCGACCTCAAAACAGTTACAGTGAGTGACGAATTAACTCTCAGCCACCAATCGATCTCTCTGAGGAGTTCTCATGTCCGCACCGGCCCCCACCCAAGCCCCCACACCCGAGCAGATGGCTGCGGCGGAAGCGTTCCGGACCGGGTCCGATCTCGTGATCCAGGCCGGCGCCGGAACGGGAAAGACCGCCACGCTCGCGATGCTCGCGCAGGAAGCACGGAGCCAAGACCGGCAGGGCCGCTACCTCGCCTTCAACAGAGCCATCGCACGCGATGCCGCACGGACCTTCCCGGCCGAGGTCAGCTGCGGCACCGCGCATGCCCTCGCCTACGCAGCCATCGGCAGGCGGTACCAGGCCCGGATGAACGCACCCCGGCAGGCAGGCTGGAAGGCGGGAGCGGCCCTGGGCATCGACGCCGGGACGTTCTTACGCCTCGGGTCACGCAAGGTCACCCACAAGGCGCTGTCCTACACCGTCCTGCGAACCGTCACACGGTTCTGCCAATCCGCCGACAGGGACATCGGGTATCACCATGTCCCGCCCCTGCGCGGCGCCGAGTCCGAGCCGCTGCACCGTCGGCTGGCGGAGCTCGTGCTTCCCTACGCACGCAAAGCGTGGACGGATCTGCAGCATCCGGACCACGGCGTCGTCCGGTTCGAGCACGACCACTACCTCAAGATGTGGGCGCTGCAAGATCCCGCCATCGCCGCCGACGTCCTCCTCCTCGACGAGGCGCAGGACACCAACCCCGTGGTCGAGCAGGTACTCACCGCACAGCGCGGACACGCGCAGCTGGTACTGGTCGGCGACTCCGCACAGGCCATCTACGGCTGGCGCGGCGCCCGCGATGTCCTGGCCGGGTTCCCCGGCCGGCAGCTCAGCCTCTCCTGTTCCTTTCGCTTCGGTCCCGCTCTGGCCACCGAGGCCAACCGCTGGCTGACCATCGCCGATGCCCCGATCCGGCTCACGGGCGCGCCGTGGCGCACCACGGAACTGGCAGCGGTCCCCAACCCACAAGCCATCCTGTGCCGATCCAACGCCGGAGCCATGGTGGAGGTGATACGGCAGCTGGAAGCGGGCCACCGGGTAGCGCTGGCGGGCGGCGGGGACGCTCTGCGTGCCTTGGCCCGCGCGGCACACACCCTGGAGTCCGGCCGGCGCACGGCACATCCCGAGCTGATGCTGTTCGAGTCCTGGGCGGAGCTGCGCGAATACGCGGAGTGCGACCCGGCAGGGCGCGACCTGCTGCCGCTGGTCGAACTCGTCGATGACCTCGGCGCCGATGCAGTCCTGCGTGCCCTGGACCGCCTCCCCCCCGAAGACGTCGCCGAAGTCACGGTGTCCACGGTGCACCGGGCCAAGGGGCGGGAGTGGGACAGCGTGCGGATCGCGGATGACTTCACGGGCCCTGATGATCTCGAAGAGCGCGGCGAAGATGGGGCTCCGCTGCCCGGCCCGATCGACGTGGATGAAGCCCGCCTGGCGTACGTGGCCGTGACGCGCGCCCGGTCACGCCTCGACATCGGCGGGCTGTCCTGGACCAACCTGCACCCGGCCGGCGACCCCCGCCCTGCCGCCCCCGGTCCAGTGCCGGCGTCCGTTCCGCTCCGCCCAGCTGAACGGTCGGCGCCGACGACCACGAAGAGACCGCCGCAAGCCCCACGATCACGGGCCGTGCACAACGAAGCGGCACGCGGAGACGAGTGACGGACGCAGCGATCAGGAGGACCATGGAGAAGGGAGATGGGTGCCAATGCGTACGGGAAATGAACCCCTCCACGCACGCAGCCCCCTGAGGATCCGGTGTGGGCTGGCGCTGTGGGGCCTGCTGTGGGCCGTCGCCGGGACGGTGGCCTTCGTCGTGGCCGGCAGACCGGAATGGGCGGCGGCGTGTGCCGTGCTGGCGGCGATCACCGCCACGGATCTGACCCTGGTGATCCGGCACATCCACCAGGGAGCCCACTATCAACCGGGCAAGGAGATACCGCCGTACGAGCCGGACCACGGGCGGAACGGCGTCTTCAGCCGACCGAGATCTCCCGGTCGCGGTCGCAGGCCCGGATCGTAGGCAGTCAGGGCCCGGAGATCACGCAGGCCGCCCGAGTCATCCGCCTTCCTCACTCCGTGCGAAGCGGGCCGCTTCGATGAAGTCGGGGCGGGGGTCCAGGGCGGCGGCGAGGCGAAAGTGCCGCAGCGCTTCCTCGGGGCGGCCGGCCCGCTCGAGGGTGCGGCCCAGAGCGAAGTGGGCGAACGCATTGTCCGGCTCACGGTCCAGCACGATCTGGAACTCCAGTTCCGCCGGACGCAGTTGAGCTCCCAGGAAGAAAGCCCGAGCGCGCAGCAGCCGCGCCGCGGTGTTCTCCGGGTGCGCGGTGATGACGGAGTCGAGCAGGCGGACCGCTCCCCGTGGGTCGCGGGCGGCCAACAGGTGTTCCGCGGCGCGGAAGTCGATGACATGGGTCTCGGGGCTGCGCTCGGGCACGGCCGTCTCCTCTCCGGCGCCGTCGGGCAGGCTTCGGTCACCCGCCGTGGGCGTCACCTGCCGCACAACAGACGCGTCGGCCGTGGCATTCCCGTCCAGGCAAGGGCCCTTCCACAATCGGTATTCGGCCGGTACGGGCAGCACCGCGCAACAGCCGGGCCGAGCCTCGGGGCGCGTGCCCCCGATTGAAGCCCGGCCTCGGCCGCAAGGGGCGGTCGGCTACGCCTCGGCCGGGGCGACGGCCTCCTGGGCGTCGATGCTGCAGGACATGATCATCCGAATGCGGGCGGTGAGGTGCGACCAGCTTCTCCGGGCCGTAGTGGTAAAGCACGTTGCGCGTCTCGAACACCGCGCCCAGGACGCCGTCGCCTACGCCATGTCCGCCTGGGGCCCGCACAGTTCCCCTACCGCTGCGCCTCGAACGAGCCGACGAACCTGCTGCCCCGGGGCCGTGCCGCCAACTCCGGCACGACTGAGCGCTCACGAACTGATGTGGTAGGCCTTGCGCAACGTCTCGTGCACGGTCCATCGCGTGCGGTCGCCCTCGCGCAGCACGCAGGCGTCGCCCGGACCCACCTGGAGCACTGCTCCGCCCTCGACCTCGATGGTGGCGCGTCCGCTGACGACCACGAACAGTTCGCTGGCCTCGGTGTCCGTGACCACGCCGGGCGTGATCTGCCAGATGCCCCGGACCTGTCGGCCGTCCGGCGACTCCCACAGCACCTTCCCGGTCACCACGGGTTCCCCGGAGACGATCTGGGCGGGGTCGAGCAGCTCCGGCTCCAACTCGGCATCCGGGATGCCGGAAATGTTGACGACGAACGAGGCGGGCGCCACGTCGGATCCGGCCAACCTGGCTTCGGGATCAGTAACGTTCATGGCGGTGAGGCTATCTCCCGCCTCCGCATCGGCCGCAGCCGCTCCCCGCCGCCGAAGGGCCGGGGCATGATCCTGCCGAGCCCGCCCTGCCTCGTACTTCCGCCGCGTACTTCCGCTCGTCCGTGCCGCACGTGACGTCCACACGGCACCGGGCGAACGGGGCTTCGCGTCAAGCGGCCCGCAGACGTTCCCAGACCGCCCGCACCTGAGGTTCGAGATCTTCGATCCGGCCGTCGTTGTCGATCACCAGATCGGCGACGGCCAGGCGCTGTTCCCTGGACGCCTGGGCCGCCATACGGGACTTCGCCTCGTCCGCAGCCATCCCACGCAGCCGTACCAGACGGTCGAGTTGGGTCTCCGGCGCCGCGTCGACGACCACCACCAGATCGTAGAGCGGCGCGAGGCCGTTCTCGGTCAGCAGCGGGACATCGTGCACCACCACCGCGTCCGGCCCGGCCGCCCCCTCGAGTTCCGCCGAGCGGGCCCCGACGAGCGGGTGCACGATCGCGTTGAGCGCCTTCAGCTTCTCGGGATCGGCGAAAACGATTCCCCCCAGCTTGGGCCGGTCAAGGGTGCCGTCCGCTGCGAGCACTCCGTCCCCGAACTCCGCAACCACCGCCGCGAGCCCGGGAGTTCCCGGCTCGACGACCTCACGCGCGATCTTGTCGGCGTCCACGATCACCGCACCGTACGACGCCAGGAGCCGCGAGACCTCGCTCTTGCCCGCGCCGATTCCACCTGTGAGCCCCACCTTCACCATGGGCCCACGCTATACGCATGCCGCAGCGACGGACCCAGGGGGCGACTGCCGGCCACGCGCCGGGCGGCGCCATCGCGCGGTCGCCGGCCGGCCCCGCTCAGGCGGTCCCCCCGTCCGCCTCCCGCTCGGCCAGGAAGCGCTCGAACTCCCTGCCGATCTCATCGGCGGAGGGGAGTTCCACCGCCTCGGCCACGAGGTTGCCACGGGTCTCGGCGCCCGCCACCGCGTCGTACTGATGCTCCAAACCGCTGACCAGCGCGACCAGTTCCTCGTCGCCCTCCGATATCTGCCGCTCGATCTCCTCCTGGGTACGGAGCGCCTCCGTCCGCAGCGAGTGCGCGGCGCCGGGCAGGACCAGGCCCGTTGCGGCCGTCACCGCCTCCAGGGCCGTGAGCGCCGCGTCCGGGTACGGGGACCGTGCGATGTAGTGCGGTACGTGAGCCGCCACTCCCAGCACATCGTGTCCGGCCTCGGCGAGCCGGAACTCAATCAGGGCTTCCGCGCTGCCCGGCACCTGCGCCTCGTCGAAGAAGCTGGCGTGACCGGGCATCAGGTCGGTGCGGTTGCCGTGCGGGGTGATGCCCACGGGGCGGGTGTGCGGGACGCCCATCGGGATGCCGTGGAAGTTGACCGAAAGCCGTACGCCCAGCCGCTCCACCATCTGCCGGACGGCGGTGGCGAATCGCTCCCATTCCACGTCGGGTTCGGGGCCGGACAGCAGCAGGAACGGCGCGCCCGTCGTGTCCTCGACGAGTCGCAGCTCGATGCTGGGCGTCTCGTACGACGTCCAGCGGTGGTTCTGGAAGGTGAGCAGCGGGCGACGGGCCCGGTAGTCGACCAGCCGGTCGTGGTCGAAACGGGCGATGACGCGGTGCGTCAAGCCGTCCAGCAGGCGCTCGACGATCTGGTCGCCGGTCTCACCTGCGTCGATGTAGCCGTCGAAGTGGTACAGCAGCACCAGTCCGGCGGAGTCCCTGGCCGCGATGGCCTCGACCGCCGCGAGCCCGCTCGGCTCCCATTCGTACAACCCCTGGGGATCCAACACAGTGACCGCTCCTCCTCGTGTCCGACTGGAAGAACGCACGGAGCGGGTGCCGCATTCCCGGGACCGCCCCGGGACGAGGCGAGCACGGCGGACCTGACGGGTCGCACGTGCCACCGGATTCGGCCACGCCGCCCCGCGCGCCTCGCCCCGTCACATCTCCACCCGCCCCACGGTCGCCCCCCGTCTCCCCCGGGAGTGTCCCGATAACCGCCGTCCACTCATATGAACACGGGGGAAACAACGGCCGACGCACACGCGCCCGGAGCCGCACCCACCCAACTCTCCAGTCCCCGCCCTCACATCAAGGCATCACCGAGCCCTCAGCCGCACGACTCTTGACGGTCGAACGGCCGCGCCCCTAGCTTCTCCAGAACCCTCGCGATTCACGTTTCCGCCCCACGTTCACATACGGGAAGGCAGTTGAATGCGCACCGGACCCCTCCTCACCACATCGGCCGCTCTGGCGCTGGCCCTCGGCACGGCCCTCACCAGCACCGCCGGCGCGGCGGTCACCCCCACATCCGCCCCCGCCCGCGTGGTCGACGTCGCCAACTCCTCCCAGCTCAAGGACGCGTTGAGCGACGCCAAGCCCGGCGACACCATCCAGCTCGCCGACGGTACGTACAACGGGAACTTCAAGACGTCAGCCGCGGGCAGCGCGGACTCCCGGATCACCCTCACCGGTTCCGCCAAGGCGGTGCTCACCGCCGGAGGCGGCTACGGCCTGCACCTGAACGGCGCCTCCTACTGGACGGTCAAGGGGATCACCGTGTCCGGCGGCCAGAAGGGGATCATGATGGACGCCGCGAACGGCGTGGTCATCGACTCGGTGGCCGTCCACAACCTGGACATGGAAGGCGTGCACTTCCGTAAGTCCAGCAAGGACGGCGTCATCAAGAACTCCACGATCCGTGACACCGGCAAGGGCGGCAGCGGGATGGGCGAAGGGGTGTACGTCGGCAGCGCCGGCGGCACCGACGACAAGAGCGACCACGTCCAGATCCTCGACAACACCATCGGGCCCGGTGTCGGCGGCGAGAACATCGACGTGAAGGAAGGCACCACGGGAGCGAAGATCGTCGGCAACACCTTCGACGGCAGTGGCCTCACCGGCGCCAACTATGACGACTCATGGGTCGACGTGAAGGGCAATGACGTCCTCGTCGAGAACAACACCGGCCGGCACACCACCAACAACGGTTACGAGACCCACTCCCAGGAGTCCGGCTGGGGCTGCGGCACGGTCTTCCGTGGCAACAAGTCCGACCTGAGCGGCGCCTCGGGAGAGGGCAGGTACGGATTCAACATCACCAACTACGACAAGGACTGCCCGGTCACCATCGCGGGCGACAACACGGTCACCGGCGGTCGCGGCGTGGCCAATCCGGGTGTCCCCGTGGGCTGATCCGCGGCGGGCCGGTTCCGGACACGACGAAGGCCCGCTCCCCCTTGAGGGAACGGGCCTTCGCCTATCGGCTAGTGCCTAGCGGGGAGCTTTTCAGCTCTGGCCGCCGGCCAGCTTCTCGCGGAGCGCAGCCAGGGCCTCGTCCGACGCCAGGGCGCCGGAGTTGTCCGCCGACTCCGAGGAGTACGACCCACCGGAGACGTTGCCGCCGCCGGTGTTGCCGCCACCGGTGGCCGCCGGCGCCGCAGCGCCCTCGGCCGCGGCCTGCTCGTCGGCCTCGCGGGACTTGATGACCTGAGCCTGGTGCTGCTCGAAGCGCTGCTGCGCCTCGGCGTACTGGTTCTCCCACGCCTCGCGCTGGGCCTCGTAGCCCTCGAGCCAGTCGTTGGTCTCCGGGTCGAAGCCCTCGGGGTAGATGTAGTTGCCCTGGTCGTCGTACGACGCGGCCATGCCGTACAGGGTCGGGTCGAACTCGACGACCGACGGGTCGGCACCGAAGGACTCGTTGGCCTGCTTCAGCGAGAGGCTGATGCGGCGGCGCTCGAGGTCGATGTCGATGACCTTGACGAAGATCTCGTCGTTGACCTGGACAACCTGCTCCGGGATCTCGACGTGGCGCTCGGCCAGCTCGGAGATGTGGACCAGGCCCTCGATGCCCTCGTCGACGCGCACGAACGCACCGAAGGGAACGAGCTTGGTGACCTTACCCGGGACGACCTGACCGATCTGGTGGGTCCGGGCGAACTGCTGCCACGGGTCTTCCTGCGTCGCCTTGAGCGACAGGGACACGCGCTCGCGGTCCATGTCGACGTCCAGGACCTCGACCGTGACCTCCTGGCCGACCTCGACGACCTCGGAGGGGTGGTCGATGTGCTTCCAGGACAGCTCGGAGACGTGCACGAGGCCGTCCACGCCACCCAGGTCCACGAAGGCACCGAAGTTGACGATGGAGGAGACGACGCCGGAGCGCACCTGACCCTTCTGGAGGGTGGTGAGGAAGGTCTGACGGACCTCGCTCTGGGTCTGCTCCAGCCAGGCACGGCGGGACAGGACCACGTTGTTGCGGTTCTTGTCCAGCTCGATGATCTTGGCCTCGAGCTCCTTGCCCACGTAGGGCTGAAGGTCGCGGACACGACGCATCTCGACCAGGGAGGCCGGCAGGAAGCCACGGAGGCCGATGTCGAGGATGAGACCACCCTTGACGACCTCGATGACGGTACCGGTGACGATCCCGTCCTCTTCCTTGATCTTCTCGATCGTGCCCCAGGCACGCTCGTACTGAGCGCGCTTCTTGGACAGGATGAGGCGGCCTTCCTTGTCCTCCTTCTGGAGAACCAGGGCCTCGATCTCGTCACCGACGGCGACGACCTCGTTGGGGTCGACGTCGTGCTTGATCGAAAGCTCGCGGCTGGGGATGACGCCTTCGGTCTTGTAACCGATGTCGAGCAGGACCTCGTCCCGGTCGACCTTCACGATGACGCCGTCGACGATGTCGCCGTCGTTGAAGTACTTGATCGTCTCGTCGATCGCGGCGAGGAAGGCTTCCTCGTTACCGATGTCGTTGACCGCAACCTGCGGGGTGGTGGCGGTGGTCTCGGTGCTGCTCGTCATGTGGGAAAGGGCTCCGGTGCGGACATTGAAGTCGTAGGTACTGCTACGCCGAGAGCCGTTATCGCTTCTGCACAAGCCGGACAGCGTCAGAGGCACATCCTCCGAAGCCCCGCAAAAAGCCGGAGCAACCGAAGCGCCTCGAAAACCGAGGGGACATACATACAGATGCGAGCGCGGCCTGCTCCGTCTGAGGCGCACAAGCCCGCAGCGCAACTTGTAGCATACGGGGGCAGCCGGACACGGTCAATGCGCGAAGGCGCACACCCGGGGCGGAACGCCCTATAACCGGCACGCGTGATGTTCCGCGAGACCTTTACGGCCGCACAGTCCCGACAGCTACAAGCTCAGCGAAGACTACGACGACGGGCGCGATGAACCAAGAGTACGAGCCGGAGGCGACCCGACGTGACGCCTCGGCAACGGAAAGCAGCCAGGCCAGCCGCGGCTGGTGGGACCGCAACGCCGATGACTACCAGAGCGAGCACGGCGCGTTCCTCGGGGACGACCGTTTCATCTGGGGGCCTGAGGGGCTGGACGAGGAGCGGGCCGCGCTGCTCGGGCCCGCCGACGAGCTGACGGGGCTGCGGGTTCTGGAGATCGGCGCCGGCGCCGCGCAATGTTCCCGCTGGCTGGCCGCCCAGGGCGCGCACCCGGTGGCCCTCGACCTCTCGCACCGGCAGTTGCAGCACGCGCTGCGGATCGCCGGTCAGGCCGCGGAGACCGCCGCGTCCGGGAGCCAGGGCGTGCCGTCGGTCGGGCTCGTGGAGGCGGACGCCGGCGCCCTGCCGTTCCGCGACGGGGCGTTCGACATGGCCTGCTCCGCATATGGCGCGATTCCGTTCGTCGCCGACCCGGTGTGCGTGCTGCGCGAGGTACGCAGGGTGCTGCGGCCCGGTGGCCGGTTCGTCTTCTCGGTCACCCACCCCATCCGCTGGGCCTTCCCCGACGAACCGGGCCCCGATGGCCTGTCGGTCGCCGCCTCCTACTTCGACCGCACGCCCTACGTCGAGCAGGACGAGACCGGCCGCGCCGTGTACGTCGAGCACCATCGGACGCTGGGCGACCGGGTGCGGGACGTGGCGGCAGCGGGCTTCCGGCTGGTGGATCTGGTCGAACCGGAATGGCCTGAGGAGAACACCCAGGAGTGGGGCGGCTGGTCGCCGCTGCGCGGGCATCTGATTCCGGGCACGGCGATCTTCGTGTGCGTGGCGGACGACTGACTTCGTGTGCGTGGCGGAGGACCGAGCGGACCGGCTTCGTGCGGGGCGGTCCTTGATCGGCGGTTCCGGTGGAGCGGCAGACTGGGAGCGTGATCCGCCACGACGCTCTCGCCCAGCTGCCCGCCCGTGCCGCCCTGCCCGCGCTGCGCGACGCCCTCGACGGGCCAGGCAGCGCGGTGCTGTGCGCGCCGCCCGGTACCGGTAAGACGACGCTGGTGCCGCTGGAGCTGGCGGGGCTGACGGGCGCCGGGCCGCGGCGCCGGGTGCTGGTCGCCGAGCCGCGGCGGATCGCCGCGCGGGCCGCCGCGCGGCGGATCGCCGCGCGGGCCGCCGCGCGGCGGATCGCCGCGCGGGCCGCCGCGCGGCGGATGGCCTGGCTGCTGGGTGAGCGGGTCGGTGAGCAGGTCGGCTTCACCGTGCGCGGGGAGCGGCGGGCCGGGCCGCGGACCGTCGTGGAAGTGGTGACCACCGGCGTGCTGTTGCAGCGACTGCAACGCGATCCCGAGCTGGCGGACGTCGACGTGGTGATGCTCGACGAATGCCACGAGCGGCACCTCGACGCCGACACCTCCGCCGCGTTCCTGCTGGACGTACGCGAGACGCTGCGTCCGGAGCTGCGTCTGGTGGCGGCTTCGGCGACGACGGACGCGGCGGGGTGGGCGGCGCTGCTGGGCGATCCGGACGGGTCGGCTCCGGTGGTGGAGGCGGCGGGTGTGTCGCACGCGGTGGAAGTGGTGTGGGCTCCCCCGGAGCGGCCGGTGCGGCCTGCGCACGGGATGCGGGTGGATCCCGTGCTGCTGTCGCATGTGGCGGCGGTGGTGCGGCGGGCCTTGCGTGACCAGGCGGGCGATGTGCTGTGCTTCCTGCCAGGCGCCGGCGAGATCGCGCGGGTGGCCGGACAGCTGGCGGGGGTGGACGCGGACGTCCTCCAGGTGCACGGGCGGGCGCCGGCCGAGGTGCAGGACGCGGTGCTGGCGGGCGGCGACGGCGTGCGGCGGGTGGTGCTGGCGACGTCCGTCGCCGAGTCGAGCCTGACGGTGCCCGGGGTGCGGGTGGTGGTCGACAGCGGGCTGGCGCGGGTGCCGCGGACGGATCACGCGCGCGGGCTCAGCGCGCTGGCGACGGTGCGTGCCTCGCGGGCCGCGGCCAGGCAGCGCGCCGGGCGGGCCGGACGTGAAGCACCTGGAGTGGTGTATCGCTGCTGGTCGGAGGGGGAGGACGGGCGGCTGCCGCGGTTCCCGGATCCGGAGATCAAGGTGGCGGACCTGACGGCGTTCGCCCTTCAGACGGCCTGTTGGGGGGATCCGTCGGCCGCCGGTCTCGCGCTGCTGGATCCGCCGCCGGCCGGCGCGCTGGCCGCGGCGCGGGACGTGCTGCGCGCGATCGGCGCGGTGGATGCGGACGGCAGGGCGACGGCGCGCGGACTGCGCCTGAGCCGGCTGGGGGTGCATCCGCGGCTGGCCCGTGCGTTGTGGGACGGTGCGCGGGAGGTCGGTGTGCGGCCGGCGGCCGAGGTCGTGGCGCTGCTGAGCGAGGAGCCGCCGCGGGCGTACGGGGACGATCTGGTGGCGGCGTGGCGTACGGCGCGCCGGGGCGGCGATGCGTATGCGGCGCGGTGGCGGCAGGAGGCCAGGCGGTTGGCCGCGGCGGTGGGGGCGGCCGGGGCGGAGGACACGGCCGAGACCGCTGGGGCTTCCGGAGCGGGCGGGGCGGGGCAGGCGGGTAGTGCTGGTGGTGATGGCGGGGGCAGCGCCCGGGATGACGATGGTGTCGCGGGGCTGGTGGCCGCGCTGGCGTTTCCCGAGCGGGTGGCGCGGGCTCGGGGTGCGGGCAGCTATCTGATGGCGTCCGGTACGCGGGCGGAGACGGGCGCGGCGGGGCCGGGGCACGGTTCGGCGGGCCGGGGCGGTGAGGGGTCGCGGCTGCGGGACGCGCGGTGGCTGGCGATCGCGGTCGCGGACCGGCCGGTCGCCGCCGCGTCGGCACGGGTGCGGCTCGCCGCGGTGATCGACGAGGCGACGGCATGCGCGGCGGCGGGGGCGCTGTATTCCCGCGGCGAGGAGGTCCGCTGGGCCGACGGGAACGTCGTGGCCAGGTCGGTGACGCGGCTGGGCGCGATCGAGCTGGCGGAGCGCCCCTTGGCGAAGCCCGATCCCGAGCTGCTGCGGGACGCGGTGGTCGCGGGCCTGCGGCAGGAGGGGCTCGGGCTGCTGCGCTGGTCGGCGGGTGCGGTCACGACCCGGCAGCGGATGGCGTTCCTGCACCGGGAGTTGGGGGCGCCGTGGCCGGACGTGTCGGACGAGGCGCTGTGGGAACGGGCCGGGGAATGGCTCGGGGTGGAGCTGGGACGGGCGCGCCGGCGGGCCGATCTGGAGCGGATCGACGCGGGGGCCGCGCTGACGCGGTTGCTGCCGTGGGCGACCGGGGAAGCGGTCCGCTTCGACGAGCTGGCGCCGGAGCGGATCGAGGTGCCGAGCGGTTCGCGGGTGCGGGTGGATTACGCAGGTGAGCAGCCGGTCCTTGCGGTCAAGTTGCAGGAGTTGTTCGGGCAGCAGGAGTCACCGAGGGTGGCCGGCGGGCGGGTGCCCGTCCTGGTCCATCTGCTCTCCCCCGCCGGGCGCCCGGCGGCCGTGACGGCGGATCTGGCGTCCTTCTGGCGGGACGGATACCGGTCCGTCCGTGCGGAGTTGCGGGGGCGCTATCCCAAGCATCCCTGGCCCGAGGACCCGTCGTCGGCCGCGCCGACGCGGCACACGACGGCACGGTTGAGGCGGTCCTGATCCCGGGGGAATTCCGGTACCGGGACGGGTGGGTGAGCCGGGCGGGCAGCGGGATCGGACGGCTCGCGGTCAGGTCGGCCGGGTGGTCGGCAGCGGGGTGGCGGCGCCGGACCGTCGCGCAGCGGGTTGCCGCGTGCGCCGGAACGCCGGCACGGCCGTACGTCCCCAACTCGGCGCGGCCCAGAGGCGCGTCTCCGGCGGAGCAGCGGCCGGCGGGCCTTGCACCGTCCACGCGGGACGACGCGTGACCGCCCGTGCCCGTCCTCCGGGTGTCCTGATGAGGCATCGTCGTCAGGCGGCCACCCCCTCGCCGAGGAGCTTCGACGCGTACCAGTCGGGCAGCGTGTCGGGGCCCGGCAGTGCGTCCTCGCGGTCGGCGGGGGCGACGACGAGGACGTTGCGGATGAAGCAGCAGTAGCAGATCGGGTCGGCGTCCTGGGCGAGGAACAGGACGCTGTCGCGGCCGCGCCAGAGGGCGTAGCGGCGGGGCAGGACGGTGGGAGGGTCCGCCGGGCCGGGGCTGCTGGTGACCGCGGAGGGCCGTCCGAAGCGGGCGGTGAGGAGGGCTGCGGTGTCCTGCCAGTCGGCGTCCAACCGGCCGCGCCCCTGGTCGGGATGGAGGGTCCAGCCGCGGGCGCGGCCCCAGACCGCGGCCAGATGGTCGGCGTCGGGCACGCCGTCGTACTCGGGGTCGTAGACGCTGAACGTGGCCCAGGCGGTCTGGCCGTTCGGCTCGGGGCCGGCGTCGTAGTGGCCGGACGAGACGACCTGCCCGGCGGCGGTTTCGTAGGAGTCGTCGAATTCGGAGTAGCGCCAGCCGTGGGCGGCCAGGAAATTGTCGAAGGTTTCGTCGTCCTCGCAGGTCAGGTGGGTCAACTCCAGTAGCTGATCCACCACTTCGCCGGTGACGGGGCAGTTCGCTAGCGTCATGCGTTCACGTTACGGGCTGCCACTGACAATCCCCGGAGCGCCCGGCCCCGATTCGGGGACGGGTGCCGCTTCGTGGTCATCGCCGTCGTTCCGGGGCCGCCGGCTGCGGGCTTCGAGGCGCAGGCCGAGGGCGAGCAGCACGGCGGCCACCACGAGGAATCCCCACGGCAGGTAGCTGGTGAGCAGCAGGACCAGCGTCCGCTGGGACTTGACCAGGGCCACGGTGGACGTGACGAAGTCGGGGCGCATCTTGACGTCGCCGGCGAACGCGGTGACCTTCCCTCCGCCCGGGAGCAGTTGGCCGCCCCGCAGCTCTTCCTTGTGGATCTCCTCGCCGTTGACGGGTGCCCCGGTGACCGGGTCGACCCAGAACATCCGCTTGGTGGTGTACCAGCGGGTGGTGCCCATCTTCTCGACGGACTCCGGCGTGATGCCCTTGACCGGCATCTTCTTGGGCAGCGGCACCTTGGTCCAGGGGATGGACTGCTCGAAGTAGTAGACCTCCAGGCCGTGGAAGGTGCGGGTGCCCCGGTAGTGAATGGGGGCGGAGGCGCGGGTCTGCGCGTCGAAGTAGGCGTAGTCGCGCTTCTCGGTGAGGAACGGCCACTTGAACTCGATGCCGTCACGGCGGACGGTGTCGCCGTCGACCATCTCGCCGGTGGCGTGCACCGGTTCCTGGGAGTGCGCGTCGAAGAGGTAGCGCTCGGGGATCTGGGAGACCATCTTGCCCTGGGGGTCCGCGACATAGGTCAGCATGTCCCAGACGACGACGTCGCGGCCCGCGGTCTTCTCGACCCGGTCGGATGCGGCGACGTTGCCCTTCAGGGTTTCCACGATGCTGACCTTGGGGACCTTCTTGGCTTTCATCGTCCCGTAGTCGATGAGGGTGGCGGGCCGCGCCTCCAGGACCATCGTCTGGTACTGGCTGGGCGGGATCTTGGCGAGCCGGGGGAACGCGTACCACCGCATCAGCGGGGACAGAGCGGTGAAGAAGACGGCGAAGGCGAGCAGGACCAGGCTGGCTTTGCGGCGCATGGTGGCGGCGTCCCTCCCTCAGGGGTGCTCGGGGACGGTGGTCAGCAGCGGTTCGGGCGAGGTCTCGCCGCTGGGCGCGCCGATCGCCGTGAGGGTGAAGACGAGGGCGAGGGCCGCGGCCAGTCCGACGGCTGCTGCTGCCAGGGCGCGCATGGTCGGCCTCCCAGGGAACTGATACGGCGTCAGGGCGGGGGCACCGTAGCAACGGGGGGCCGAGATGAGAACACGTTGCACCGCCGTCCTGCCCTGAGGCGGGCGGGACGGCGGTGGATGTGCCGGGTGTGACGCATGGGACGGGCCGGCCAGGGGCGCGCCCGTGGGCTGCGGCTACCGGCCGGAGGGGGCGGTGACCTTCAGCTCGACGGTCAGGGTCGCGCCGTCGGCCGTGGTCAGCCGCAGCAGGAACGTCCCGGTGTGCGCGTCGGTGTGGACGGCCGGGAGCTTGAGCAGACCGTCGGCGTCCGTCCGCAGGGTGGTGAGGGTACGGACCGGCTTGTCCTTGGCCTCGCCGGTGGCCTGCGGATCCTTGAAGTAGGGCCCGGTCTCGTTCTCGACGGGCTTCTTCGGGTCACCGGTCACCATGGTCGCGGTGACCGCAGCGCCCGCCGCGATCTTGCCCCGGTAGGTCGCCCTGACCTCGATGGCGTCCGCGTACGTACCTCCGGCCGTCGTCGTCAGCTCCTTGGCGGAGGTGCGGGTCAGCGCGTCGGCCTTCGGTGCGGGCCTGGCCTTGACGGTGGCGTCGAAGTCGACGGGGGCCACGGTGCGGCCGACGGCGGTCGCGTGGACGGTGAAGCCGCCCGCCTGCTCACCTGCGCGCAGGGTGGGCGCGGTGGCCAGGCCGTCCTTGCCGGTGGTGACGGTGACGGCGGTCGCGTCGTGCGGGAAACGGGTGTCCGTGGAGCCGGAGAGGGTGAAGCGTACGGGGGCGCCCGCCACCGGCTTGCCCGCGGCATCCTTGGCGCGCACCTGGGGCCGGGCGCTGAACTCGTCGCCCGCGGTCGCCGTCAGGTCCTTGCCGCCGATCCGTTCGATGGTGGTGACCGAGGCCGGATCGGCGGGGTCGGTCGGGGTGGGGGTGTTGCCGGTGGAGCCCTCGGTGCCGCCGGTGCCTGACGTGCCGTCGTTCCCGGAAGGCCCGCCCGTGCCGCCCGTGCCTCCTGTTCCGCCCGTCCCGGTGGAGCCGGAAGAGGTGGAATCATCCGGCTTGTTGCTGCCGTCGTGGTCGGTGTCCGGCTTGGTCGCATCCGGCCCTTGCGGCTTGCCCGTGACCGGTTTGCCCGTGGCCGGTTTGCCGGTGTCGCCGTGGTGTGCGCCGGTCGTCCGGCCGTCCCGGGTGTCGTGGCCGGAGCCGCCGGTTCCGGTGGAGGTCCCGCCGCGCCGTACGGGGAGCAGGCCCTTGCCGTCCGGCACTTCGTGGGTGCCCTTGCGGTAGAACGCGTACCAGGACAGCACGGTCCGCAGGTAGTCCCCGGAGTTGTTGTAGCCGAGGATCGCTCGATCCAGATCGTGGGGCACCGTCATGTCACGGCCGCCGTTGCACAGGTAGTGGCCGGCGGCGAGCGCGGCGTCGAAGATGTTGTGCGGGTCCTTCTTGCCGTCGCCGTTGCCGTCCGCGCCCCAACCCGTGCCCGTGGGACCGCCGTTGGACCAGGTGGAGGGGATGAACTGCATCGGGCCCACGGCGTGGTCATGGGTGAGGTCGCCGTCGTAGCGGCCGTGGTCGGTGTCGGTGATGAGGGCGAAGCCGTTGCCGTTGAGCTGCGGTCCGAGTATCGGCTTGAGAGTGGTGCCGTCGGCGTCGAGCGCGCCGCCGCGTGCCTGGCCGGATTCCACCTTGCCGATCGCCGCGAGCAGTTGCCAGGGCAGCCGGCATCCGGGGTCGGACGCGCGGACACTCGCTTCGGCCTTCTTATAGGCGGCGAGAACGGTCGCGGGAATGCCCGCCTCGGCGGGCCCTGTGACGACCTTGCCGCTGTTCTTGCCGCCGTTCTTGCCGCCGTTCGGTTTGCCGGAACCTCCCGGCGGCACGGGGCTGTTGAGCGGCGGAAGGTCGGTGTAGTAGGGCGATCCGCCGTCGATGGCGGCGTCGGCCGGCGGGCTCGGCTCCGGCTCCTTCGCCGCCGCGGTCTGTGCCGTGCCCGGTGCCTGTGACGCGGTCAGGGCGGCCAGCACCAGGCCCACCACCGCCGCCGAAGCCGCTCCCCGGCGAAGCCGCCGCCCGAATATGGCTGCCATGCGTGACATCCCCTCCGCGTGGACACACCGCGTGGACACCGCGGTGTCGCGCTCCCCTGCGCTCCAGCTGAGGTGACAGTACGACACCTCGGGCCGCGCATCCACCATTCCCACCGGCCGACATAATGATCCGAATCGATCAAGGAGAGGCATATGCCGTTCACTCTCAGCCATGCCGCGGCAGTGCTTCCGGGACTGCGCCGGACGGGCACGGCACGCGGCCCGCTGATCGCAGCCGCCCTGGTCGCGGGGTCCTTCGCCCCCGACCTGACGTACTTCGCGGACAGCTTCATACCGGGCGGGATGCGCTTCGGGGAGGTCACCCACTCCCTGCCCGGCGTGCTGACCGTGGACGTCCTGATCACCGCCGCGCTGACCGGCGGCTGGCTGCTGCTGCGGGAACCGCTGGTGGCGCTGCTGCCCCGCCACCGGCAGGGCCGGGTGTACGCCGTCGCCCGGGGCCGCCCCCGGCAGCCGCGGGGGCCGCGCGAACTCACCGCGCTGATCTGCTGGTTCATCGTCTCCGCGGTGATCGGAGCGGCAACGCATGTCGTCTGGGACGCCTTCACCCACGCGGGCCGCTGGGGGACGCGGCTGGTACCCGTGCTGAACCGGGTGGTCGGCGGCATCCCGCTGTCCGCCTCCCTGCAGTACGCCACCTCCGCGCTCGCCCTGGTAGCGCTCGGCTGGTTCCTGTGGGCCGCGCTCCGGGAGGCACCCGGGGACGGTGGGCGGCCGGGGGGAACGGAACCGGTCGGCGACCTGTCCGCCGTCCCCGTATTGAGCGCGCGGGCCCGGCTGTTGCTGACCTTTCCGGTCCTGCTCTGTGTGGTGGCCGGCGCCGTACAGCGCACCCTGCGGGCGCACGCGGTCCACGGCGACGCGGCGACCTGGTTCGACTACCTCCCCTCGGTGCTCTTCGGCGCCGGCGCCGGTCTCGGCGTGGGGCTCGCGCTCTACGCGGTGGCCGTGCGGCTGCGGTACCGACGTGGCACGGAGCAGCGGCCCGCCCGGGGGTGACCGCACGCCCCGGCACCAAGGGCGGCGTCGGCAGGGCGGCCGACGGGCGACCGAGGTGTGCGCGGCCCGTCGGGGCGGCACCGGCCGCATGGTGAACGCGTCGGGGCCCGTACCCGCCAAGGTGATTCCCCTGGCGAGTACGGGCCCCGAGCGCGGGCGGCAGTGGCTCAGTGAGCCGCCGACTCCCAGTCCCCGCCGGAGCCGACCGAGACGTCCAGCGGCGCCCGCAGTTCGACCGCTCCGGCCATTTCGCGGCGGACCAGTTCCTCGACCTTCTCGCGTTCGCCGGGGGCCACCTCGACGACGATTTCGTCGTGCACCTGGAGGAGCATCCGGGACTCCAACTCCGCGGCCCGCAGCGCCTCGTCGACCTTCAGCATCGCGATCTTGACGATGTCGGCCGCGGTGCCCTGGATCGGCGCGTTCAACGCCATCCGCTCCGCCATCTCACGGCGCTGGCGGTTGTCGCTGTTGAGGTCCGGGAGGTAACGGCGGCGGCCGAGGATCGTCTCGGTGTAGCCGGTGGCCCGCGCCTCCTCCACGACGCGCTGGAGGTAGTCGCGCACCCCGCCGAAACGCTCGAAGAAGTTGTCCATCAGCTTGCGGGCCTCGTCCGGCTGAATGCCCAGCTGCTGCGAGAGACCGAAAGCCGACAGGCCGTACGCCAGGCCGTAGGACATCGCCTTGATCTTGCGGCGCATCTCCGGGTCGACCTGGTGCTTCTCGACCGAGAAGACATGCGAGGCGACGGTGGTGTGCAGATCCTCGCCGGAGGTGAACGCCTCGATCAGGCCCTCGTCCTCGGAAAGATGGGCCATCACCCGCAGCTCGATCTGGCTGTAGTCGGCGGTCAGCAGCGACTCGAAACCCTCACCGACGACGAAGCCCCGGCGGATCGCCCGGCCCTCGTCCGTCCGCACCGGGATGTTCTGGAGGTTGGGGTCCGTCGAGGACAGCCGGCCCGTCGCCGCCACCGTCTGGTTGAACGTGGTGTGGATACGGCCGTCGGAACCGATGGTCTTGATCAGGCCCTCGACGGTGGTGCGCAGCTTGGACTGCTCACGGTGCCGCAGCATGATCACCGGGAGTTCGTTCTCGGTCTGCGCGGCCAGCCAGGCCAGCGCGTCGGCGTCGGTGGTGTAACCCGTCTTGGTCTTCTTCGTCTTGGGCAGACCCAGCTCACCGAAGAGGACCTCCTGGAGCTGCTTGGGCGAGCCGAGGTTGAACTCGCGCCCCGCCGCGGCGTGCGCCTCCTGCACCGCCTGCTGCACGGCCCCGGCGAACTGCTGCTCCATCCGCTCCAGCCAGCCCCGGTCCGCCGCGATGCCCGCCCGCTCCATCCGGGCCAGCAGCCGGCTCGTCGGCAGCTCCAGGTCACGCAGCAGCTCGGCGGCGCCGACCTCCGCCAGCTTGGTCTCGAAGGCCGCACCCAGATCCAGAACCGTCCGCGCCTTCCCCATCAGGGCGTCCGCCTCGGCCTGCTCGTCGGCGCCGAAGGCCAGCTGCCCGCTGCCCTCTGCGGCCGGCGCGAGATCCCGGCCCAGGTACTCGACGGACAGGGCGTCCAGCGCGAAGGAGCGGCGGCCCGGCTTGACCAGGTAGGCGGCCAGCGCCGTGTCGATGGTGACACCCTCGATGTGCCAGCCGTGCTCGCCGAAGACCCGCATCAGGCCCTTCGCGTTGTGCATCACCTTCGGGCGGGAAGCGTCCGCGCTCCACGCGGCGAACGCCCGCTCGTCGGCCTCGTCCAGCTGCGTCGGGTCGAACCAGACGGCCGGCCCCCCGGCCGTGGCGAGCGCCACCTCGGCGACACTGCCGCTGCCCAGCGACCACACGTCGACGGTGGACACACCCAGCGGCCCCGCACCGTGCTCGGCCAGCCACGGGGCCAGCTCGCCGGGGCCGGCCACCGTGCCGTCCACCTCCACGCCGCCCGCCACAGCGGTCTCGTCCGCGGCTTCCTCGGAGCCCGGATCGACGGCGTGCAGCCGGTCCCGCAGCCCCTGATTACGGATCTCCAGACCGTTGAGGAACACCGTCAGCGCCTCACGGTCGTACGCCTCACGGACCAGCGCGTCCGGACCGCAGGGCAGCGCGACGTCACGCACCATCTCGGTCAGCCGACGGTTGAGCTTCACGGACTCCAGGTGATCGCGGAAATTCTGGCCCGCCTTGCCCTTGACCTCCTCGGCCCGCTCCACCAACTCGGCGAACGAACCGAACTGATTGATCCACTTCGTGGCCGTCTTCTCACCGACACCCGGGATACCCGGAAGATTGTCGGACGGGTCGCCGCGCAGCGCCGCGAAATCCGGGTACTGCGAAGGCGTCAGACCGTACTTCTCGAAAACCTTCTCCGGAGTGAAACGGGTCAGCTCCGAGACGCCCTTCGTGGGATACAGCACCGTGACGTCATCGGAGACCAGCTGGAAGGAGTCGCGGTCACCGGTGACGATGGAAACCGCGAAGCCCTCAGCGGTCGCCTGCTCGGTGAGAGTGGCGATGACGTCGTCGGCCTCGAAGCCTTCCACGGCGAACCGCTTCACCTTCATCGCGTCCAGCAGCTCACCGATCAGCTCCACCTGCCCCTTGAACTCATCGGGCGTCTTGGAACGATTCGCCTTGTAATCCGGGAACTCCTCGGAGCGCCAGGTCTTACGCGAGACGTCGAACGCCACCGCGAAATGCGTGGGCGCCTCATCACGCAGGGTGTTCGCGAGCATCGACGCGAAGCCGTAGATCGCATTGGTGGGTTGCCCCGTGGCGGTCGTGAAATTCTCCACGGGCAGGGCGAAGAACGCCCGGTAGGCCATGGAATGCCCGTCCATCAGGAGCAGGCGGGGACGGCCGCCCCCCGCCGCTTCGGTGCCGGTCGCTTCGCTCTTCTTCGCTGCCTTTGCTGCCACGCCCCCGATCCTGCCACGCCCCACTGACAATCCCCGCCGCGGCGGCCGTCCCCCGCACCCCGTCCGCCGCCCGCGACACCGCCCTCACCGTCCGTACCCACCACGAACAAACCCGCCACCGCAGTTGTCCACAGGCTCCCCCGCACCCCTGCACCGCCCGGCCGGTCCGTGGCAGGATCACCTGCACACCCCACCCATCCGTCCCGCCCGACCCACCGCGAGACGGCTCGGCACCCGGCTCAAGGGAGAGCGCCATGGCAGGCAAGCCGCCCGCAACCGACCCCGTCCAGGACGCGCCCGAGGTCGGCGAGCCCCAGCACTCCGCCGTCGGCCTGCCGGCCATCACCCACGCCCTGCGCATCTCCCAGCAGCAGATGGGCGTCCGCCGCACCGCCCTCACCCTGCTGCGCGTCAACCAGAAGAACGGCTTCGACTGCCCCGGCTGCGCCTGGCCCGAAGGCGACCGGCGGCACACCGCCGAATTCTGCGAGAACGGCGCCAAAGCCGTCGCCGAAGAAGCCACCCTGCGCCGCGTCACACCCGAATTCTTCGCCGCGCACTCCGTCGCCGACCTCGCCGGACGCAGCGGCTACTGGCTCGGCCAGCAAGGCCGCCTCACCCAGCCCATGTACCTCGCCGAAGGCGCCGACCACTACACCCCCATCCCCTGGGAACGCGCCTTCGACATCCTGGGCGAAGAACTCACCGGCCTCGACTCCCCCGACGAAGCGGTCTTCTACACCTCCGGCAGGACCAGCAACGAAGCCGCCTTCCTCTTCCAGCTGTTCGCCCGGGAATTCGGCACCAACAACCTCCCCGACTGCTCCAACATGTGCCACGAGTCGTCGGGCTCCGCACTCACCGAAACCATCGGCGTCGGCAAGGGCAGCGTCCTGCTGGAGGACCTCTACAAAGCCGACCTGATCATCATCGCCGGGCAGAACCCCGGCACCAACCACCCCCGGATGCTCACCGCCCTGGAAAAGGCCAAAGCCGGCGGCACCAAAATCATTTCGGTCAACCCGCTGCCCGAAGCCGGCCTGGAACGCTTCAAGAACCCCCAGACCCCCCGCGGACTGGCCGGCGGCGGAACCGCCCTCACCGACCTCTTCCTCCAGGTACGCCTCGGCGGCGACCAAGCGCTCTTCCGCGCCCTCAACCGCCGCATCCTGGAAACCGAAGGCGCCGTCGACGACGACTTCATCCGCGAACACACCCACGGCTACGAAGCGTTCGCCGAAACCGCCCGCGCCGACGACAACTGGGACGAAACGCTCCGCGCCACCGGCCTGACCCGCGAAGAGATCGAGAACGCCCTCGGCATGATCCTCGACTCGCGGCGCACCATCGTGTGCTGGGCAATGGGCCTGACCCAGCACAAACACTCCGTCCCCACCATCCGCGAAGTCGTCAACTTCCTCCTGCTGCGCGGCAACATCGGCCGCCCCGGCGCCGGCGTCTGCCCCGTACGCGGCCACAGCAACGTCCAGGGCGACCGCACCATGGGCATCTTCGAACGCCCCAACGACGCCTTCCTCGACGCCCTGGAAAAGGAATTCGGCTTCGCACCGCCCCGGGAACACGGCTTCGACGTCGTCCGCGCCATCCGCGCCCTGCGCGACGGACAGGCCAAGGTCTTCTTCGCCATGGGCGGCAACTTCGTCTCCGCCACCCCCGACACGGACGTCACCGAAGCCGCCGTACGCCGCGCCCGCCTCACCGTCCACGTCTCCACCAAGCTCAACCGCTCCCACACCATCACCGGCGCCCGCGCCCTCATCCTGCCGACCCTCGGCCGCACCGAACGCGACCTCCAGGACAGCGGCGAACAGTTCGTGACCGTCGAGGACTCCATGGGCATGGTCCACGCATCCCGCGGACGCCTCGAACCCGCCGGACCCCACCTGCTGTCCGAAACCGCCATCATCGCCCGCATGGCCCGCCGCGTCCTCGGTGACAGCAGCCGCACCCCCTGGGACACCTTCGAGAAGGACTACGCGTCCATCCGCGACCGCATCGCGCGCGTCATCCCCGGCTTCGAAGACTTCAACACCAAGGTCGCCCGCCCCGGAGGCTTCACCCTGCCGCACGCCCCCCGGGACGACCGCCGCTTCCCCACCACCACCGGCAAAGCCAACTTCACCGCGGCACCCGTGGAATACCCGACCACCCCCGAAGGCCGCCTGCTCCTCCAGACCCTCCGCTCGCACGACCAGTACAACACCACCATCTACGGCCTCGACGACCGCTACCGCGGCATCAAGAACGGCCGCCGCGTGATCCTCGTCCACCCCGACGACGCCCGCCAACTCGGCTTCGCCGACGGCGACTACACCGACATCGTCAGCGAATGGACCGACGGCAGCGAACGGCGCGCACCCGGCTTCCGCGTCGTGCACTACCCCACCGCCCGCGGCTGCGCCGCCGCCTACTACCCCGAGACGAACGTGCTCGTCCCCCTCGACCACACCGCGGACACCAGCAACACCCCCGCCTCCAAGTCCGTGGTGATCCGCCTGGAACCGCCGCAGCAGAGCTGACCTGCGACCACCCCGCCCGGGAAACCACGACCCCGTGCTGAGCGCTTGCTCAGCGGCCTGATAGGAACAGGCACGGATCGACGACGATCAGGCGAGCGAACGGAGCCGAACGCCATGGGCGAGCAGTACCGCACCACGTTTCCGCAGGAAATCCTCGACCAATGGGCCGGCCTCGGCCTCGACCTGCCCGCACTCTTCTCCGCCGGACACCTCGGCCGGCGGATGAGCGTGCAGGTCCTGGAAGCCGCCCCCGACCGCGTCGTCGGCACCATGCCCGTCGAGGGAAACACCCAGCCCTACGGACTGCTGCACGGCGGCGCGTCCGCGGTACTCGCCGAAACCCTCGGCTCCGTCGGCGCCATGCTGCACGGCGGCCCCGGCAAACTCGCCGTCGGCGTCGACCTCAACTGCACCCACCACCGCGGCGCCCGCTCCGGCCTGGTCACCGGCATCGCCACCCCCGTCCACCGTGGCCGCTCCACCGCCACCTACGAGATCGCCATCAGCGACGAGCAGCACAAGCGGGTCTGCACCGCCCGGCTGACCTGCATGCTCCGCGACGCGGACCCCGACGCCTACCGCAGCTAGCGCCACCTCGGGCCCCGTACGCGCGTGGCCCCGCACCGATCCGGTACGGGGCCACTCGGGACGGCACGCTCCGCACGCCGCCACAGGTCCTGCTACTGATCCTTCTGCTGGTCCTTCTGCTTCTTCTCCGCGGCGTCCTCGATGACCGCCTCGGCGACCTGCTGCATCGACAGCCTGCGGTCCATCGAGGTCTTCTGGATCCACCGGAAGGCGGCCGGCTCGGTCAGGCCGTACTGCGTCTGCAGAATGCTCTTCGCGCGGTCCACCAGCTTCCGCGTCTCCAGACGCTGGGAGAGGTCGGCGACCTCCTTCTCCAGCGTCTTCAGCTCGGTGAACCGGCTGACGGCCATCTCGATCGCGGGAACCACATCGCTCTTCGAGAACGGCTTCACGAGGTACGCCATCGCCCCCGCGTCCCGCGCCCGCTCGACCAGCTCGCGCTGCGAGAACGCGGTCAGCATCAGGACCGGTGCGATGCTCTCCTCAGCGATCTTCTCGGCGGCCGAGATGCCGTCGAGGATCGGCATCTTCACATCGAGGATGACCAGGTCGGGACGGTGCTCCCGGGCCAGCTCGACGGCCTTCTGGCCGTCCCCGGCCTCACCGACGACGGTGTAGCCCTCCTCCTCCAGCATCTCTTTGAGGTCGAGACGGATGAGAGCCTCGTCCTCGGCGATCACGACGCGCGTGGTCAGCGGCGGGACATGCGACTGATCGTCATCGGCGACGGGCTGCTCGGGCTCGGGGGCGCTCACGGGACTCCTTGTTCAGGCAGGTGGTGCCCCATGAGCCTACCTATCTCCTGTATGTTTGACGCACGGCGGGTCTCCGCTAACCTTGGTTTCCAAGGTCGGCCCTGGTAGCCCAGCGGCAGAGGCACGGTGCTCAAACCACCGACAGCGTGGGTTCGAATCCCACCCAGGGCACTTTACCTTCCCTTCGAAGGCACACCCGCCGACCAGCGATCTTCACTCGTCGCAGTGAACACGCCTTCGGTCCGTCATGCGGCGACCACACCCGCGCCAAACTCGGACTCATGTACGACATGGAAACCCGTCGGTGCGCCCTTGCCCTCGTGTCCCAGGGCCTCAGTCTCAACTCGGTGAGCAAGCGGACGGGGATATCCCGCTACGCGATCCGGTCCTGGCAGACGCGGATCGATCCGGTGTCCCGTGCGACAGAGTGCCCGCGGTGCGCGCGTGTGCCCCGGCCGCCCGGCGAGAACGCGGCGTACTCGTACGTACTCGGCCTCTATCTCGGTGACGGTTGCCTCAGCGAACAGCCCGGCCGGCGTGGTTACGCCCTGCGGATCGCCTGCGCCGATGCCTGGCCCGGCCTGATCGACGCCTGTCGGGAAGCGGTCAAGGCGGTGCGTCCCATGAACAGCGTGTGCGTCGTCCGGCGCAAGGGCTGTGTCATGGTCACCAGTTACAGCCGCCACTGGCCTTGTTACTTCCCTCAGCACGGCCCGGGCAAGAAGCACGAGCGGCCGATCGCGCTCGCGCCTTGGCAGCAGCGGATCGTGCACGCACATCCCTGGGAGTTCATCCGGGGGCTCGTGCACTCCGACGGCTGCCGTGTCACCAACTGGACCACGCGCACGGTCGACGGCGTACGCAAGCGCTACGTATATCCGCGGTACTTCTTCACCAACACGTCCACCGACATCCTGCGGCTGTACACGGAGACCCTCGACATGGTCGGGGTCGAGTGGAAGTCCTGCCACCAGTCACGCGCGGGGCAGAACATCTCCGTGGCCCGCAAAGCCTCCGTCGCGCTCATGGACGCACACATAGGGCCGAAGTACTGACAGGGACGGCAGTCAGGACCTCGGCCCGGCATCAACGTGTGCGGGGGTGGGGCTACTTCGGGGAGTCGTCCTCGCCGATGTGGTGGACGCGGACGAGGTTGGTGGAGCCGGCGACGCCGGGCGGGGAGCCGGCGGTGATGATCACGACGTCGCCCTTCTCGCAGCGGCCGATCTTGAGGAGTTGCTCGTCGACCTGGGCGACCATCTCGTCGGTGGAGTTGACGGTCGGTCCGAGGAAGGTCTCCACGCCCCAGGTGAGGTTGAGCTGGGAGCGGGTGGCCGTGTCGGGGGTGAAGGCGAGGAGCGGGATGGGTGAGCGGTAGCGGGAGAGGCGGCGGACGGTGTCGCCGGACTGGGTGAAGGCGACGAGGAACTTGGCGCCGAGGAAGTCACCCATCTCGGCAGCGGCGCGGGCGACGGCGCCGCCCTGGGTGCGGGGCTTGCTGCGGTCGGTGAGCGGCGGGAGGCCCTTGGCGAGGATGTCTTCCTCGGCCGCCTCGACGATGCGGCTCATGGTGCGGACGGTTTCGGTGGGGTACTTGCCGACGCTGGTCTCGCCGGAGAGCATCACCGCGTCGGTGCCGTCGATGACGGCGTTGGCGACGTCGGACGCCTCGGCGCGGGTGGGCCGGGAGTTGTCGATCATCGAGTCGAGCATCTGCGTGGCGACGATGACCGGCTTGGCGTTGCGCTTGGCGAGTTTGACGGCGCGCTTCTGGACGATCGGCACGGTTTCCAGGGGCATTTCGACGCCGAGGTCGCCGCGGGCCACCATGATGCCGTCGAAGGACGCGACGATGTCGTCGATGTTGTCGACGGCCTGCGGCTTTTCGACCTTGGCGATGACGGGGAGGAAGCGGCCCTCTTCGCGCATGATGCGGTGGACGTCTTCGATGTCGCGACCGCTGCGGACGAAGGAGAGGGCGATGATGTCGGCGCCGGTGCGCAGGGCCCAGCGGAGGTCGTTCTGGTCCTTCTCGGAGAGTGCGGGGACGGAGACGGCGACACCGGGGAGGTTGAGTCCCTTGTGGTCGGAGACCATGCCGCCTTCGATCACCAGGGTGCGGACGCGGGGACCGTCGACGCCGGTGACTTCCAGGGTGACCTTGCCGTCGTCGACGAGGATGCGTTCGCCGGTGGTGACGTCGGCGGCGAGGCCCTGGTAGGTGGTGCCGCAGAGTTGGCGGTCGCCTTCGACGTCGGGCTCGACGGTGATGGTGAACTCGTCGCCGCGTTCGAGAAGTACGGGCCCTTCGCGGAATCGTCCCAGTCGGATCTTCGGGCCTTGAAGATCGGCGAGGATGCCGACGCTGCGGTGGGTTTCTTCGGATGCGGTGCGGACCCGGTCGAAACGCGCCTCGTGGTCGGCGTAGGTGCCGTGGCTGAGGTTGAAGCGTGCGATGTCCATTCCGGCGTCGACGAGGGCTTTGATCTGCTCGTACGAGTCGGTGGCGGGTCCTAGTGTGCAGACGATCTTTGCTCGGCGCATGGTTCGACCCTATGACTTACCCATGGGTAGAGAACTGTGCGGAAGTGACTGCCCAACGTCCTCTCGATGAAAGGCTGTTGACAAGTATTGAAATGCGCGCGGTGGTGCTCCGATGAGCGGAATCCCGGGGTGCGGGCGGCGTGTCAGAGCGCCGGACGGGTCATGGTGAAGCGCGCGTTGACGTGGGCGTAGACGGTCTGGCGCTGAGGTTCGAGATCGAGCGCGGGCGTGTCGGACTGGGCCGGGGGGCCGCCTGCGTAGCCGCCGAAGGAGCGTCGGGCGGCGGGCATCGGCGGGGTGTCCTCGGCGCCGATGTCGGCGAGTTCGACGAGGGCGTCGAGGCGGGCGCCGAGCGCTTCGGCGTATTCGCGGGCGCGTTGGACTGCTTCCCGTACGGCGTGGGTGCGGGCGTCGCGGTGGGCGGGTGAGTCGGGGCGCAGGTTCCACCAGGGGCCGTCGACGCGGGTGAGGTCGAGGTCGGCGAGGCGGGTGGTGAGTTCGCCGAGCGTGGTGAAGTCGTTGAGGGTGGCGGTGAGAGTGACGCGTCCGTGGTAGGCGCGGATGCGTTCGTGGCGGCCCTTTTCGGAGATTTGCGGGGTGAGGCTGAAGGAGCCGGTTTCGAGTTTTTCGATGGCGTCGCCGTAGCTCTTGATGAGGGCGAGGGCCTGCTCGTTGCGGCGGGTGAGGTCGTTGAGGGCGGTCGGGCGGTCGGTGCCGCGGGCGCTGATGGTGACCGCGATGCGGGCGATTTCGGGGTCGACTTCCAGGCGGGCTTCGCCGCGTACCGCGAGGCGGGGGGTGTCGGGGGTGCCGTAGGGCAGGGCGTCGGTGGTGTGCGGTGCGGGGGTGGGGTCGGTCATGGTGCGACTCCTTCGGGCGGTCGGCTGCCGGGGTGAAGGGTCGCACATGGGTGGGAGGAGCGGGGTTGGTGTGCGGGTCGGGTGGTGTGCGTCGGGTCAGGGGCGGCGGGCGAGGTGGGAGGTGGGGTGTGGGACAGGTGCGGGGGTGCCGGGGGGTTGCTGGAGGCCGAAGGTGGTGAAGGCGGTGCGGGTGGGGAGGGGGTAAGGGGTGTTGTCGGTGAGGGAGTTGAGGATGGTGGCGCTGCGCCAGGCGGCGAGGCCGAGGTCGGGGGTGCCGACGCCGTGGCTGTGGCGTTCGGCGTTTTGGACGTAGAGGTGGCCGGTGACGGCGGGGTCCAGGACGAGGCGGTGGTCTGCGTCGACGTGGGGGCGGCCGGCGGTGTCGCGGTGCAGGTGGGGGTCGAGAGCGGCGAGGAGGGTGTCGAGGCGGCGTTCGCGGTAGCCGGTGGCGAGGACGACGGCGTCGGTGGTCAGGCGGGTACGGGTGGCCTGTTCGGCGTGGTCGATGTGGAGTTCGATGCCGGTGGGGCCGAGGCGGGCCGCGGAGTGTACGGAGACGCCGGGGGTGAGGGTGGCGTCGGGCCAGCCGCCGTGCAGGGTGCGGCGGTAGAGCTCGTCGTGGATGGCGGCGAGGGTGTCGTGGTCGATGCCTTTGTAGAGCTGCCATTGGCCGGGGACGAGGCCGTCGCGTACGGATTCGGGGAGGGCGTGGAAGTAGCGGGTGTAGTCGGGGGTGAAGTGTTCGAGGCCGATCTTGCTGTATTCCATGGGCGCGAACGCGGGGGTGCGGGCGAGCCAGTGGAGTTTTTCGTGGCCTGTGGGGCGGGCGCGTAGCAGGTCGAGGAAGATTTCGGCGCCGGACTGGCCTGCCCCGACGACGGTGATGTGGTCGGCGGCGAGCAGGCGTTCGCGGTGGTCGAGGTAGTCGGCGGAGTGGATGACGGGGACGGTGGGGGCGTCGGCGAGGGGGCGCAGGGGTTCGGGGATGTGGGGTGCGGTGCCGATGCCGAGGACGAGGTTGCGGGCGTAGGTGCGGCCGAGTGCTTCGGCTTCGCCGTCGGCGTCGAGGTGGGTGAAGTCGACTTCGAATACGGCGTGCCGGGAGTTCCAGCGGACGGCGTCGATCTGGTGGCCGAAGTGGAGGGCGGGGAGGTTTTCGCTGACCCAGCGGCAATAGGCGTCGTATTCGGCGCGGGGGATGTGGAAGCGCTCGGCGAAGTAGAAGGGGAAGAGGCGTTCGCGGCTGCGCAGGTAGCTGAGGAAGCTCCACTGGCTGGTGGGGTCGGCGAGGGTGACGAGGTCGGCGAGGAAGGGGACTTGGAGGGTGGCGCCGTCGATGAGGAGGCCGGGGTGCCAGTGGAAGGCGGGGCGTTGGTCGTAGAAGGCGGTGCGGAGTTGGGTGAGGGGGTGGGCGAGGGCGGCGAGGGAGAGGTTGAAGGGGCCGATGCCGATGCCTGCGAGGTCGAGGGGGTCGGTGGGGCTGGTGGTGTCGGCCGGAGGGGGGCTGTCGGGTTCCGTCGTCGTGGAGGTGGGGGGTGTGGTGCCAGGGGTGCCGGGAAGGGCGGGGGTGGTCATCGGGGAATGTGGCCTTCCACGAGTTTCAGGAGGTTTTCGAGGTCACCGGGCTGGGTGTGGGGGTTCAGGAGGGTGGCCTTGAGCCAGAGTCCGGTGGCAGTGGTCGCGCGGCCGAGGACGGCGTGCCCGTCGGTGAGCAGGCTGCGGCGGATGGCGGCGAGGGTGGCGTCGGCGGCGCCGGTGGGACGGAAAAGGACGGTGGTGAGGGTGGGGCGGGAGTGGAGTTCGAGGTCGGGGTGTGCCTCGACGAGGTCCGCGAGGGTGCGGGCGGCGTCGAGGGTGCGGTCGACGAGGTCGCCGACGCCGCGCCGGCCCAGGGCTTTGAGGGTGACGGCGATCTTGAGGATGTCGGGGCGGCGGGTGGTGCGCAGGGAGCGGCCGAGGAGGTCGGGCAGTCCTGCCTCGGTGTCGTCGTCGGCGTTGAGGTAGTCGGCTCGGTGGTCGAGGGGGGCGAGGTCGGCGCTGCCGGGGACGGCGAGGAGGCCGGCGGCCACGGGTTGCCAGCCGAGTTTGTGCAGGTCGAGGGTGACGGTGTGGGCGCGGTCGAGGCCGTCGAGCAGGGTGCGGTGGGTGTCGCTGAAGAGGAGTGCTCCGCCGTAGGCGGCGTCGATGTGGAAGCGGGCGCCGTGGCGTTCGGCGAGGTCGGCCAGGGCCGGCAGGGGGTCGATGGCGCCGGAGTCGGTGGTGCCCGCGGTGGCGGTGAGGAGGACGGGGCCGTCGAGGCGGGAGAGCGTCGCGTGGACGGCGTCGGGGCTCAGGACGCCGTCAGGGGTGGGGAGGGTGATCGGGGCGGGGAGGCCGAGGAGCCAGGCGGCGCGGTGGATGCTGTGGTGGGCGTTGGCGCCGCAGACGATGCGGAGGGGAGCCGCGGGCTCCGGGCGGTCCGTAAGAGTGAAGGGGTGGGTGGGGGCGTGGAGTTGGGCGGGGCGGGTGTGGTCCCCCGTCTCGGCGTCGACTCCCCCGGTCACGTCCGCGGGGGTGTCCCCGGCGGCGTTCGCCGTGGTGGCGGCCTTGCGGTGGGCCGCGGTGTGGGCGGCCTCCCGGGCGAGGAGGACCGCCAGTTGGTTGGACTCGGTGCCGCCGGTCGTGACCAGTGCGTCGGGGCCGCCGGTGGGGACGGGTGTGCCGGGGACGCCAGGGGTGAAGGGGGCCGTTGAGGGGCCGGGGACGGGGAGAGTGCGGGCGGCGCCGGGGGTTCCGGGTGGGGTGTGCGGCACCGGGCCGATGGTGGCGCGGGCGTTGTCCGGAGCGGTGGCCGGGGCCGGAATGGTGGCGCGGGCCGTTGCGGGGGTGGGGTGGGCCGGGGCGGGGACGGGCCGGGGCTGTGTGTGCGGTGCGACCCATGCCGGGGCGGTCGTGCGTGCGTGGGGGTAGACCAGGGCCGCGAGTTCGCGGGTGGTGAGGGCTTCGATGGCGGAGGCGGCGGGGGCCTGGTCCCAGGAGTCCATGGAGGGGTTGAGGGCGCAGGCGGCCACTTCGGCGGCGGCGGCGATGGCCAGCGGCGGGCAGTGGAGGTGGGCCGCGCAGTGCGGGTCCGCGGGGTCGGCGGCGCCGGCGGCGAGGGCGTGGACGAGGGTGCGCAGGGCGTCGTGCGGCCCGGTGCCTTCGTCTGCGAGGAGGGGGGCGCAAGCGGCGCGTACGGCGTGGGCCACGGCGTCGGGTCCGCCGGCGGGGAGGGGGCCCGCGCGGTCCTCGGCGCCGGCGGTGAGGGCGTCGAGGACGGTGGCGATGAGGGGGCGGAGCGCGCGGGGGCCTTCGGTGCCGCCCGCGAGTGCGGCACCGGTGGCGGGCACAGACATGAACGTGCCCTTCTGTGTGGGGAGTTCGGGACGTTAGGCCGCCCTAAGTTACTTTCCCGGTGCAGCGCGCATCCAGTGGTGCAGGTGGTTCCACTCGTTCGTGTAGGTGACTGCTTCATATGTTCGGATACCGCCGGTCGCCGGCCTCCCCGGCGGTATCCGTGACGGTCCGCTCCGGCGGGTCAGTCGGCGGGCTGCGCCGGGTGGGCCGAGCGGACCCGCAGGGCGCGTTCCAGATCGTCGAGTTGGTCGACGAGCTTGCGGCGCAGCGCGGGGGTCGGGTCGCCGGTGGCGAGGCAGCTTCGGCCGAGGCGGAGGGTTTCCGGCTCGACGAAGGTGCTGGGGAAGGCGTGGCGGCCGGCGGCCTCGGCGAGGGCGGGGCCGCGCTCGGCGGCGAGGGCGGGGACCTCGGCGAAGTAGCGGCTGACGTAGGGGCGGAGCAGGTCGTGCTGTTCGGGGGCCCAGAAGCCGGTGGCGGTGGCGGTGAAGAGGTGGTTGGAGAGGAGGGCCTTGTCGCCGGTGGCGGTGGCTTCGGTGGTGAAGAGGGCTTCCCAGGCGGCCTGTTTGCCGGCCGGGTCGGGGAGGGCGGCGTGGCAGCGGGCGGCGCCTTCGTGGCCGGCGGCGCTGGGGTCGCGGGCGAGTTCGGCGTCGATGCGGTCGGGGGTGAGGGCGCCGAGTACGGCGAGGCGGCCGAGGATGTGCCAGCGCAGTTCGGGGTCGAGGGCGGGGCCGCCGGGGACGCTGCCGTCGTCGAGCCACTCCTGGAGGGTGTCGGGGGTGCGGGCGCCGGCGATGAGGGCGCGGACGGCGGTGAGCCGCAGACCTGCCTCGGCGCCGTGTTCGGGGCCTTCGGTGCGGCGCAGGAGGTCACGGCTGATGGCGGTGAGGGTGGCGAGGGCGGCGGGGCGTTCGGCGGCGGGGAGGTAGCAGTCGGTGAGGGGGGTGCGGGCGAAGGTGAGGACGCTGCGGACGATGGCGACGTCGGGTTCGTGCGGGAGGTGGGCGCGGGCGGCTTCGAGGTAGGCGGTGGGCGGGAGTTCGCCGTCGCGGACCATGTCGCGGGCGGTGTTCCAGACGACGGCGCGACTGAGGGGGTCGGGGATGCCGGAGAGGGCGCGGGCCGCGGTCTGCCAGGAGGCCGCGTCGAAGCGGACCTTGGTGTAGCTCAGGTCGCTGTCGTTGAGGAGGACCAGGGCGGGTGCGGCTCCCGGGAAGGTGCGGCGGGTGTGCCCCTCCTTCTCGGGGATGTCCAGTTCGAGGCGGTCGCGCGGGGTGAGCCCGGCGGGGTCCGCGAGGTCCTGGTCATAGAGGCCGACGGCGATGCGGTGGGGACGGCTGCCGTGGTGCTCGACGGTGAGTTCCCAGCCGTCGGGCCGGTCGTCGACGGAGGCGGTGAGGGTGTCGGTGCCGGAGGTGCGCAGCCAGCGGGCGGCCCAGGTGTGGACGTCGCGGTCGCCGGCGCGGGCGAGGGAGTCGATGAAGTCGGCGAGGGTGGCGTTGCCGAAGCGGTGCCGGGCGAAGTGGTCGTTGATGCCGGCGAGGAAGTCCTTCTCGCCCATCCAGGCGACGAGTTGGCGCAGTGCGGAGGCGCCCTTGGAGTAGGAGATGCCGTCGAAGTTGAGGAGCGCGGATGCGGTGTCGGGGACGTCTTCGGCGCGGGGGGCTACGGGGTGGGTGGAGGGGCGCTGGTCGGCGTCGTAGCCCCAGCCCTTGCGGAAGACGGCGAATTCGGTCCAGGTGCCGGTGAAGTGGGTGGCTTCGGAGAGGACTTGGTAGCCCATGTATTCGGCGAAGGACTCGTTCAGCCAGATGTCGTCCCACCATTGGAGGGTGACGAGGTCGCCGAACCACATGTGGGCCATTTCGTGGGCGATGACCATGCCGCGGATCTGGCGTTCGGTGTCGGTGACGGCCGAACGGTAGAGGAATTCGTCGCGGAAGGTGACCAGGCCGGGGTTCTCCATGGCGCCGGCGTTGAATTCGGGCACGAATGCCTGGTCGTAGGAGTCGAACGGGTAGGGCTCGTCGAAGAGTTGGTGGTAGCGGTCGAAGCAGCGGCGGGTGATGTCGAGGATCTCGTCGGTGTCGGCGTCGAGGGCCGGGGCCAGCGAGCGGCGGCAGTGCAGGCCGAAGGGCAGCCCGGCGTGTTCGGTGCGGACGGAGTGCCAGGGGCCTGCGGCGACGGCGACGAGGTAGGTGGAGATGAGGGGGGTGGGGGCGGCGGTCCAGCGGCCGTCGTCGCCCTGAGTGGTGGTGCCGTTGGCGAGAACGGTCCAGCCATCGGGGGCGGTGGCGGTGAGCCGGAAGACGGCCTTGAGGTCGGGCTGGTCGAAGGCGGCGAAGACCCGCTGGACGTCTTCCATGAACAGCTGGGTGTAGGCGTAGGTCTCGCCGTCGGCGGGGTCGGTGAAGCGGTGCAGGCCTTCGCCGGTGCGGGAGTAGCGCATGGTGGCGTCGAAGCGGAGTTCGTGGCCGCCGGGGGCGAGGCCGGTCAGCGGGAGGCGGTTGTCGGCGAGCAGCGCGGGGTCGAGGGGGCTGCCGTCGAGGGTGACGGTGTGCAGCGCGGCGGGCTTGATCTCGACGAAGGTGTCGGAGCTGCCCTCGGTGTCGCGCACACGGAAGTGGATGACGGTCCTGGAGCCGAACACGTCCTCGCCCTGGGTGAGGTCGAGGTCGATGTCGTAGCTCTGGACGTCGATGATCTGGGCTCGGGTCTGCGCCTCGTCGCGCTGCAGTGCGGGCATGGAGCCATGCTGCCGCACGTGCGGGGGCGGCTGCACGGGGTTGTGGACAACCGGCGGGTACGGCCCGCGGGGGCTGTGGAAAAGTCGGCGGCGGGTGACTGACAGGGGGCGGCGGTCCGTGCCGTGAGGACGGCGGCACCCGGGGCCCGGTGTCCCGTCACGCGGCGCGCCTACGCTCCGCTCCATGACGATCTCACGTGCTGCCATCGCCGGTGATCTGGCGCCGAGCGGCGTGCTGCGGGCCTCCGTCAGCCTGGGTAACCCGGTCCTGGCGCAGGGCACGCCGGATGCGCCGGCCGGCGTCACGGTCGACCTCGCGCGGGAGGTCGGCGCGCGGCTGGAAGTGCCGGTGGAACTGGTCTGCTTCGACGCGGCGCGGAAGTCGTACGAGGCGATGGCGGCGGGGCGGGCCGACATATGTTTTCTGGCCGTCGAGCCCGCACGTGCGGCCCAGGTCGCCTTCACCGCGCCGTATGTCGTGATCGAGGGGGTGTTCGCCGTGCCCCGCGACGCGGCCTTCGTCACGGCGGCCGACGTCGACCGGGCGGGCGTGCGGATCGGCGTGCAGCACGGGTCCGCCTATGACCTCTTCCTGTCCCGCACCCTGCGCCGCGCGAGCGTCGTGCGCGGGCAGGAAGGGGTCGACGTGTTCCGCGCGCAGGGGCTTGAGGCCGCGGCCGGCATCAGGCAGCCGATGACGGAGTTCGTCGCGGCGCATCCCGAAGTCCGGCTGATCGAGGACAGGTTCATGCAGATACCGCAGGCGGTGGGCACGACGACCAGCCGGCGTCCCGAGACCGTCCGGTTCCTCGGGGACCTCGTCGAGGAGCTGAAGGCCGGTGGATTCGTCGCCGGGGCGCTCCGGCGGGCGCAGCAGTCCGACGCCTTGGTCGCCCCGGCCCGGTAGCGGGGCCTGAAGGCGCTCTCCCGCACGGCCCGTTGTCCGGCCGGTGTCGTTAGGTGCCTGGCTTCTCAGTACTAAAGTTTCCCTGGTGTTCGGGTACGAGCCGCGGCCCGACGGTGGAGCCCGGGGAGGGCGGCGGAGATGGTGCGCAGGTCGGCGGAGCAGTCGGACGCGGTGGCGTCGATCATCGAGGACTGGCGGCGGGAGCGGCCGGAGCTGGACACCGCTCCGCTGGAGGTGCTGGCGCGGCTGCACCGGACGTTTCTGCGCTACAGCGCGCGGCTGACGGCGTCGGTGGAGTCGCACGGCCTGTCGGTGGCCGGGTTCGATGTGCTGACGGCGCTGCGGCGGGCGGGGCGGCCGTTCCGGCGTACGGCGGGGCAGTTGGCGGACTCCGGGCTGATCTCGTCGGCGGGGGTGACGCTGCGCGTCGACCGGCTGGAGAAGGACGGGCTGATCGTGCGGGAGCGCGACGCGCAGGACCGGCGGGTGGTGCGGTCGCGGCTGACGGATGAGGGTCTGGCGACGATCGACGCGTTGTTCGCCGAGCATCTGGAGAACGAGCGGCGGATGTTGGCCGGCCTCTCCCCCGCCGAGTGCCGTCAGTTGGCGCGGTTGCTGTCGAAGCTGGAGCGGTCGATATGCGAGGCGGAGGCGGCGGAAGAGGCGGAGGCGGCGGGAGAGGCCGGGTAGGGGAGCAGGCGCCCGGCCACCGTCGCGGCGCGGTGCCGCGGCCGGTGGCCGTGGGCGGGGCGGCTCGTCCGTCAGGCGGGCGCGGTGGCCGCCGCCTGCTTCTCGGCTTCGGCGCGGTAGAGGCGGCGCAGCCGGACGACTCCGAGGTCGTGCTGGTAGAGGTTTTCGGCCTGGTCGGCGTCGTGCGGCATGGCTTCGAGCATGACGCGGTCCTGTTCGAGCACCTGCCAGTGGCGTTCCTCGATGAGGGTGCGGTAGAGGAAGCGCCAGGTGTCGCGCTGCCAGCCGGTGACGCGGCGGTAGCGCCAGAAGAAGACGCCGCTGCGGCGCTCGTCGATGGGGCAGATCATGCCGACGATGCCGAAGGGGCCGCCGGGGCCGGCGGACGGCGGGTAGGGGATGGACAGGTCCACCCAGTCGACGCCGGTGCGGCACAGCTCGACCCAGTCGAAGTTGACGCCGCGCTGGTCGGTCTTCTCGAAGAAGTAGCCGCGGCCGGTCTCGCGGATGCGGAACTTGGCGGTGGTGTCGCCCTCCCCCATGGTGTGCGACTCGTGGTGCAGGAACTGGCCGTGCATGGGGTCGAGGAGGTTCTCCATGCCGTAGCGCCAGGGGGCGTCCCATTCGGCGTAGCAGAGGAACGCGTCGGTGCCGGGTTCGGTGAGCGGTTCGGGGAGGGTCAGTTCGCAGGGTTCGGGGTGTGCGGTGTCGCCGAAGTAGGCGAGGATCGCGCCGCCGATCTCGCGGACCGGGGGGCTGGTGACGAGCTGTTTGCCTTCGAGGGTGCAGCCGGGCAGGCCGGGTACGGAGGTGACGGTGCCGGTGCCGTCGACCTCGACGCCGTGGTACCAGCAGGAGATGCGGTCACCCAGGTGGCGGCCGAGTGAGAGCCGGGCGCCCCGGTGCGGGCAGCGGTCGGCGAGCATGTGCAGGCGGCCGTCGGCGCGGCGGAAGAGCAGCCAGTCCTCGCCGAGTGCGGTGACGCGGCGCATGCCTCCGGGGGCGACGAAGCGGGAGGGGACGACGGGGTGCCACTGGTTGCGCAGACCGGTGGCGTAGAGGTGGTCGGCGGTGGCCGGCGCGGTGGTGTGGGTGGTCACGGTGGTCACGCTCCCAGTCGGTGCATCTCGTCGCGGAAGGACTGCTCGGTCCAGGGTTCGCCGTCCGGTGCCGCGACCTGACGAGCATTCAGACCGGCGATGACGTCGACGAGTTCGTGTCCGACGTGGGTGAAGACCTCTTCGAGGGTGCGGGCGAGTTTGATCTCGTAGGGGGTGGGTTCGTGGGTGCGGGACTGGTGGACTTCGCGGTACGGGGTCACGGTGGCTCCTGGCGGGTGCGGGAGAGCGGCGCGGCGCGGCGGCCGGGCCGCCGGGGTGGTCACAGGTCGAGGACGAGGCGGTCGCCCGCGCAGCGCGAGACGCAGATCATCAGGGAGGTGTGCGCGGCGCGTTCGCCGTCGGTGAGCAGGAAGTCGCGGTGGTCGGGGGTGCCGTCCAGGACGCGGGTCTCGCAGGTGCCGCAGATGCCGTCGCGGCAGGAGCTTTCGACGGCGATGCCGGCGGCTTCGACGGCGTCGAGGATGGAGGTGCCGTCGTCGACGCGGACGGTGCGGCCGGTGCGGCGGCATTCGACGTCGAAGGCGTGGCCGGTGCCGTCGGCCGGGGCGCCCTGGGCGGGCGGCGGGGCGGCGAAGCGTTCGGTGCGCAGCCGGTCGGCGAGGCCGCGGGCGGCGCAGCGTTCCTCGACGGCGGCGAGCAGGGGTTCGGGGCCGCAGCAGTAGACGAGGGTGTCGTCGGTGACGCCGTCGAGTGCGGCGTCGATGTCGGGGTGGCCGTGCACGTCCTGAGGGTGCAGGTCGCAGCGGTCGGTGGCGGACGCGTCGGTGAGGGCGGTGAGTTCGGCGGTGAAGGCGAGGCTGGTGCGGCGCCGGCCGCCGTAGACCAGGTGCCAGGGGGTGCCGGTGCGGTGCGCGTGGCGGGCCATGGCCAGCAGGGGGGTGATGCCGATGCCGCCGGCGAGGAAGAGGTAGCGGGCGGCCGGTTCGATGGCGAAGTGGTTGCGGGGGCCCTGGACGCGGAGGGTGTGGCCGGGGCGCAGGGTGGTGTGGATGTGGGTGGAGCCGCCGCGCGATGCGGGGGTGTGCAGGACGGCGATGCGGTAGCGGCCGGTGTCGTCGGGGTCGCCGCACAGGGAGTACTGGCGGACGTGGCCGCCGGTGTGCACGTCGATGTGGGCGCCGGGTTCCCAGGGGGGCAGCGGCTTGCCCTCGGGGTGGACGAGGTCGAGGGCGAGGACGTCGTCGGCCTCCCAGGTCATCCGGTGGACGAGCAGGTCGATGGCGGTTTCGGGCACGGACGTCCTCCTTACCGTGCGGGCAGTGCGACGGGCGGGGTGAAGGGGGTCTTCATCGGGCCGAGTGCGGTCAGGTCGACCTCGACGAGGGTGGGTCCTTCGCTCGCGGTGGCGGCGGCGAGGACGGGCGCGGCGTCGGCCTCGGCGGCTATGCGGGCGTAGGGCAGGCCGGTGGCGTGAGCGAGTGCGGCGAAGTCGGGGGTGGTGAGGTCGACGCCGGAGCGGCGGTCGAAGTAGCGGTCCTGCATGTTGCGCAGCACACCGTAGCCGCCGTCGTTGAAGACGACGAGGGTGAGGTGGGGGCGTTCCTGGGCGAGGGTGAGGAGTTCGCCGAGGTGGACGGCGAGGCCGCCGTCGCCCGCCATGACGAGGGTGGGGGTGCCGGGCCGGGCGAGGGCGGCGCCGATGCCCATGCCGAGGCCCTGGCCGATGCCGCCGCCGCGCGGGAAGACGTTGGTATGCGGGTGGTGGATGTCCAGGAGGCGGTTGCCCCAGCTGCTGGCGGGGACGGTGACGTCGCGGGCGATGACGGCTTCGGGGGGCAGTGCCGCGCGGATCGCGTCACAGAGGGCGGCCTGCGGGCCGATGCGGTCGCGGAGTTCGGCGCGTACCGACTCGCGGGTGTCGCGGACGCGGGCGGTCCAGGCGCCGTCGGCGGGGGTGGCCGGGCGGGCGGCGAGCCGGGTGCGGAGGGCGGCGAGGGTGGTGGCGGCGTCGCCGTGCAGGGTGTGGCCTGCGGGGTAGCTGCGGCCGAGCGCGGTGGGGTCGTGGTCGATCTGGAGGTGGACGGCGGGCAGGTGCAGGCTCCAGTCGGCGGTTTCGTTGGAGCGGAAGTGGGTGCCGACGGTGAGCAGCAGGTCGGCTTCGGCGAGGAGTTCGCGGCCGGCGGGGGTGGTGGCGAAGTTGCCGATGACGCGGTCGTCGGTCTCGGGGACGGCGCCGCGCCCCGAGTTGCTGGTGAGCAGCCCGGCGTTGATCTGCCGGAGCAGCGCGGTGAGTTCGGGTCCTGCGGTGGTGGCGCCGCCGCCGGCCCAGATCAGCGGGCGGCGGGCGGCGGCGAGCGCGTCGGCGGCGGCGTCCAGCGCGTCGGGTGCGGCCTCGGCGGGTGCCGGTGCGGCGGGCGCCGCGGGCAGGCGGGCCGGGTCCTGGGGCGCGTACTGGAGGTCGATGGGCCATTCGACGCTGGCGGGTCCGCCGGCCGGGCCGAGGGCGTGGGCGGCGGCCTCCCGCAGCACGTGGCCCGCGCTTTCGGCGTCGGGGACGGTGGCGGCGTGGGAGCTGACGGCGCGCAGCATGCCGAGCTGGTCGCGGGTCTCGTGGATGTAGCCGCGGCCCGCGCCCATGTGGTGGCTGTCGATCTGGCCGGTGACGTGCAGGACGCGGCTGCCGGCGCTGAGGGATTCGATCAGCGATCCGGCGGCGTTGCCCGCACCGGCGCCCGTGCTGGTGAGGGCGCAGCCGAGGCCGCCGCGGGCCCGGCCGTGGCCGTCGGCGGCGTTGACGGCGGTGGCCTCGTGGCGTACGGGGACGAACCGCAGGTCGCGGTCGACAGCCTCGACGAGCGGCAGGTTGTGCACGCTGACGACGCCGAAGACGGTGTCGACGCCGAGGTCGCGCAGGAGGGCGACGAGCAGGTCGCCGCCGTTGGGCTGGGGCATGGTGCGGGCTCCTGGGGAATGCGGTGGGGCGGGGCGGGTGCCGGGTCAGGCGATGCCGCGGCCGACTCCGCCGCAGACGTCGATGGTGGTGCCGGTGATGTACGAGGCGCGGGGGGAGAGCAGGGTCAGGACGGCGTAGGCGACTTCGTCGGCGCGGCCGATGCGGCCGAGTGCGATGCCGCGGTCGGCGGCGAGTTCGGCCTGCCACTGTGCGTAGCTCAGGGTGCTGCCGGACGCGGCGTGCCTGCGGGTCCACTGGCCGGTGTCGATCAGGCCGAGGCAGACGGAGTTGACGCGGATGCCGTCGGGGGCGAGTTCCCTGGCGAGGGAGGCGGAGAGGTTGAGGATGCCGGCGCGGGCGGCGCTGGTGGTGATCAGGCGCGGTTCGGGCTGCTTGGCGAGGACCGCGTTGATGTTGACGAGGCAGGCGGCGTCGGAGGCGCGGAGCAGCGGGAGTGCGGCGTGCAGTGGGTTGAGCACGCCGGCGAACTTCAGCTCCAGCTCGTCGCGCCAGTCGTCGGCCGTGGTCTCGGCGAGGCGCTTCATCCGGGAGCTGCCGGCGTTGTTGACGAGGGCGTCGAGGCCGCCGAAGTGGTCGCCCGCGCGGTCGACGAAGGCGGCGGTCGCCTCGGTGTCGCGGATGTCGCAGACGCCGGTGAGCAGCCGGTCGGGCCCCGCGTCGAGGCCGGCGGCGACGGCGGCGAGGGTCTCGGGGGTGCGGGCGCAGGTGGCGACGCGGGCGCCTTCGGCGAGCAGGGCGCGGACCGTGGCCAGGCCGACGCCTGAGCTGCCGCCGGTGACGAGTACGGTGCGGTCGGCCAGGCCGAGGTCCATGGGTGTTCCTCCGGGGTGGGGTTCGGGGGCCGGCGCGGGGTGCGGGCGGGCCGGCCGGTGCGGGCGGGTCGGGGCGGCTGCCGCGCGGTCAGTGCATGGTGAAGCCGCCGTTGACGGCGATGACCTGTCCCGTGAGGTAGCGGGATTCCTCGCTGAGGAGGAAGGCGACGAGGCCGGTGAGGTCGTCGGGCCGCTGGGGACGGGAGACGGCGCGGCTGCTGCGGTAGAGGGCGTGCCGTTCGGCGGGCACGTTCTCGGTGGCCTCGCACTCGGTGATGCCGGGGGCGACGGCGTTGACGGTGATGCCCTTGTCGCCGAGTTCGCGGGCCATCGCCCGGGTGAGGGAGATGACCGCGCCCTTGGAGGCGATGTAGTGGGCGAGCCGCGGTGAGCCGTAGAGGGCGGCGTCGGACGCGAGGTTGACGATGCGGCCCGAGCCGGCGGCGAGGAGCTGCGGCAGCAGGGCGCGGGCGACGAGCCAGGGGCCGCGGGCGTTGACCGTCATGATGCGGTCCCAGGTCTCGACGTCGATGTCCTGGAATTCCTTGCCGCCGACGCCGTCGGCGAGACCTGCGTTGTTGACCAGCCCGCGCAGGGGGCCCAACTCGCCGGTGCGGGCGGCGAGTTCGTCGACCGATGCCGGGTCGGCGACGTCGCAGCGGACGAAGTGCGCGTCGAGTCCTCCGGCGCGCAGCGCGGCGGCGGCCGATGTGCCGCGCCGCTCGTCGAGTTCGGCGAGGACGACGCGGTGGCCGTCCTCGGCGGCCCGGCGGGCCATGGCCTCCCCCAGGCCGCGTCCCGCGCCGGTGACGACGACGGTGCCGGGTGCCGTGGCGGCCATCAGTCGCGGGTCACGCCGTGCATCGGCGAGTGCTCGGGGTAGGTGGGGACCTGCGGCTTCCGCGTGCCGATGACGACGCAGAACAGGGCGTCGGTCTCGCCCTCGTTCTTGAGGCTGCGGGCCACACCGGCCGGCACGACGATCATGTCGCGGTAGCCGAGGGTGCGGTATTCGGCCTCGTCGCTTCCGCGGTGGATGCCGACGCGGACCTCGCCCTCCAGGACGAAGAAGGCTTCCTCGACATCGTGGTGGGTGTGCTCGGGGCCCTCGGCGCCGGGCGGCAGCAGCATGTTGGAGAAGGTGAAGCCGCCGGACGGCAGGATGCGGTTGTCGCCGTCGTGGTTGCCGGTGGCGCCGGATCCGACGTAGCGGATCTGGGCGCGGCGGTACTGGTCACCGGCCTTCGCCTGGAAGGCGAGGGTGTCCCAGTCGGGTTCGCGGGATTCCTTGGTGGCGATCAGCGAGTCGGTGTAGCCGGCGAGGTCGCCGCCGTTGTCGTAGTCGGTGGTGGTGATCGGCACGGGTGAACTGCCTTTCGTGTGGCGGGTGTCGGTGGTCACCGGTCGGCGTCCGGGTGGGCGGCGATCCGGAGGTGGGCCAGGAGCCAGGCGTCGAACGCCTCGGGCTGCTCCTGGTTGGCGAGGTGACCGGCGTCCTTGACGATCACGTACGCGGACCTGTGCAGCGCGCCGGCCAGGATCTGGCTGGCGTCGGGTCCGGTGACCCGGTCGCGGTCGCCGCACAGGACGAGGGTGGGGGCGGTGATGCCGGGCAGCTCGCCGCGCAGGTCGGCGGCGGCCATCGAGTCCGCGGCGTAGCGGTAGCCGGGGAGCCGTACGGAGCGGGCCATGGTGTCGACGACGCGCCGGACCAGTGCGGCGGGCGCGGTGTCGGAGACCAGGCGGGGGCCGCGGCGCTCGGCGAAGGCGCGCGGTCCCGCGGCGGCGAGTTCGGCGGCGCGGGCGCGCATCGCGTCGGCCCTGGCCGGGTCGGCGCCGGAGCCCGCGCTGGAGTCGGCGATGATCAGCGAAGCGACGAGTGCGGGGTGCCGGGCGGCGAGGCGCAGGGCGATGACGCCGCCCCAGGAGACGCCCAGTACGTGGGCGCAGCCGCCGCGGGCGCGGATCAGGGCGGCTGCGGTGTCGGCGTAGGCGTCGAGGTCCAGTGGCTGGTGCGGGTCGGCCGATGCGCCGTATCCGGGTGCGTCCCAGGCGAGCAGCCGCAGGTGGGCGCCGAGCGTGGCGAACTGCGGGGCGAAGGAGGCGGATGAGGAGCCGATGCCGTGCAGGCAGAGCAGCAGCGGCCCGTGGTCGCCGGTCTCCTCGACGTGCAGTCCCGCGAGGTCGTAGGGGGCGCTCACAGGATCATCCCGCTGCGTCCCGACAGGGCGGCGAGGCTGCGCAGCACCGCGTGCGGGACGACCTGGCTGGTGGCCGGGTTGGCGGTGTCGGGCAGGTGCCGCACTTCGAAGCGGTAGCTGCCGTGGCCGCCGGTCGCCTCGATGAGGTGCCTGGTGTGCCGGGCGGCGGGGTCGGCGACGACGCTGACCTGCACCGCGTCGAGGTCGCCGACGGCGAGGGCCACCGAGGCGGCGACATTGGTCGACCGGGGGAACTTCGCCGGTACCTCGCGTGCGGTGCCGCGCAGTACCTCGACGGGGCCGGTGGCGGTCCGCATCCTGGCCAGCAACTCCGCGTCCATCCAGGGCTGTTCGAGGGTGGCGGGCAGTTTGGTGGTGGTCAGCCGCACGTCGGTGAGCGGGCCGAGGGAGCAGGCGGCCTGGAGGAGGTCGAGGCCGCCGACCGCGCCGCCGGTGAAGTACACCCGGCCGGGGCCCGCCGCGCGCAGCCGTCCGGTCAGCGCGTCGTCGGTCAGCGCGCCGGTGGAGGCGATCAGCAGGTCGGTGCCCGAGGTGAGGATCCGCTCGCCGTGGGCGCGGACGACGCCCTGTCCTGCGGCCTCGACGATCAGGTCGCAGCGCTCCAGCGCCTCGTCGATGGCGAGTTGGGGTGCCGGGGCGGTGTCGCCGAGCGGGCGGTTGTCGATGACGCAGACCAGTTCGGCGCCGGGCAGCAGGCCGTCGGCGAGTGCGGTGCCGACGACGCGGCCGATGGCGCCCCAGCCGATGAGGCCGATGCGGCGGGGGGGCTGCGGTCGGTGCGGCGGTCATGCGGTTCCCTTCGGGGTGGCGAGCGGGCCGGGGTCGGGGGTGCCTGCCATGTGGCGGCGGATGCCGGCGGACGGCGGGCCCGCGGTGCCCCACAGGTCGGAGAGTTCGGGGGTGCGGCGCCAGACGCGGGCGATCCAGGCGTCCTCGACGATCTGCGCGACCTCGGACGTGTATTCGCAGACCAGTCCCGACGGGTCGGTGAAGTAGGCGAAGGTGTTGTCGCCCGGTCCGTGCCTGCCGGGCCCCCACTGGGGGGTGATGCCGTGGTGGCGCAGCCGTCCGAGGCCGCGCATGAAGTGGTCGACGGAGGTCATCTCGTAGGCGACGTGGTTGAGGGAGGCCCACTCGGCCTGGTTGAAGGCGATGCAGTGGTGGTCGGCGTTGCAGCGCAGGAATGCCATCTGGTGTTCGGACCAGTCGGAGACCCGCAGGCCCAGGACGTCGCGGTAGAAGGCGACCGAGGCGTCGATGTCGGTGGTGTTGAGGACGGTGTGGGTGACGCCGACGGGGAGTGCGCCGTCCCGACCGCGCGGGGCGGCGGCCTCGACGTGGGCGCTGAGTTCCAGGAGCCGGCCCTCGGGGTCGGTGAAGCGCAGTCCGTAGCCGCCGCCGATCTGGTCGAGCGGTCCCGGGCCGTGGACGGGGATGAGGCCGCGGGCTTCGAGGCGGCGGGCGGCCTCGTCGACGTCTGCGGGGGTGGCGACCGCGAAGCTGATCTTGCCGAGCCCTGTGCGGTCGGCGCGGGTGAGGCCGAGTACGTGGTGTTCGGGCCCGGTGCCGCGCAGCCAGCCGGCGCTTCCCGGCTCGGTGGCGACGACCTCCAGGCCCCACACCTCGCGGTAGAAGTCGGTGGATTCGGTGAGGGCGGGGGTGTGCAGCTCGACGGCGCGCAGCGCGCGGAGCCTGGCGATGGGCTCGTGCGGCATCGGTTCCGGTCTCCTTCGGGGTGGGTGGGGTGCGGCGGGCGCGGGTCAGCTGCCGGCCCAGGGCAGCGGGGTGGCGGCGGTGCCCCAGTAGAGGCTCTTCTGGCGTTGGTAGGCGCGGATGCCGCCTTGCCCCTTCTCACGCCCGAGTCCGCTGTCCTTCATCCCGCCGAACGGGGTGGCGCTGCTGAACTGCTTGTACGTGTTGATCCACACCGTGCCCGCGTCGATCCGGCGGGCCAGCCGCCAGGCGGTGGCGGCGCTGCGGGTCCACAGGCCGCAGGCCAGCCCGTAGACGGTGTCGTTGGCCTGCGCGACCAGGTCGTCCTCGTCGTCGAAGGGCAGCGCGACCAGGACGGGACCGAAGATCTCCTCCTGGCAGACGCGGGCGGAGTGCGGCAGCCCGTCCAGGACGGTGGGCAGGTAGTACGCGCCGTCCCGGTAGCGCTCGCCTTCGGGCGGGGCGCCGCCGCACCGCACCCGGGCGCCCTCGCTGCGGGCGAGGTCGACGTAGCCGGCGACGTGATCGCGGTGCGCGTGGTGCACGAGGGGCGCGACCTGTGTGTCGGGGTCGGTGCCGGGGCCGACGCGCAGCTTCCGTGCCCGGTCGACGAGTTCGCCGACGAAGGCGTCGTAGCGGGAGCGGGCGACGAACAGCCGGGAGCCGGCGATGCAGCTCTGCCCGCTGGAGGAGAAGATGCCGAACAGGACACCGGCCAGGGCCTGTTCGGTGTCGGCGTCCTCGCACACGATGGTCGGCGACTTGCCGCCCAGCTCCAGCGAGACGGGCATGACCTTGTCGGCGGCCAGGCGCGCGATGCCGCGGCCGGTGCGGGTGCCGCCGGTGAAGGTGACCTTGCCGACGGCCGGGTGGCGGACGATGGCGTCGCCGGTGACGCGGCCGGGCCCCGGCAGGACGGACAGCAGTCCGGCCGGCAGGCCCGCTTCGGTCAGCGCGTGGTGCACGATCCGGCCGAGCGCGAGGGCGACGAGCGGGGTCCATTCGGCGGGCTTGAGCAGGACGGCGTTGCCCGCCGCCAGGGCGGGGGCGACCTTCTGGGCGTCGCTGGCGATCGGCGAGTTCCAGGGGGTGATGGCGCCGATGACGCCGATCGGTTCGTGGACGCTGAGCGTGACGTAGTCACCGCGGGCCGGGGTGACGGCGTCCTCGGCGGTCTCCAGGACGGCGGCCGTGTAGCGGAAGGTGCCGGCCGCGCTGTGCACCAGGGCGAGGGTCTCGGCGCGGCACTTGCCGGTGTCGGCGGTCTGGAGCGCACAGAGCCGGCCGGCGCCGTCCTCGATCAGTTCGGCGATGCGGTGCAGCAGCCGGGCGCGCCGGTGGGCGGGCAGCTCGCGCCAGGCGGGGTCGGCGGCGGCGACGGCGGCGCGGCGGGCGGCTTCGCCGACGTCGGCGGCGTCGGCCCCGGCCAGTACGGCGAGGGTGCGGCCGGTGGCCGGGTCGACGGTTTCGACCGGGGCGCCGTTGCCGCGCCGCCACTCCCCCGCGACCAGTACCTCGTCCGGAGTGGAATCCGGTGCGGGCACCAGGTGCCCCGCCGGCTCTTCGACGGTCATCCGCGGCCTCCTGAAGGCGACTTGAGCGCTCTGCCCGTTCCGCTGATTGCTTCAGCGCCAGAAATCTAAGCACTTAACTATTTACTGGCAACCCCTCAGCGCGGAAAAAGTTCCCTTGGTCAACCTCTTGACGACCACACCCCCCGGATCGGTAGAACTTAAGCGCTTAGAAACTTTGCACTTACGGACGGGACATCAAGCGGCCACCCCACACCGCGCCCGCCGCCCTCCCCCTCGTCCCTCACCCGCTTTCCGAGCGGGTCTGGAGGAATCCCGGATGAGCCTTGCCGCCTCCCCGGACCGCGAGACCGGCGCCGCCCGCGCCGCCATCGCCGCCCGATTCGAACGACTTCCGCTGTCCCGATGGCACGTCACCGTCCGCGTCATCATCGGCGTGGTCACCTTCTTCGAAGCCTTCGACCAACTGCTCATCGCCTACGCGATGCCCGAACTGCGCCAGGAATGGAGCCTGTCGACGGCCTCGTCCGCCCTCGTCCTGACCATCGGATCGATCGGCATGCTCATCGGCGCGCTGTTCTCCGGCCGGATGGCGGACCGGATCGGCCGGGTCAAGGTCATCGCCCTGTGCATCGGCGTCTCCGGCGTCGCCTCCCTCGCGCTCGCCGCCAGCACCGGGCCCACCCCCTTCATGCTGCTGCGCTTCGTCCAGGGCCTGGCCATCGGCGGTGAGGTGCCCGTCGCCGCCACCTTCATCAGCGAGATCACCCGCAGCCTGGGCCGAGGCCGCTTCGTCCTCCTCTACGAACTGGTCTTCCCCGCCGGCCTCACCATCGGCGCGCTCTGCGCCGCCTGGATCGTGCCCGCACTCGGCTGGCGCTGGATGTACGCCCTGGCCGCGCTCCCCGGGCTGCTCGCCGTCCTCGTGCAGCGGAAGGTCCCCGAATCGCCGCGCTGGCTCGCCGACCGCGGCCGGATGCGGGAGGCCGAGGCGACCATGGCGCTGATCGAGGCGAAGGTCGAGGCCGCCACGGGAGCGCCGCTGCCGGACGCGCCACCGGACGCCCCGGCCGCGCCCGCTACCCCACCCGACGCCCGCACCGTGGCCCCCGCCACCGCCGCCGAGCGCGCCGCCACCGGCATCCGCGGCCTGTTCACCGGCCGCTACCGGCGCCGTACGCTCGTGCTCGGCGCCCTCTGGTTCACCGGCTACTTCGTGAACTACGGCATCTCGTCGTGGCTGCCGACCATCTACGGCAGCCGGTTCCACCTCGGTCTGGCCGACGCGCTGCTCTACTCCACCGTCACCTCGGTCGCCGGACTGCTCGGCTGCCTGGTGGCGGCGCTCACCGTCGACCGCGTCGGCAGGCGCCGGATCTTCGCCCTGTTCCTCGGCGGCACCGCCGCCACCCTGCTCGTCCTCGCCGCGCTCGGCGCCCGCACCCCCGTCCAGGTCCTCGTCTGGACCTCACTGGCCGCGGTCTGCTTCTTCGGCTCCAACATCTGCCTGTACCTCTACACACCGGAGCTGTACCCGACCCGGATGCGGGCGCTCGGATGCAGCGTCGGCGGTGCGCTCAACCGTCTCGGCGTCATTCTCGGGCCGCTGATCGTCGGCGCGGTGTACGCCGGAGGCACCGGTCTGAGCGCGGTCTTCGTCACGCTGGGCGCCGTGGCGCTGGCCGGTGCGCTGACCGCCGCGCTCTTCGCGGAGGAAACCACCGACCGGCCACTGGAGGAGGTCTCGCCCTGAACAGGCCCTGGGGCGTGGGGAGTTGTCCGTGACGGATACCGTGCCGGCCGTCTGTGGGGACTGCCGGGGCGGCCTCTGTGAGGTGCCGCGGGGCCGGAGGGGGCGCACCGGGGTCTCTCCTCGACGCAGGTGCCCTCGGCTACGTGTGAAGAGGCTGCCGGCGTTGGCACCTGTCGCTGCGGGGAGCCCCCGGTACGCCCCCTCCGGCCTGCGTACCCGACTGCGGACGCCCGGACGCTCCCGTCAACGCACCCCCTGCGGGGAGCATTCAGCCGCGTACGGGACGAACGCGGCCGGAGGCCGAGGCCGCAGGGAGCCCCCACCGGCGGTCAGCCGTGTACGAGACCGGGTGGGTCGGAGGGGCCGCACCGGGTCGCTCCCCGCAGCGACAGGTGCCGACACCGGCAGGATTCTTGACACGTAGCCGAGGGCACATGCGTCGAGGAGACGACCCGGTGCGGCCCCGCCCCCCCCCCCCCCCCCCCCCCCCCCCCCCCCCCCCCCCCCCCCCCCCCCCCCCCCCACCCCCACCCACCAACGCCAAGCACCCCACCGACCCCGCCTCACCCCACCCGCCCGCTCACCACCGGCGGATCATCCGGATCGGGCACCGTGTCCGACCACCCGCCCGGCACGCTCCGCCCCTGCCGCGCGCGGAAGCGGACCGGGGCGGTCCCCACCCGCCGGGTGAACAGCCGGCTGAAGTACGCCGGATCGTCGTAGCCGACCCGCCGCGCCACCGCAGCCACCGGAAGCTCGGTGGCCACCAGCAGTTCCTTGGCCCGCCCCAGCCGGATCCCCAGCAGGTAGTCCTTGGGACTGCACCCCGCCCCACGCCGTACCGCGACCCGCAGTTCGGCCGGGCTCATGCCGTGCCGCGCCGCGTGCTCGGCCACCGACAGCGGCTGGAACGCGTCCCTGGCCAGCGCCTGGAGCACCGGATCGCCGTCCGCGTCGGTGTCGGCCCGCGCCCGCCGCAGCGCGACGAGCAGTTCGTGCACGGCCGCCGATGCCTCCACCTCCAGCAGCGGATTGCCGCGCCGCGCCGCCCGCGCGATCCGCCCCACTGCGGTACGGGCCGCGACGGTGTCGGTGAGCGGCACCACCGGCCGCCCCGGCTCGATGTAGCCCAGCTCCGTGTACGTGTCGGCGACCGGCCCGGTGAAGTCGACGAAGCTCTCGTCCCAGCCGGTCTCCGGGTCGGGCCCGTAGTGGTGGGACACCCCCGGCACCAGCCACAGCAGCGCCGGGGCGGTGACGTCCTGCCGCCGCCCGTCCGGGCCCGTGCACCAGCCGCGGCCCGCGCTGATGACAACGGCGACGTGGTGGTCCAGGACCCGCGGCCCCACCGCGGGCAGCGCACCGTGCTGCAACCCGACGCCCAGGCACACCAGGCCCAGCCGGTGGTGCACCGGGCCCGGCGTGAAATACCGCATCCAGGTGTGGTACATCCCCGGGACCTCCCACCGCCGCCCGCACGGCCGCCGCTCCGTCCAAACAACGCCGATCTTTGTCCATGGACCGCCGCACCGCCAGAGGGCGAAGGTGACCGGCAAGGACGGGCGGGGCCGACGAGAGGCGGGGCGGGCGACGTGAGCGAATTCCTGGTGGGCGAGCGGGACTTCCTGCTGGACGGGCGGCCCCTGCGGCTGCTGTCCGGCGCGCTGCACTACTTCCGGGTGCACGAGGACCGGTGGGACCACCGACTGGCGATGCTGCGCGCCATGGGCCTCAACTGCGTGGAGACCTACGTCCCGTGGAACCTGCACGAACCGCGCCGTGGCGACCTGCGGGACACCGGGGCGCTGGGCCGCTTCCTGGACGCCGCCGACCGGGCGGGACTGCGGGCCCTGGTCCGGCCAGGACCGTACATCTGCGGCGAGTGGGAGAACGGCGGGCTGCCGCACTGGCTGACCGGGCCGCTGGGCCGCCGGGTGCGGACCCGCGACCCGGAGTACCTGCGGGCGGTCGAGGCGTGGTTTCGCCGGCTGCTCCCCCAGGTCGTCGCCCGCCAGTGCACCCGCGGCGGGCCGGTGCTGATGGTGCAGGTGGAGAACGAATACGGGTCCTACGGGTCCGACACGGCCTATCTCGCGTGGCTCGCCGGGCTGCTGCGGGACCTGGGCGTGACGGTGCCGCTGTGCACGTCCGACGGGCCCGAAGACCACATGCTGACCGGCGGCAGCGTGCCGGGGGCGCTGGCCACCGTCAACTTCGGTTCGGGCGCGCGCGAGGCGTTCGACGTGCTGCGCCGCCACCAGCCGGACGGGCCGCTGATGTGCATGGAGTTCTGGTGCGGCTGGTTCGCGCACTGGGGCGCGGGGCCCGCCGCCCGCGATCCGCTGGAGGCGGCCGGCGCGCTGCGCGAGATCCTCGACCAGGGGGCTTCGGTCAACCTCTACATGGCGCACGGCGGCACCAGCTTCGGCGGTCTGGCGGGCGCCAACCGCGCGGGCCCGCTGCACGAAGGGCCGCTCCGGCCGACGGTCACGTCCTACGACTACGACGCGCCGATCGACGAACGCGGCCGTCCCACCGAGAAGTTCCACCGCTTCCGCGAGGTGCTGGCACCGCACGCACCGGGCCCGCTGCCCGAGCCGCCCGCCCCCTGCCCGGTGCTCGGCGCGCCCGCCGCCGTACGGCCGGCGGGGTGGGCCGGGCTCGACGCGGTGACGGACGCGCTGGGCGGTGCCGAGGTGCACGCCGCGGTGCCGCCGACGTTCGAGGAACTGGACGTGGACCGGGGCCTGGTCCGCTACCGGCTGACGGTCCCCGGGCCGCGCGGCCCGTACGAACTGCGGGTGCGGGGGCTGCGGGACCGTGCGGTGACGTTCGTGGACGGGGTGCCCGGCCCGGTCGTCGACACCGAGGACGCGGTGCTCGGGCCGGTGCCGGGGCCCGCCGTGGTGGAGCTGTGGGTGGAGTCCCTGGGGCGGGTCAACTACGGGCCGCGCCTCGCCGAGTCCAAGGGCCTCACCGGCGGGGTGCTGCACGAGCGGCAGTTCCTGCACGGCGTACGGGCCCGCGGGCTGCGTCTCGACGCGCTGGATGACGCGGCGGCGGTGGCGCGGCTGCCGTTCGGGCCCGGCCTGCCGGGTGCGCGCGGGCTGCACCGGGGGACGGTCACCGTGCCGGCGGGCGGGGCGGGCGACGCGATGCTCGAACTGCCGGGCTGGACACGGGGGTTCGCGTGGGTGAACGGCTTCCCGTTGGGGCGCTACTGGTCGGTGGGGCCGCAGGAAGCGCTGTACGTGCCGGGCCCGGTGCTGCGCGAGGGGGCGAACGAGGTGCTGGTACTGGAGCTTGCGGGGCCGCCGCCGGGCGGCACGCCGGGGGCGCCGCGGCTGGTGCCGTGAGCGCCCGGGTGCGGGGTTCCGGGACGACCCCCGGAACCCCGCGCGCCTGCCTCACACCTCCCTGACCTCGAAGCTGTCCAGGACGAACTCCGCCTTCGCGTCGTCGCCGACCTTGCGCAGCCCCACCCATGCCTCGCCGCGGTCGGGAGCGGTGAACTCGTAGGCGAGGGTGGCGGGTTGGGTCGCGGCCGGGAGCGGGCGGCGGCTCAGTTCGCGGGCCGCGGGCTCGTCGACGGCGGTGATCCAGGCGTACTGGCCGGCCTTCTCGTTCTCGTAGCGGAAGGTGACGCGGTAGCGGCGGCCCGGCAGGAAGCGGACGGTGTGCGGCACGGTCCGGTGGACGACCCCGGTGTTCTCGCCGCGCGACTTGAGGGACCGGCCGCCGTCCACGACGTCGTCGATCGCCTTGCCGTTCCAGCCGCGCCGGGTGTACGGCGCGTGCCGCTGGGTGAGATGGGTGCGCGGGTCCGTCGAGCCGCCCGCGTCGCCCTTGACGAAGACGCCCCAGCCCTGCGGGACGTGCTCGAAGTCCTCGTACACCGGCGTGCCCCGCTTGGTGCTGCGCTCGGCGGGCACCACCCGGATGTTGTCGAAGCGCACCCGCGCGTTTCCGGCCGCCGCGGTCAGCGCGAGGGTGACGGGGCCGCCGCCGTCGGGCACCGTGAAGGGAGTGAACATCCGCTGGAAGCGGGTGCCGTGCTTGCGGTCGGCGGCGATGTAGTTGCCCGCGGTGGAGGTCTCGGTCCAGTTGGCCGCGGTGACCCCGTCGGCGGTGCGCACCTCCAGGGCGGCCCGGCGCCGCTCCCCCGCCGCCCGACCGACCTCGACCTGTACGGACGCGGCGTAGCTGCCGGGCGCCAGCCGGTCGAGGCGCCGGCTGACCGAGGCGGCGGCGCCCGCGCCGATGACCAGTTCGTAGTCGCCGAGTGTGCTCGTCTCGACGCGGGCGGGCCCGGCCACCTGCCAGCCGTCGAGCCCGCCGGAGTGGAATCCCGGGTCGCCGACGCCGGTGCCCTCGCCCCACCGCGGGTCCTGCTGCGCCGGGGCCTTGGTGCGGTGGAGGACGTAGGGGTGGCCGGCGTCCGCGTCGACGGTGACCGCGCCGCCGCGCACCGGCAGTCGCCGTTCCTGGGTTCTGCCCTGGTCGGTGAGGCGGTACGCGTACACCGCGGTGGCGTCCGACCAGCCGCGCGGCAGGGTCCAACGGGTGCTGCCGCCCTGCGGGTTGTAGTGGTAGAGCTTGTCCGGGTCGGTGGCCAGGCGCGGCTCCCAGGGCAGCAGGTAGCGGCCGTCGTCGTAGACCAGCCGGCCGTCGGTGGTGATCTTCCGGGTGCCGTCCGCGTCGGATACGGAGGTCTTCGTCGGCCCTTCGAAAGTGATCTCGTGCGCGGCCCAGGTGCGGATCGGGTACGCCTGGAGGTACTTGGCGGGCAGCGCGTCGCGCCAGATGACGTCGGTGAAGGCGTGCCAGTCGGTCTTGCCGACCCAGCCCTCGAAGTTGCCCATCCGGGGCGCGCCCAGCAGGGTGGGCCACTTGTCGGCGAAGACGTCCTTGTGGTGGTTGCGCAGGAAGCGGATCAGCTGGGAGTTGATGCCGCGTGAGGTGTCGGCGCCGTAGTCGGTCTCGTTCGCCCAGTGCGACCAGAGCGAGGAGCGTTCCAGGCCGTGGCCCCATTCGCTGGTGACCTGCCAGCCCTGGTCGTGCAGGTGGCGCTGGAGGCGGTCGGAGTTCCAGCCGGATTCGCGGAAGACGTCGAAGTAGATCATGTTGAGCGCGGGGTCGGTCTGTGCGCGCAGCTGTGCGAGGCGCGTGGCGATGCCGCCGGAGAGCAGGTCGTGGCGGGCGTCGATCCGGTAGGACTGGTCGAGCCAGTCCCACTGTTCGTCGGTCTTGTCCACCAGCTTCTCGGAGAAGGCGTGCGCGACGGGGTAGGACTCGGTGGCGTTGACGTGCACCGCGAAGTCGCTGTTCCACTTCTTGCCGGCCCGCACCAGCGCGTTGAGGTCGTCGAGTCCGCCGGCCCCCGTGTTGTAGTTGCCGCCGTAGTCCGGGTGCGCCGAGTCGTGTCCTTCGGACTGGTAGCCCTTGAGGAGGGTGAACTGCCGCAGTCCGTCGGTGGCCAGCGCGATCCGTTTGACGTTGTCGAGGGTGGCGAGGAACGGGTTGGTGGCCTGGCCTGCGAAGTTGAAGGGGATGTGCGGGACGACGCGGAGGTGCTGCTCGTCGGCGCCGCGCGGCACGACCATGATGTCCCGCAGCGCGATGGCGCCGTCCTGCCAGTCGGTCCTGCCGTCGCCGTTGCGGTCGCCGGTGACGACGACCGTCGCGTAGGGCAGCGGTTCGGTGGCGTCCCACGGCGCGCCGGCCGCGCGGTGCGTCCACTGGCCGCAGCCGAGTTGCGCCGTGACGAAGCCGTCGCCGCGCACGACCTGGTGCCGGAGTCTGCCGTTCTCCCAGGCGGTGGTGCCGGACGGCAGGTCGTGGACGGTGTTGGTCTCGACGGCGGCGGCGAGTTCACCGGTGGACACCACCGCGTACGCGCATCCGGTGGGCGCCTCGTCGGGCTCGGTGTCCGGCGTGACCTGCACCAGGGTGTCGCCGCTGGTGGCTTTGTCGAGGTCGATGCGGGCGGCGAGCAGGGTCGGGGCGGGCTGGTCGCTGCGGACGGCGAGCAGCGCGAGGCCGGGGATTTCCAGGGTGCCGACGGGCCGCGCCGCGGTGTCGTCGATGCCGGTGACCCGCCAGTGGACCTGCCGTCCGGCGACCGCGATCTCGACGGTGATCTCGGTGCCTCCGTCGAAGGCGAGGGTGTAGGCGGCCCGGTCGGCGCGGGCGCGGTGGGTGACCTGCGGGGTGCGGGCGGTGCCGTCGATCAGGACCTGGTGCACGGCGGTCCCCTGGCCGTGCAGGACGGCGCCGGTGGCGCGGTCGGTGTAGGCGACGATGCGCGGGAAGTCGGTGGCGACGCGGACCGTCAGCTCCCGGGAGCGCAGGACGGCCTCGCCCGCCCGGGGTGCGGCGGACGCCGAACCGGCGCCGAGTGGCAGGGCGGTGGCGGCCGAGGCGAGCGCGGTGGCGGCGACGACTTCGCGGCGGCTGGGTCCGCCGCGGCCCTTTGTCTGTTCGTTCACGCGCGTCTCCTCCTCGGCACCTGCACTGCTGTCGCCGGACAGCGTGCGGCCGGTGGGGCGGGCGCGCCTATGGACAAAGGAGGGACAGGTGTTGGACTAACGGATGCGGGCCGGCGTTTCCTTGACGCAGGGCCGCGCCGTGGCGCAGGGCGGGCCGCCGCCCGTCCTGCGCCCCGGCGCGGTTCCGGCTCAGCTGCCGAGTTCGCCGGCGGCCTTCTGGATGTCGGCCGCGAAGGTGCTCACCTCGCTGTAGACGCCGGGCTTGCCGGGCCGTGCGCAGCCCTCGCCCCACGACACGATGCCGACCTGGAGCCACTCGCCCGCGTCGTCCTTGCGGAACATCGGGCCGCCCGAGTCGCCCTGGCAGGTGTCGACGCCGCCGGTGTCGAGCTTGCCCGCGCAGATCTCGTCGCCCGGGGTCAGCGAGTCGCCGTACGCCTTGCCGCAGGTCGCGTCGTCGATGAACGGGACGGTCGCCTTGAGGAGGTAGCGCTGCTGGTCGCCGCCTTCCTTGTCGGCGCCCCAGCCGGCGATGGTGAAGTCGCCGTTGTTGAGCTTGTCGTCCTGCGCGATCTTCAGCGTGGGCTGGTCGATCGGCTTCTCCAGCTTGATCAGCGCCCAGTCCTTGCCCTTGCCGTTGTAGCCGGGGGCCTGAAGGACTTCCTTGGACTTGACGGTGACGGCGGCGGAGTCCTCCAGGTCGACGACACCGGCGGTGGCGGTGATGTCGGTGTTGGGGCCGCTGCCGTCGACGCAGTGCGCGGCGGTGAGGACGATGTCCTTGGCGTACAGCGCGCCGCCACAGCCCATCGACAGCCGGACCATGAAGGGGAATTCACCCTGCTCGGCCTTGGTGCCGCCGACGACCTTGGTGTGGACGCCGGAGGGGTCGGGCGCGGGGGCGGCGGATGCCGTGCCGGGCTGGAGGCTGAAGGCGGCGAGGGCTATCGCGCCGAGGGCGGTGGTTCTCTTGAGGTGCTTCAGGGTGCTGCGCAACGGGCTTCCTTTCGTGGGGGGTTGCACGTCGATGACGAGCTCGTGTCCCACCGGAGCCGGTGTGCGCCGCCGGACAGTCCGCGTGGAGAAGGGCAGCACACTTCAAGGCGTCCGGACCCAGTGGGGGATGAGTCCGTAAAGCGCCCTGTGATTATGTGGATAACGCGATCAGGGTGACAAGGGTCCGTAATCGGCCAACTCCCCCGCGCCGCCCGCCCGTACGCCCCGTACCGGCCGGTCCCGCCCGGTCGTAGAGTGGCCCGGTGGCAACGGGCACCCCCGGCGGGGAGATCGCACACGGCTACCCGCATCTCGACACGGTGCGGGCCTCCCTCACGGCGCTGCACCGCCGCCTGTCGTACGACACGGTGAGCACCTTCGACACCAGCGTGCTCCCCGTTGACGTGGCCTTCGACGACACGGACGACCTGCATCTGGGGGTGCAGCGGGTGGCCCGCGCGATGGTCCTTCACCTGCGGCTGCCGGACGCCCGGATGGTGGTGTCGTTCCGGACGATGGAGCACGCCGCTTCCGTCGAACTCGCCGCGGGGCCTGAGTACTTCATCGAGCTGAACGAACGATTCCGGTCACATCGCAAGGACATCGGCGCGGCCCTGGCACACGAGGTGATGCACGTCTATCTGCACCGCCTGGACCTGGCCTTCCCCGGCACCCGCGACAACGAGATCCTCACCGACACCGCGACGGCCTACCTGGGCGCCGGCTGGCTGCTGCTGGACGCCTACCGCGAGCACGGCCCCCTCTCGCAGAAGCTGGGCTATCTCACCCCGGAGGAGTTCGGCTACGTCCTGGCGCTGCGCGCGGAGTTCTTCGGCGAGGACCCCGCGCCGTGGTTCACCAGCCCGCAGGCGTACGACGCGTACACGGCGGGGCGGGCGCGGGCCAGGGATGAGGCCCGCAGGCCGCCGCTGGCCGCGGCCGGCTGGGCGGCCAGGCGCCGGTACGCCAGGGCGCGCCGCGCGGCGCACGACGCGCAGCGCACCGCGCCCGACCGGGAGTACGGCTTCGCCTTCGAGGGCCCGGGGCCGCAGCGGGTGTCGTTCCCCTGCCCCGCCTGCCTGCAACGCGTCCGGGTTCCGGTCCGCGGCCGGCTCCAGGCCCGCTGCGGGCTGTGTCACACGCTGCTGGACTGCGACACCTGACGGCGCGCCGGGCCCGTGCGGCTCACAGCCAGTCGCGCTCCGGTGTGTGGCCGGGCACGTGCAGCACCCGGACCGGCTCGGACCAGCCGTCGACGGTGTCCCCTTCGCGCAGCGCGACATCGACGCCGACGTGCCGCAGCGGCGGCAGTCCGGCCTCGGCGAACCCGGCGAAGATGCCCTCGTACAGGGCCTGTTCGGTGGGGCTCAGGGGCGGCACGGGTTCGGGGGCGGCGCCGCTGATGTACGGGACGTCGTCGGCGCCGGCCAGCACGGTGGCCCCGGTCGCGGCCACCAGGTCGGCGGCCGATCCCATGTGGTCGATGTGGCTGTGGGTGAGCACGATCTGCCGCAGGTCGCGGGGTTGCCCGCCGAGCCGGGCAGCGCGTCGAGGATCGCCGGGGCGGAGCCGGGTACCGACGTGTCGACCGCGGCGTAGCCGTCACCCGGCAGGGCGACGAGGTAGACGTGTCCGACGGGGAACGGGAGGTGCCAGATGGTCTCGGTGACCGGTATGAGGGTGTCCATGTCCTGGACGTCAGACAGCTCCGTGCGGCCCTGCCTCGCCTTGCGCCGTCGGCGGATTGCGCGCACGGCGCAACGGGGCCGGAACCCGAACGGCGCCTGCTCCGTCCCATCGGTGACCCGAGGAGGCATGTCATGCGAACAACCACCGCGCAGCGGACCACGGCCCTGACCGGCACCGGCCGGCGCGCCGGGGCCCGCACTCTGGCCGCTCTGATCGCCCTGGCCGCCGCAGGCACCGCGGCCCTGTCCGGGTGCGGCGGCGGCACGTCCCAGACCGTGGGCAACGCGCCGCCGAAGAAGCAGGATCCGTTCGAGCAGCGGGCCGACACCGTCGTACGGGACTGGCCGAAGGTGAAGCCGGTCTCCGGGCACCACGACGCGGTGCTGCCGCTGGCCGGTGCGGACCGGCCGAAGGACACCAAGGCGCGGGAGCTGACGGTGACGGTCGGCCACGGCGCCTGCGACTCCCATTACGGCACGCATGTCCGCGAGTCGGAGAAGCTGGTGGTGATCTCCGGCTGGAGCGAGAAGAGCAAGACGAAGAAGATGTGCACCGCGCAGCTGGACACCGACAAGGTCAAGGTGAAGCTGAAGGACGCGCTCGGCGACCGCAAGATCGTGGACGCGGCCACCGGCAAGCAACTGCCCGCCGCGTAGACCGTGCGCGCCCCCAGCGGGAGACGGCCCGGCCGTACGGCCCGCACCGGTCGGCCGGTGCGGGCCGTCGCACCGACAGAGGCCGGTTGTGCCGGTCAAGGTGCACTGCAACCCCTGGCCGGCACGACTACCGAGGTGCGAATTTTGGCCCGTCGGGTGCTTCTACCACTGTGAACCGGGCTGCCAGTTCCGCAAAGGGCCGGCCGTCGTACTCGGGCGGCACCTCAAGTTCTGCGATCCTGCGGTCGTCGCTGGGAACAAGACGAATCCTGACACGCTCGTCACCCTCCTCGACAATCTCCGCAAGGGCGATGATGTTCCCGTCTTTACCAAACGACGCTTCAACGCGCATGAACTGATCCGTCCTCTCTTTTTCACACGGTGACAAGCATGAGCAACATAACGAACTGCGTGTTTCCGGTGGCCCGAAGCTCCACACCCCAGAAGGGGGGAATCGGATCATTGCCTTCCCAGTATGCGTACTCCGACACATACTGGAGCCGGGAGAGCGCATCGGTGAAGGGGTGGAAGTACACGCACGGCCGAATCCAGGCGAATACATTCGGATTCTTGCCGAAATCGCGCGCAAATGTCTGCTGCTGACCGTCCGCAAGGAACAGAAAGGGACTGCGCAGCACTTCAATATTCGCCACGGATCTCTCCTTCTTCATTCGGGAATTTTTTACAAGAAGAGGGTTCCCTTGCGAATATTTTGCGAACGCGGATGGTGTGAATTTAACTCGCCTGGACGATGACACTGCCCGTAAGGTGCCGGAAAAAGAAAAGCGTCTCCGACCGGCGACCCGGACCGCATGGGCCCCTGTGCGCGGACACATCTGGAAGCCGATCGGACAAGCAGGCCCGAACGACGGGCCATCGGCCGGGCAGCAACTACCCTTCCCGCATGAGCCCTTCCATCGCCCGTGCCACCCGCGTCGAACTGCCGGAGCTGCTGGAGTTCGTCCGCCCGCGCCACCGCGCCATCCTGCTGACCCGCCGCTCCGACGGCACCCCGCAGGGGTCGCCGCTGACCTGCGGCGTGGACAACTCCGGGCGTCTGGTGATGTCGACGTATCCGGAGCGCGCCAAGGTCCGCAACGTCCGCAGGGCGCCGTCGGCCAGTGTGATCGTGCTGTCCGACGAGTGGAACGGGCCGTGGGTGCAGATCGACGGCGAGGCCGAGGTGCTCGATGTGCCGGACTCGATCGAGCCGCTGGTCGAGTACTTCCGCAACATCTCCGGCGAGCACCCGGACTGGGACGAGTACCGCGAGGCGATGCGCACCCAGGGCAAGTCGCTGATCCGGGTGACGCCGCTGCGCTGGGGCCCGGTCGCCACCGGCGGCTTCCCGGCCCGTCTGGTGGCGGGCGAGGAGTGACGGCGGCACGTCAACGGGTGCGGTGGGCCCCCCCGTTGACGTGCAGCACCTGCCCGGTGAGGTGCCGGGCCGCGGGGGACGCGAGGAACGCGACGGTGCCCGCGATGTCCGCGGGCACGCCGGGGCGTCCCGTCGGCGTGGCGTCGATGAGGGTCCGGCGGCGTTCCTCGGGGAGCTGCCCGTGGAAGAACTCGGTGTCGGCGATGTAGCCGGGCGAGACGACGTTGGCGGTGATGCCGCGCGGGCCGAGCGCGGCGGCCAGTCCGGAGTTCCAGGCGGCGAGTGCCGCCTTGGCCGCGCCGTAGGATCCGGCCCCGGTGTCGGCGGCGATCGAGCCGATGTGCACCACAGCGCCGCCGTCCGTGAGCCGCGCGTCCAGGGCGCGGACGGTCAGTGCGGCGGTGAGCAGGTTGGCGTCGAGGTTGGCGCGGAAGTCGCGGGCGTAGGCGGCGAGGTCGTCGGCCCCGTCGGTCTGGAAGTCGGTGTTGCCGCCCGCGTTGTTGACCAGTACGTCGATGCGTGCGGGGAGCGTGTCGAGGAGTGCGGCCAGGGCCGCGGGGTCGGTGTGGTCGCAGGTCACCGCGCGGATGCCGGCACGGTCCGCGGTCTCCTTGAGGGGTCCGGGGCGGCGTCCGGTGACGACGACGCTGTCGCCCGCCGCGGCGAAGTGGTGGGCGACGGCCCGGCCGATGCCCGTACCGCCACCGGTGACCAGGATGGTGCGTGTCATACGATGAGCTCCACTCTGTTCGTTCAGCTCTAAATTCAGGGCTAAATTTAGAGCTGAACATAACACTTCCAGGAGGTCGGGTGGCAAGCACACCGAAGCATCAGGACGGCCACGGCGACCCCGCGGCCGGCGCCGGCACGGACCCCGTCGAGGAGATCGCCGCAGCCTGGCAGCGCGAGCGGCCCGGCACCCCGGTCTCCTCGATCGGGATCGTCACGCCCCTGTGGCAGCTGGCCAAGCTGTTCGGCGACAACCGCCGCCGGGTGCTGGCGCGGGCCGGCGTGGACCCGGCCACCCTCGACCTGCTGAGCGTGCTGCGGCGCGGCGGCGAGCCCTACGCCCTCACCACCAGGGAACTCGCCCGCCGCTGCCTGGTCACCGCGGGCGCCGTCTCGCAGCGGGTGGCGCGCGCCGAGCGCGAGGGCCTGGTCACCCGCGAGCCCGGCGAGGGCAGGCCGCGCAGCGTGCTGGTGCGGCTGACGGCGGCGGGCCACGAGCGGGTCGAGGCGACCGTCGACCAAGTCCTGGGCCGCGAGACGGAGTTGCTCGACGCGCTCACCGACGAGCAGCAGGACCAGCTGGCCGGACTGCTGCGGATCCTGCTGCGCGATGCCCAGCAGCGGCTCGGCGACGACCGGATCGGGCAGGTGGGCGCGGACTGACCGGGGCGGGCACCGGGACGTGCCCGGGAACGACGCGCGGCGCCTGCCCTCCGGTCGGGGAGGGGGACAGGCGCCGCGGTACGGGGGCCGGGATTCTCCCCGGTCCCATGCCGCCGCACGACGTTGTGCGGGACAGCGGGGGACGGATCGCTACACGGTCAGTGCGCGGTCCGTCGGCTTGATGGGAGCCGGCAGGGCGCTGGCTCCGGTGAGGAAGCGGTCCACGCCCTGGGCGGCCGAGCGGCCCTCGGCGATGGCCCAGACGATGAGGGACTGGCCGCGGCCCGCGTCACCGGCGACGTACACGCCGGGCACGTTGGTGGCGAACTCCGCGTCGCGGGCGACATTGCCGCGCGCGTCCAGCTCCAGGCCGAACTGCTCGACCATGCCATTGGCCTGGTCCGTGCCGGTGAACCCCATGGCCAGGGTGACCAGTTGGGCGGGGATGCGGCGCTCCGTGCCCGGCTTCTGCTCCAGCTTGCCGTCCTTGAACTCCACCTCGATCAGGTGCAGCCACTGGACGTTGCCGTCCTCGTCGCCCTCGAAGTGGGTGGTGGAGACGGAGTAGACCCGCTCGCCGCCCTCCTCGTGCGCGGAGGTGACCTTGTAGAGCATCGGGAACGTCGGCCAGGGCTGGCCCGGGTTCCGCTCATCGCCCGGCTTGGGCATGATCTCCAGCTGGGTGACGGACGCGGCGCCCTGGCGGTGGGCGGTGCCGACGCAGTCGGCGCCGGTGTCGCCGCCGCCGATGACCACGACGTGCTTGCCTTCGGCGCTGATCGGGGCGACGGTCAGGTCGCCCTCCTGCACCTTGTTGGCCAGCGGCAGGTACTCCATCGCGGCGTGGATGCCGTTCAGTTCGCGTCCGGGCACCGGCAGGTCACGGGAGGTGGTGGCACCCGCCGCGATCACCACGGCGTCGTAGCGCTTGCGCAGCTTCTTCGCGTCGATGTCCCGGCCGATCTCCATCTCGGTACGGAACTTGGTGCCCTCCGCCCGCATCTGCTCGATGCGGCGGTTGATGTGGCTCTTCTCCATCTTGAACGCGGGGATGCCGTAGCGCAGCAGCCCGCCGAGCCGGTCGGCGCGCTCGTAGACGGCGACGGTGTGGCCCGCCCGGGTCAGCTGCTGGGCGGCGGCGAGTCCGGCAGGGCCCGAGCCGATGACGGCGACGGTCTTGCCGGAGAGCCGCTCGGGCGGCTGCGGGGTGACGTCACCGCTGTCCCACGCCTTGTCGATGATGGTGACTTCGACGTTCTTGATGGTGACGGGCTGCTGGTTGATGCCCAGCACACAGGCCGCCTCGCACGGCGCGGGGCACAGCCGCCCGGTGAACTCCGGGAAGTTGTTGGTCGCGTGCAGCCGCTCGCTGGCCGCGCTCCAGTCGTCCCGCCAGGCGTAGTCGTTCCACTCGGGGATGAGGTTGCCCAGCGGACAGCCGTTGTGGCAGAAGGGGATGCCGCAGTCCATGCAGCGGGACGCCTGCTTGCTGATGATCGGCAGCAGGGAGCCGGGCTGGTAGACCTCGTTCCAGTCCTTGACGCGTTCCTCGACGGGGCGGGTCGTGGCGACCTCGCGGTCGTGGTTCAGGAAGCCCTTGGGGTCAGCCATGGGTCGCCGCCTCCATCATCTTCTCGTGGGTCGCGGACTCGGAGAGTCCGGCCAGCTCGGCGGCGTCCTTGGCGGCGAGCACTGCCTGGTAGGTGGGCGGGATGACCTTGCTGAAGCGGGCCGCGGCTCCATCCCAGTCGGCGAGGAGCTTCGCGGCGACGGTCGAGCCGGTCTCCTCCTGGTGGCGGCGCACGACGTCGTGCAGCCACTGCTTGTCGGCCTCGTCCAACGCGTGGACGGCGTCGGCCAGTTCCTTGTTGACGTGGGCCGGGTCGAGGTCGATGACGTAGGCGTAGCCGCCGGACATGCCGGCCGCGAAGTTGCGGCCGGTCTCGCCCAGGACGACCGCGTTGCCGCCGGTCATGTACTCGCAGCCGTGGTCGCCGACGCCCTCGGAGACCACCGTCGCGCCGGAGTTGCGGACGCAGAACCGTTCGCCGACCCGGCCGCGCAGGTACAGCTCGCCGCCGGTCGCGCCGTAGGCGAGGGTGTTGCCCGCGATGGTGGAGTACTCGGCGAGGTGGTCGGCGCCGCGGTCCGGGCGGACCACGATCCGGCCGCCGGACAGGCCCTTGCCGACGTAGTCGTTGGCGTCGCCCTCAAGGCGCAGCGTGACGCCGCGCGGCAGGAACGCGCCGAAGGACTGGCCGGCCGAGCCGGTGAAGGTGAGGTCGATGGTGTCGTCGGGCAGCCCCGCGCCGCCGAACTTCTTCGTGACCTCGTGGCCGAGCATCGTGCCGACGGTCCGGTTGATGTTCCGGATGGCGACCTGGGCGCGCACCGGCTGGGCGGCCTCGGCGGTGTCGGCGGACAGCGCGTCGGCGGCGAGCTTGATCAGCTCGTTGTCCAGGGCCTTCGCCAGGCCGTGGTCCTGGACGGTGACCTGGTGGCGGACGGCGCCGTCGGGCAGCTCCGGCACGTGCAGCAGCGGTGCCAGGTCCAGGCCCTGGGCCTTCCAGTGGTCGACGGCCTGTGTGGTGTCGAGGATCTCGGCGCGGCCGATGACCTCGTCCAGGCTCCGGAAGCCCAGCTCGGCCAGCAGCTCGCGGACCTCTTCGGCGATGAACTCGAAGAAGTTGACGAGGTACTCGGCCTTGCCGCTGAACCGCTCGCGCAGCGCCGGGTTCTGGGTGGCGATGCCCACCGGGCAGGTGTCCAGGTGGCAGACGCGCATCATGACGCAGCCGGAGACGACCAGCGGAGCGGTCGCGAAACCGAACTCCTCGGCGCCCAGCAGGGCGGCGATGATGACGTCCCTGCCGGTCTTGAGCTGGCCGTCGGTCTGCACGACGATGCGGTCGCGCAGGCCGTTGAGCAGCAGCGTCTGCTGGGTCTCGGCGAGTCCCAGCTCCCAGGGGCCGCCCGCGTGCTTGAGCGAGGTGAGCGGTGACGCGCCCGTTCCGCCGTCGTGTCCCGAGATGAGGACGACGTCGGCGTGCGCCTTGGAGACGCCCGCGGCGACGGTTCCGACGCCGACCTCGGACACCAGCTTGACGTGAATGCGCGCCCGGGGGTTGGCGTTCTTCAGGTCGTGGATGAGCTGGGCGAGGTCCTCGATGGAGTAGATGTCGTGGTGCGGCGGCGGGGAGATGAGCCCCACGCCCGGCGTCGAGTGCCGGGTCCTTGCGACCCACGGGTAGACCTTGTGGCCCGGCAGCTGGCCGCCCTCGCCCGGCTTGGCGCCCTGCGCCATCTTGATCTGGATGTCGTCGGAGTTGACGAGATATTCGCTGGTCACACCGAAGCGGCCGGAGGCGACCTGCTTGATGGACGAGCGGCGCGCCGGGTCGTACAGGCGCTCCGGGTCCTCGCCGCCCTCACCGGTGTTGGACTTGCCGCCCAGCTGGTTCATGGCGATGGCGAGGGTCTCGTGCGCCTCGCGGGAGATCGACCCGTAGGACATCGCGCCGGTGGAGAAGCGCTTGACGATCTCGGACGCCGGCTCGACCTCGTCGAGCGGGACCGGGGGCCGCTCGGACGTGCCGTTCTTCCCCGACTTCAGGCCGAACAGGCCGCGCAGCGTCATCAGCCGCTCGGACTGCTCGTTCACCCGCTCCGTGTACTGCTTGAAGATGTCGTAGCGGCGCGAGCGGGTGGAGTGCTGGAGCCGGAAGACGGTGTCCGGGTCGAAGAGGTGCGGCTCGCCCTCGCGGCGCCACTGGTACTCGCCGCCGATGTCCAGCGCGCGGTGCGTGGCGGCGATGCCGGAGACCGGGTACGCCTTGGCGTGCCGCGCCGCGACCTCCTTGGCGACGACGTCGAGCCCGGCGCCGCCGATCTTGGTGGCGGTGCCCTGGAAGTACCTGCCGACGAACTCCTCGTCCAGGCCGACGGCCTCGAAGACCTGCGCGCCGCGGTAGGAGGCGACGGTCGAGATGCCCATCTTGGACATGACCTTCAGGACGCCCTTGCCGAGCGCCTTGATGAGGTTCCTGATGGCCCCTTCGGCGTCCGTGCCCGGCAGGAACGTACCGGCCCGCACCAGGTCCTCGACGGACTCCATGGCGAGGTAGGGGTTGACCGCGGCGGCGCCGTAGCCGATGAGCAGCGCGACGTGGTGCACCTCGCGCACGTCGCCCGCCTCGACCAGCAGGCCGACCTGGGTGCGTTCCTTGGTGGCGATGAGGTGGTGGTGGACCGCGGCGGTGAGCAGCAGTGAGGGGATCGGGGCGTGCTCGGCGTCGGAGTGGCGGTCGGAGAGCACGATCAGCCGGGCGCCGTCGTCGATGGCGGCGTCCGCCTCGGCGCAGATCTCGGCGATCCGGGCGGCCAGCGACGCGCCGCCGCCGGAGACCCGGTAGAGGCCGGCGAGCGTGACGGCCTTCATGTCGGGCATGTCGCCGTCGGCGTTGATGTGGATGAGCTTGGCCAGCTCGTCGTTGTCGATGACCGGGAACGGCAGGGTCACGCTGCGGCAGGAGGCCGCGGTGGGCTCCAGGAGGTTGCCCTGGGGGCCGAGCGAGGAGATCAGCGAGGTGACGAGTTCCTCGCGGATGGCGTCCAGCGGCGGGTTGGTGACCTGTGCGAAGAGCTGGGTGAAGTAGTCGAAGAGCAGCCGGGGGCGGTCGGAGAGCGCGGCGATCGGCGAGTCGGTGCCCATCGAGCCGATCGGCTCGGCGCCGGCCTTGGCCATCGGCGCGAGCAGCACCCGCAGCTCTTCCTCGGTGTAGCCGAAGGTCTGCTGGCGGCGGGTGACCGAGGCGTGGGTGTGCACGATGTGCTCACGCTCGGGCAGGTCGGCGAGGTCGATCAGGCCCTCGTCCAGCCACTGCTGGTACGGCTTCTCGGCGGCGAGCTGCGCCTTGATCTCGTCGTCCTCGATGATGCGGTGCTCGGCGGTGTCCACGAGGAACATCCGGCCGGGCTGGAGGCGGCCCTTGCGGACGACCTTGGCGGGGTCGATGTCGAGGACGCCGACCTCGGATGAGAGCACGACCAGGCCGTCGTCGGTGACCCAGTACCGCCCGGGGCGCAGGCCGTTGCGGTCCAGGACCGCGCCGACCTGGGTGCCGTCGGTGAAGGTGACGCAGGCCGGGCCGTCCCAGGGCTCCATCATCGTGGAGTGGTACTGGTAGAAGGCGCGGCGGGCCGGGTCCATGGCCGGGGAGTTCTCCCACGCCTCGGGGACCATCATCAGCACCGAGTGCGGCAGCGACCGGCCGCCGAGGTGCAGCAGTTCGAGCACCTCGTCGAAGGAGGCGGAGTCGGAGGCGTCCGGGGTGCAGACGGGGAAGATCCGCTCCAGGTCGCGCTCCCCGAAGAGCTTCGACGCCAGCTGCGATTCGCGGGCGCGCATCCAGTTGCGGTTGCCCTTGACCGTGTTGATCTCGCCGTTGTGCGCGACGAAGCGGTACGGGTGGGCCAGCGGCCAGCTCGGGAAGGTGTTGGTGGAGAACCGCGAGTGGACCAGGGCGATGGCCGTGGCGAAGCGGCGGTCGGACAGGTCGGGGAAGAACGGCTCCAGCTGCCCGGTGGTCAGCATGCCCTTGTAGACGACGGTCCGGGAGGAGAGCGAGGGGAAGTAGACCCCGGCCTCCCGCTCGGCGCGCTTGCGCAGCGCGAACGCCTTGCGGTCCAGGGCGAGTCCGGTGCCGGCGGCGCCGTCCGTGTCCGCGACGAACAGCTGGGAGAAGGCCGGCATGGTGGCGCGGGCGCCGTTGCCGAGGAGCTGCGGGGCGACCGGGACGACCCGCCAGCCCAGGACGTCCAGGCCCTCTTCCCCGGCCATCGTCTCGATGCGCGAGACCGCTTCGGCCGCATCCTGGGCATCTGCCGGGAGGAAGGCGATGCCGACGGCGTACCCGCCGGCCTCGGGAAGCGCGAAGGTGACGTTCTCCCGCAAAAACGCGTCCGGCACCTGGAGCAGGATGCCCGCGCCGTCGCCCGAGTCGGGCTCGGAGCCGGTGGCGCCGCGGTGCTCCAGATTCGTCAGGACGGTGAGCGCCTGCTCGACCAGCGCGTGGCTGGCCTCGCCGGTGAGGGTGGCCACGAAGCCGACGCCACAGGCATCGTGCTCGTTGCGCGGGTCGTACATCCCCTGCTGGGCGGGGCGCCCGTCCATGGGCGACCATGCGGCGCTGGCGCTGCCGGTGGTCGCGGAGTGCGTGGACGCGGAACGCATCGGCTCTCCCAACGTCGTCGTGGCAAAGGTATTGCCGAGGGACGACGTTGGCCCTCCGCGAAATTTCGTGCAGGTTACAGGATGGCCCGCTTCTCGAAAAGCGGATAGAGCCTTCCAGCATGCGGACACCGCACGGGGCGGCGAGTCAGGGACGCGGACGGACAAAGCGATCCGAAAGCGTGGCGTGCACCGAGCGACATTGCCCGTGACGCCTCGGCCTTATGCCCGGTCGTCAACACGATGAAACCGCCGGGTAACGCGTTAATTATGTGCCGGCCCGCATGGCGCGTCACCCTACGACGGTTCCGAACACCGTTCCCAGGATGTACGTCACACCGGCAGCCGCGCCACCGAGAGCCAGCTGCCGCAGCCCGCTGAACCACCACGACCTGGCCGTCACCCGTGCCACGACCGCCCCGCAAGCGAAGAGTCCGAGCAGCGCGAGAAGCACCGCGGGCCACAATGCAGAAGCCCCCAGCAGGTAAGGAAGCACAGGCAAAAGCGCGCCCAATGCAAATGAACCAAAGGAAGAAACCGCGGCCACCATGGGCGAAGGAAGGTCCGACGGGTCAATACCCAATTCCTCGCGCGCGTGAATCTCCAGCGCCTGCTCCGGGTCCTTCGACAGCTGGTCGGCGACCTGCCCGGCAAGGCCGGGCTCGACCCCGCGGGACTCGTACAGGGCGGCCAGCTCGTCCCGCTCGTCCTTGGGGTGCGCCCGCAGTTCACCCCGCTCGATGTCCAGCTCCGCGAGGACCAGTTCGCGCTGCGAGGCGACCGACGTGTACTCACCCGCCGCCATCGAGAAGGCACCGGCCGCAAGCCCCGCCAGGCCGGTGATGATCAGCGTCTGCTGGGACACCGCGCCACCCGCGACACCGGTCATCAGCGCGAGGTTCGACACCAGGCCGTCCATCGCTCCGAAGACGGCGGGGCGCAGCCAGCCGCCGTTGACGTCACGGTGCGTGTGGTTGTCGCGGTGGGCTACGTGGGTCGGCGCCGAAGCGTCCATGACTCCTATGACAGACATGCGGGACCTACTCCCTTCAGCGAGGTGTGGGCCGCTATCGGCACTTCCCCCTCCAACACATCGAAAGTAGGCGGCAAGACCCGTCCGCCGCTAGCAAGGAAGGCCGAACTTACCTCTCTGACCTGCGGTTTCTCCTAAAGGATCTCCTTGAGATCCTGGTCACCAGGGCCCCTCGGCAGCACCACGGGCCGCCGCACGGCGCCGTTCGGGTGACACGACCGGGTGACCCTGGCACCCCGGGCAGGAGAGCGGGCCCCCGGCGTGGCACGGATACCGGACAGCGGTCCGGTCCGCACCACAGAAGGGCACGCCCATGAGCGCTCCCCATCCCCCGCCCGCGAAACCCCCGCCCGCCGGCGCAGACCCCGCACCCCGGCCCCGCACCCCGGCCGCCGCACCCGACCGGGCACGCGGCGCGATGCTCGGGCTCGCCGTCGGCGACGCGCTCGGCGCCCCCGCGGAAAACATGAAACCGTCCCAGATCCGCCGCCGTTGGGGCCGCATCGAAGGCTTCGTCGATGAGGACCCGGCCGGCACCGACGACACCGAATACGCGATCTTCTCCGGACTGCTGCTCGCCGCACACGGCTCGGCGCTGACCGTCGCCGACGTCGAGAACGCCTGGCACCAGTGGATCGCCGACCGCGACGAAGGCCCGTTCCGCGGCGCCGGATTCAGCGAACGCGGCACGCTGGAGAACCTGCGCCGCGGACTCGCCGCCCCCATCTCCGCCCAGCACCGGCACGCCTGGAGCGACGGCCTCGCCATGCGCGCCGCCCCGTTCGGCGTGTTCGCCGCCGGACGCCCCGCCGAAGCCGCCCGGCTGGTCGCCATCGACGGCACCGTCAGCCACGACGGCGAAGGCATCTACGGCGGCCGGGCGGTCGCCGCCGGGGTCGCCACCGCGATGGTCGCCCGCTCCACCGACGCCGTGATCGCCGCCGCGCTCTCCGTCGTCCCCGAGGACTCCTGGACCGCCCGCTCCCTGCGCCGGGCCGTCGGCGCCGCCCAGCGCTCCCGCCACGACCCCGACCTCACCCAGCTCGGCACCGAACGCGCGGTGCGCTCCGCCGTCGTCATCGGCGGCTACCCCTGGACCGACCTGGCACCCGAAGCCGTCGGCCTCGCCTTCGGCGCGTTCGCCGCGGCCCGCGGCGACTTCTCCGCATCGGTGCTCACCGCCGTCAACATGGGCCGGGACGCCGACACCACCGCCGCCGTCGCCGGCGCACTGGCCGGCGCACTCGGCGGCACCGCGGCCATCCCCGCCCCCTGGGCCCGCGCCATCGGACCGGTACGCGGCAGCTGCCTGCCGTCGATGGCCGGCTACCACGTCCTCGACATCGCCGGCCTGCTGGCACCCGGCACCTCGGCCGACGAGGCCGGAACGGCGGCCCGATGACCCACGAACCACCCCGCACGGCGCCCCTGCCCGCCGCAGCTCCCCGGCCCCCCGGAGCCCGCACCGGCCCCGACGAACCCGCCACCCGCTGCCCCGCACCCGCGCACGGCACGCCGCAGGCGGCGCCCCCCGACACCCACTCCCGCATCGAAGGACTGCTCATCGGACTCGCCGCCGGCGACGCGGCGGGCTGGCCGGCCGCCCGCCACCGCGCCGCACGGATGCCCGAATGGACCCGCCGCCTCACCCGCGAACTCGACACCTTCGCCGAACAGAACGCCACCACCACCCTGCCGGTCCCGATCGCACTCAACCAGCCGCCCGAACCCCTGCGGCTCGGCCCGTCCGACGACGCCGAATGGGCCGCCTTCACCGCGAGTTCGGTCCTCACCGCCGCCGGCGCCCCGCTCAGCGACCTCGGCAGGGACCTGCGGATGCGCGCCGCCATCGACCTCGCCTGGAACGGCCTCGCCGCCGAGATCGCCGCAGCCGCCGACCGCGCACCCGAAGTGGAATCCGCCGTACTCCCGCTGCGCGCCCGCATCTCCGTACGCGCCGGACTCGGCAACCTGGCCGCCGGGCTGCGGCCACCCGCCACCGGCCACGACAACCCGCACTTCTTCGACGACGCCGCCTGCGTACGGGCCGCCGTACTCGCCGTCGTCCACCCCGGCGCACCCGGCCCCGCAGCCGAACTCGCCGCATACGACGCCCGCTACACCCAGGACGGCGACGGCGTGCACGGCGCCCGCGCGATGGCCGCCGCCATCGCCACGGCACTCGGCGGCGCCCCCGTCGGCACCTGCCTGACCGCCGCCGTCGACCAACTCCCCGACGGCACCGAAATCCGGCGCAACACCCTGCACGCCCTGCACCTGGCCCGCGCCTGCGCCGGCGCACGCTCCGGCCGCCCCGGGCACGCGTTCGCCCTCGTCCCCGTGCTGGAACACGAAATCGTCGACCACGTCTACAGCTACGGCATCGCCGCCGCCGAAACCGTCCCCGTCGCCCTCGCCCTGGCCCACGCCGCCGGCGGCCAGGTCACCGAAGCCGTCCCCGCCGCCGCCTGCCTGTCCCGGGTCGCCGACTCGGCCCCCGCACTCGCCGGAGCACTGACCGGCGCACTGGGCGGCGCCCCCGCGATCCCCGACAGCTGGCGCGACGCCTGCCGGGTGCTGTCCGGCTGCGCCCTGCCCCGGCTCGCCGGCACCGACCTCGTCGACCTGGCGGCACTGCTGGCCGGCAGCGAACTGACCGCACCCGAAAGCCCGTTGGCACCACCCGCCACCACCCGCCCCACCGCGGAAGGACTCACCCGCACATGACCCCCACCACGCACCACCCGGCCCCGGCCACCCCGCAACCCGCCGCCCCCGCGGCCGAACCGCTCACCGACCGCGTCACCGGATGCCTCGTCGGCGCGGCGGTCGGCGACGCGCTGGGCGGGCCCGTCGAGGGCTGCACACCGGAACAGATCGCCGCACGGCACGGCGGCCGGGTCGAGGGCATCGTCGGCCCGTTCCACGCCGACTGGCGCACCGCCCGCCCCATCGCGCCGTACCACAAGGGCGACGGGCACGTCACCGACGACACCCTCATGACACACGCCCTGGTACGCGTCTACACGACCGTCCGCGACCACATCGACGCCTACGCCGTCGCCGACCACCTCGTACCCGACCTCATCGGCACCCCCCGCTGGATCCCCGAACTGGAGGCCGAAGCCCTGCCGTTGCAGCGCCTCTTCCTCGCCGAGAAGTGGATCGTGGCCCGGCTGCACTACGGACACGTGGACCCGCGGGAGGCCGGCGTGGGAAACATCGTCAACTGCGGCGCCGCGATGTACATGGCACCGGTCGGCCTCGTCAACGCGGGAAACCCACCCGGCGCCTACGCCGAAGCGCTGGACATCGCGGGCGCCCACCAGTCCTCCTACGGACGCGAGGCCGCCGGCGTCTTCGCCGCGGCGGTGGCCGCCGCCTGCACCCCCGGCGCCACCGCGGCATCCGTCGCCGACGCAGCACTGCGGCTGGCCAAGGACGGCACCCGCGCCGCCATCGAAGCGGTCTGCGAAGCCGCGGCCCCGCACACCGGCACCACAGCGGCGCGCATGGCCCTGCGGGCTGCCGTCGCGCCGTTCGACACCGTGGGCCCCGACTACCGCAGCCCCTCCCTGGGCGCCCGCCGCCCGTCCCGGCTGCACGCCATCGAGGAACTGCCCATCGCCCTCGGCATGCTGCTGGTCGCCGACGGCGACTACCGGCGCGCCGTCCTCGGCTCCGTCAACTACGGCAGGGACTGCGACTCGATCGCCACCATGAGCGGCGCACTCGCCGGCGCACTGCACGGCGCCGCCGCGGTGCCCGCCGCATGGAGCGCCGAGGTCGCCCGCGCCAGCCGCCTCGACCTGACGGCCCCGGCCCACGCCCTGGCCGCGGTGGCCCGCGAGGTCTTCGCCCGGGACCGGGCCCGCCGCCTGGCCCACGAGCGGGCGTTCGGCGCGCTGGCGGAGGCATGATGCCCGGTCGCCCCACCGGCACGGGACGCGGCCCCGGCGATCTCTGGCACAGCCGCCACGGATCGTTCCGGGTGGTGACACGACGAACACCCGGAACCACGGGCCCCACAGCCACCACCCCTGCGACCACTCCCCCTCCGTCAACTCCCCTCCCCCACACCGCAGTTCACCCTTCAGCCACACCTCCCCCTCCCCTCCGGCTGACCTGGGTGCAGCCCGAAGACCTCATCGGACACGAACTGCGCCAGGCGGCCGAGGACGGACGGGACGCCACCGCACTCGCCCGCCGCTGGCAGGCCGCCGGCGGCCCACCGCCCCCCGAACGGGCCGGCGCCTCCCCCGCCCCCGCCGACCCCGCGCTCCGCACCCTCGCCCACCACCTCCTCGACGAACTCGCCCAGCTCCCCTCACCGTTGGCCGCCGACGAACCGACCGCACTCGACGCCATCGCCGCCGCACGGCCGCCCCGCGTCGCCGCCCGCGAGGGGAGGGGGCGAGGCTCCCCCCGCCCCCTCCCCCCTCTCCCCCTACGGGGGAGGGGGCGGGGGTGGGTTCGGGGGTGGGGGGAGCGCTCCGGCGCCGAACCACCCGCCCCCACCACCCCCCTCTCCCCCACAGCCACCCCCACCCCCCTGCCCACCCGCCTCGAAGCCGCCTGGCTGGGCCGGGCCGTCGGGTGTCTGCTCGGCAAGCCGGTGGAGAAGCTGCCGCTCGACGGCGTCCGCGCACTGGCCCGCGCGAGCGGCAACTGGCCGCTCGCGTCCTACTTCACCGAGGCCGGCACCGATCCGGCGGTCACCGCCCGCCACCCCTGGAACCGCCGCAGCCGCGGCACCTCACTCGCCGAGAACATCCACGGCATGCCCGAGGACGACGATCTCAACTACCCGCTGCTCGGCCTGCTCCTCATCGAACGCCACGGCCACGGCTTCACCACCGCCGACGTGGCGCGGCTGTGGCTGGACGAGCTGCCCGCGGGCCGCGCCTTCACCGCCGAGCGCGTCGCGTACCGCAATCTGCTGGACGGCATCGAGCCGCCGGACACGGCCCGCCACCGCAATCCGTTCCGCGAGTGGATCGGCGCGCAGATCCGCGCCGACGTCTTCGGCTGGACCCGGCCAGGCGACCCGTACGGCGCCGCCGCCGAGGTCTGGCGGGACGCCGTCCTCAGCCATACGGCGAACGGCGTGTACGGCGCGATGTTCGCCGCCGCCACAGTCGCCGAGGCCGCGGGCGGCGCCTGCGATGTGCACGGTGCCCTGCGCGCCGGCCTCGCCGTCGTCCCCGCCCGCTCCCGGCTGGCCCGCGCCGTCCGCTTCGGCATCGCCGCCGCCCGCGAGGAGCCCACCGGCACACCGGACGGCTTCACGGGCGTCGTCGACCGCCTGCACGCCGCCTACGGGCACCACCACTGGGTGCACGCGGTACCGAACGCCGCGCTGCTGGCCGCCGCCCTCACCCACGCCGACGGCGAATTCTCCGGGTCCATCTGCCGTGCCGTGTCAGGCGGTTGGGACACCGACTCGAACGGCGCGACGGCCGGTTCGGTCGCCGGACTGCTGGCCGGTGACCCCGGCGCGCTCCCTGACCGCTGGACGGCGCCGCTGGGCAACCGGCTCGCCACGACCGTCGGCGGTCTGGACGGCATCGGCTTCGACACCCTCGCCCGGCGCACCGCGGCGCTCGCCGTCCCCCGCCCCCACCGACCGGAGGTATCCCTGCCATGACCGCGCCGCACACCCCTCCCGTACCCGGTCCGCTGTCGGGGCTGCGGGTGCTCGATCTGGCCACGTTGTTCGCCGGGCCGCTCGCCGCGACCCTGCTCGGCGACTTCGGCGCCGAGGTGATCAAGGTGGAGCATCCCCGGCGGCCCGACCCGTCGCGCGGCCACGGCCCGGCCAAGGACGGCGTGGGCCTGTGGTGGAAGCTGCTCGGCCGCAACAAGAAGAACCTCACCCTCGACCTCGCCGACCCTGGTGGCCGCGAGGTGCTGCTCCGGCTGGCCGCCGGCGCCGATGTCGTCGTCGAGAATTTCCGGCCAGGCACGCTGGAGAAGTGGGAGCTGGGCTGGGACGAGCTGTCCGCGGCCAACCCCCGGCTGGTGCTGGCCCGGGTCACCGGCTTCGGCCAGTTCGGCCCGTACGCCCGCAGGCCGGGGTTCGGCACCCTCGCCGAGGCGATGAGCGGGTTCGCCGCGCTCACCGGTGAGGCGGACGGGCCGCCGACGCTGCCGCCCTTCGGTCTGGCCGACTCGATCGCCGCGCTCACCACCGCGTACGCCGTGATGGCCGCGCTGCGCGGGCGGGAGGCGACCGGCCGCGGGCAGGTCGTCGACATGGCGATCATCGAGCCGCTGCTGACCGTCCTGGGGCCGCAGCCCCTCTGGTACGACCAGCTCGGCTACGTCCAGCCGCGGACCGGCAACCGCTCCCCCAACAACGCGCCGCGCAACACCTATCGCACCGCCGACGGGCGGTGGGTCGCGGTCTCCGCGTCGGCGCAGTCCGTCGCGGAGCGGGTGCTGCGGCTGGTGGGCAGGCCCGAGCTGGCCGGCGAGCCGTGGTTCGCCACGGGCGCCGGCCGCGCGGCGCACGCCGACGAGCTGGACGCGGCGGTGGGCGGCTGGATCGCCCGGCACGACAGGGACGAGGTGATCGCCGTCTTCGAGAAGGCGGAGGCCGCCGTCGCTCCGGTGCAGGACATCCGGGACGTGATGGCGGACGAGCAGTACCGCGCGCTCGGCTCGATCACCGAGGTCCCGGACGACGAGCTGGGAACGGTCCGGATGCAGAACGTCCTCTTCCGGCTTTCCGAGACGCCGGGCGCCATCCGCTGGGCAGGCCGGCCGCACGGCGCGGACACCGACGAGGTGCTCACCGGGCTCGGCCTGACCGGCGACGAGATCGCCGGGCTGCGGGCGGCGGGTGCCCTGTGACCTGCGCGTACCGCCCGCCGGACGACGGCGGAGCGACGGCCCCGACCGGCGCGGCGGACCGCCCTGACCCCGCCGCCGATGCCGCCCCTGCGCCCCTGACCTGGCTCTACGTACCGGGCGACCGGCCCGGCGTGGTCACCAAGGCGCTGGGCTGCGGCGCCGACGTGGTGCTGATCGACCTGGAGGACGCGGTCGCCCCGGAGCGCAAGGACCACGCGCTGCGGGCCACCGCCGAGCGGCTCGGCGATCCGGCGCCTGGCCCCGTCCCGGTGCACGTCCGCGTCAACGCCCTGGACGGGCCGCGCGCCGCCGCCGAGATCCGCGCACTCGCCGGACTGCCGGGCCTCGCCGGACTGCGGCTGCCCAAGGTGCACGGCCCCGCCGCCGTCCACCGGGCCGCCACCTGGGCCACCGGATCCGCAGCGGGCCCGGTACCCGCCCTCTACGCCCTGCTCGAATCCGCACTCGGCATCGAGCACGCCTACGCCATCGCCACCGCCCACCCGGCGCTGCGCGGCATCGCCATCGGTGAGGCCGACCTCCGGGCGGAGCTGGGGCTGCGGGACGACGGCGGGCTGCTCTGGCCGCGCAGCCGTACGGTGATCGCCGCCCGCGCCGCCGGGCTGGCCCCGCCGCCCCAGTCGGTGTACCCGGACGTACGCGACGGGGACGGGCTGTCCCGCTCCTGCGCGCACGGCCGTGACCTGGGGTTCTGGGGCCGGGCCGCGATCCATCCGCGGCAGCTTCCGGTGATCGAGGCGGCGTATCTGCCGACGGGGGCGGAGATCGAGGCGGCGGAGGAAGTGGTGAAGGCCGCGGCCGGTGGCGCGGGGGCCGTGGCGCTGCCCGACGGGCGGTTCGTGGACGCCGCGGTGGTCGCCGGAGCCCGCCGGGTGCTGGCGCTTGCGCACCGCCGCCGCTGACGTCCCCGCACACGGCACCGGGCGGGCCCGAAGACATCGGGCCCGCCCGGTACGGTCCGGCGGTGAGCCGCCGCACCAAGTGCGGCGGCGGTGTTCAGGACTTCTTGCCGCTGCTCTCCGCGGGCTCGGTCCCGCCCTTCGCCCCGGCGTCCTCGGCGTCGGGACCGTCCTTCGCGTCCGCACCGTCGCCGTCGGACGCCTTCCCCGGCGCATCCCCCGGCTTCCCGTCCACGGGCTTCCCGTTCGCGGGCTTCCCGTTCGCGGGCTTCCCGCCCTCGGTGGCCTGCCCCTCACCGTCGTCGCCGCCGTCACCGTCGGCGTCCGTGCCGTCATCGGGCTGCGCGCCCGGCTCCACGACCGCCTCGCGGCCCGGCGCCTTCCGCGCGGAGACCACCATGTAGACGAGGGCCAGGACCAGGACGATCAGCGCGGTCCAGACGTTGAGCCGCAGGCCCAGGATGTGGTGCGCCTCGTCGACGCGCATGTACTCGATCCAGGCGCGGCCCACGCAGTACGAGGCGACATACAGCGCGAACGCCCGGCCGTGCCCGAGCCGGAAACGCTTGTCGGCCCAGATCACCAGCGCGGCGACGCCCAGGCACCACAGGCTCTCGTACAGGAACGTCGGATGGTACGTGCCGCCGACCCGGCCGATCGCCGGGTCGGAGCTGATCTTCAGCGCCCACGGGACATCGGTCGCCCGGCCGTAGAGTTCCTGGTTGAACCAGTTGCCCCAGCGGCCGATGGCCTGGCCGATGGCGAGGCCGGGGGCCAGCGCGTCGCAGTAGGCCGGCAGCGGGATACCGCGGCGACGGCAGCCGATCCAGGCACCGACCGCGCCGAGCGCCACCGCTCCCCAGATGCCGAGGCCGCCCTCCCACACCTTGAAGGCGTCGAGCGGATGGCCGTCCTTGCCGAAGTACGGCTCGTACGTCGTGATGACGTGGTAGAGCCGCCCGCCGACGAGCCCGAAGGGCACGGCCCAGACGGCGATGTCCGCGACCGTCCCGGACCGGCCACCGCGCTGCACCCAGCGCTTGTTGCCGAGCCAGACGCCCAGGAAGACACCGATGATGATGCAGAACGCGTAGCCGCGGAGCGGGATCGGGCCTAGATGAACGACACCGGTCGACGGGCTGGGAATGAATGCGAGGTCCATGGCAGGGTCGACGCTACCCCGCCGGGCGGGGTCGGCGGCAACCCGCCCGGCAACGGCTCCGTAACGACACCGGCGGGCGCCGCCCCGCCCCGCCCCGGAGCGGAGTTACGACGACGGCGCCGCGCTCGTGCCCGGCTGCTTGCCCTTGTTGGCGTCCAGCACCATCTTCTTGAAGTCCGCCGGTGTGAACTGCCCGTTCTTTTCCTTTGCCAGATCCTTGCCGTTGAGCAGGACGGTCGGGGTGCCGCGGTAGCCGGACGAGGTGAAGGCGGCGTTGGACTTGCGGACGAGCGCGTCGTACGTCCCGTCGTTGACGCAGGCGCTGAAGGCGGCGGACGGCAGGCCCTTGACCTTGCCCGCGAGTTGGATGAGCAGCTTCTTGTCGGCGAACTTGTCCTGCTGCTCGGGCGGCTGGTTCGCGTAGAGCACGTCGTGATAGTCGCGGAACCTGCCGGCGTTCTGGGCGCAGAGGGCGGCGTTGGCGGCGTTGAGTGATCCCATGCCGCCCGCGCTGCCGTCGATGATCGTGGCGAGGTGGTACGAGGACCTCAACTGCCCGGAGTCCTCCAACTCGTGGATGACCGACCGGAATCCGGTCTCGAACTGCTGGCAGGCGGGGCAGCGGAAGTCCTCCCAGACCGTGAGGCCGGAGGGGGCGTCGGGGGCGCCCACCGGGACGGCGGGCTTGGCACCGCCGGTCGCCCCCTTCGGGACGGTCACCCGGGCGGCACTGTCCTCGCTCCCCCCGGACGACGACGCCCAGAAGGCGATGCCGCCGCCGACCGCCAGCACCGCGACCACCGCCCCGGCGACGACCGCCTGCCGGCTGCGCCGGGCGCGGGCCTTCTCCTTCGCACGCTGTTCCTGCAGCCGCTCGCGGGCGCTGCTCTTACCGTCTCGATTCTTCTGGCTCACCCCAGGGACAACGAAGCGGAGGGGTGCCGCTGCCCCCCTCCGCCCGATGTTCGCCCTATCGGGGGACGGAACCGCCGGTGCCGCACACCCGTGCCCGGCCGCCCGCACCGGCGCGGTGCGGGCGGCCGGACGCACTGCTAGCGGCGCTTGCGGACCCCCGCCGCGAGTTCACCGGCCAGCGCGCGGACACCCGCGAGACCGGCCTCCAGGTCGTCCTCATCGGCCAGCATCCGCTTGACGAACGCCGAGCCGACGATGACGCCGTCGGCGAACTGCGCGACCTCCGCGGCCTGTTCGGGGTTGGAGACGCCGAGTCCGACGCAGACCGGGAGGTCCGTGGTGGCCCGGGTCCTGCCGACCAGTTCCTGTGCCTCGCGGCCGACCGACTCGCGGGTGCCGGTGACCCCCATCAGCGAAGCGGCGTAGACGAAGCCGCTGCCGGCCGCGGTGATCTTGGCGAGGCGGGCGTCGCGGCTGCTCGGCGCGACCACGAAGACGGTGGCAAGGCCGTGCTCTTCGGCGGCCTTGCGCCACACGTCGGACTCCTCGACCGGCAGGTCGGGCAGGATGCAGCCGGCCCCGCCTGCGGCGGCGAGATCGGCGGCGAACCGCTCGACGCCGTAGCGGTCGACGGGGTTCCAGTACGTCATGCACAGCACCGGCGCCCCGGTGGCCGCGTGTGCCTCGCGGACCGTGCGGATCACGTCGGTGATCTTCACTCCGGCCCGCAGCGCGATGTCGTCGGCGGTCTGGATGACCGGCCCGTCCAGGACCGGGTCGCTGTGCGGCAGCCCGACCTCGACGACGTCGCAGCCGCCCTCCAGCATGGCCGTCACCGCGCGGATGCCGCCGTCCACGGTCGGGAAGCCGGCCGGGAGGTAGCCGACGAGCGCGGCCCGCTTCTCGGCGCGGGCGTCCGCCAGCACCGACTCCAGCAGCGCGATGTTGCCCGGTGTACCCGAATTGCCCGCCATCACTTCTCCCCCGCGCCCGTGGCGTCGTTGTCGTACAGCCCGAAGTAACGGGCCGCGGTGTCCATGTCCTTGTCGCCCCGGCCCGAGAGGTTGACCAGCAGCAGCCCGTCGGGGCCCAGCTCGCGGCCCAGTTCCAGCGCCCCGGCGAGTGCGTGCGCGCTCTCGATGGCGGGGATGATGCCCTCGGTCTGCGACAGCAGCCGCAGCGCCTGCATGGCCTGGTCGTCGGTGACCGCACGGTACTCGGCGCGGCCGATGTCCTTGAGGTAGGAGTGCTCGGGGCCGATGCCCGGGTAGTCCAGACCGGCGGAGATCGAGTACGGCTCGGTGATCTGCCCGTCCTCGTCCTGGAGTACGTACGAACGCGAGCCGTGCAGGATGCCGGGGGTGCCCGCGGTGAGGGTGGCGGCGTGCTCGCCGCTCGCCACGCCGTGGCCGCCGGGCTCGCAGCCGACCAGCCGGACGCTCTCGTCGGGCAGGAAGGCGTGGAAGAGGCCGATGGCGTTGGATCCGCCGCCCACGCAGGCCACCGCGGCGTCCGGCAGCCGGCCGGCCCGCTCCACGATCTGCCGGCGGGCCTCGACGCCGATGACGCGGTGGAAGTCGCGCACCAGGGCAGGGAAGGGGTGCGGGCCCGCGACCGTACCGAAGAGGTAGTGCGTGCGGTCGACGTTGGCGACCCAGTCGCGGAACGCCTCGTTGATGGCGTCCTTGAGGGTGCGGCTGCCGGACTTCACGGCGATGACCTCGGCGCCGAGCATCCGCATCCGGGCGACGTTGAGTGCCTGGCGCTTGGTGTCGACCTCGCCCATGTAAATGGTGCATTCGAGGCCGAAGAGGGCGCAGGCGGTGGCGGTGGCGACGCCGTGCTGGCCCGCGCCGGTCTCGGCGATGACCCGGGTCTTGCCCATCCGCTTGGTGAGCAGCGCCTGGCCGAGCACGTTGTTGATCTTGTGCGAGCCGGTGTGGTTGAGGTCCTCGCGCTTGAGGAACACCCGGGCGCCGCCCGCGTGTCGGGCGAACCGCGGCACCTCGGTGAGCGCGCTGGGACGCCCCGTGTAGTTGACCATCAGGTCGTCCAGCTCGGCGGCGAACGCGGGGTCCGCCTTGGCCTTCTCGTACTCGGCGGCGACCTCGTCGACCGCGGCGACCAGCGCTTCGGGGATGAACTTGCCGCCGAAGGCACCGAAATAGCCCGTGGGGTCGGGAACTTGCCCCTCGGGGTCGGGAAGGAAGAAATCGGAGGACATCTGACGCGCTCCTAGGCCGGGGCAACTGCCCCGGAAATCTGGGGTGTCTGGGATATCGGGAACGTGTGGATACGCCGGGGATCCGAGGGCCGACGAGTGGCGAGCGGAGCCGGGGGCGAGCTGGACGGTTGCCGGGGGGAGCCGGACGGTTGCCGGGGAGGGCAGAGCCGGACGGTTGCCGGGGGGAGCCGGACGGTTGCCGGGACCGACGCCGAAGCAAGCGATGACCGGCGCCGATGCGAGGCGCTGCCGCCCCTGGTGCTCCCCCGCCCCCTCCCCCCTCTCCCCCTACGGGGGAGGGGGCGGGGGTGGGTTCGGGGGTGGGGGGGGGCAGCAGCCCTTGGGAACAGCAGCCCTTGAGGGACAGCAGCCTTCCCGCACAGCGACCGACGCCGACCCGCACAGCGCCGGCATCGGCCCGCGCAGCATCCGCCACCGGGCCCACCTGACCGGCAGCCCTCAGCCGAAGCGACCGCCGTTCAGCGCCCGCCGCGACGCGCCGCGTCTCAGCGCGTGGTCTCCCGGCGCCATCGCATGCCGTTGATCTGGCCCGGTTCGGAGCCGATGTGGTACCTGACCCGACGGCCGTGGATACGGCGGGCGGGTGCCCGGCAGCCGCGGTGCCAGGGCGGCAGCGCGCAGCGGCTCGGCAGCGCGCAGGACCGGCGGGACGCCGCCGTGCGCGCGCGGGGTCCTGGCGCCGGGTACGGCAGCCGGACGGCAACCACCGCGGCGCGCACACCGGCCGGGCCCGGGTCGGTGTCCCGGGCGGGGCGGCGGGTGCCGGTGGCGGCTGCGGTCATGTCGGTGTCCTCGTGCCCGCGCCGGTCAGGACCGGCCGTGCCGGATCGCCGGGTGCGAGCCCGCGGCGACCAGGTCGGCGACGGCGGTCCTGGGGTCCTTGCCGGTGACCAAGGACTCGCCGACGAGGACGGCGTCCGCACCGTCGTTGGCGTACGCGATCAGGTCGTGCGGGCCGCGCACCCCCGACTCGGCGATCTTGACGATGTGGTCGGGGATCTCGGGGGCGATCCGGGCGAAGTTGCCGCGGTCGACCTCCAGGGTCTTGAGGTTGCGCGCGTTCACGCCGATGATCCGGGCGCCGGCGTCGACCGCCCGCGCGGCCTCTTCCTCGTCGTGCGCCTCGACCAGCGGCGTCAGGCCGATCGACTCGGCCCGCTCGATGAGCGAGACCAGTGCTTCCTGCTCCAGCGCGGCGACGATCAGCAGCGCCAGGTCGGCGCCGTGCGCACGGGCCTCCCACAGCTGGTAGGCGGTGACGATGAAGTCCTTGCGCAGGACGGGGATGTCGACCTTGGCGCGGACCGCGTCGAGGTCGGCCAGCGAACCGCCGAACTTGCGCTGCTCGGTGAGTACGGAGATGACCGCGGCGCCGCCCGCTTCGTAGTCGGCCGCCAGACCTGCCGGGTCGGCGATCGCGGCGAGCGCGCCCTTGGAGGGGCTGGAGCGCTTGACCTCGCAGATCACCGTGACGCTCTCGCCCTTGAGGGCGGCGACACCGTCCTTGGCCGGGCGGGCCTTCCGGGCGCGCTCCTTCAGCTCGTCGAGGCTGACGCGCGCCTGTCGCTCGGCGAGGTCGGCGCGGACTCCGTCGATGATCTCGTCAAGCACACTCACGCGAGCGGCCTCCTTCTAGAACGGTGGAGGGGAACAGTCGCCCAGGGGGCGGGGTACGTCCCCTCAGGCTCTTCGATGGTATCCGGCCGGGGGCTCAGGTCCCGCATCCGGTGGACCGTGGTCCCACCACCTGGACATCGGCGGGTGGCCGACGAATGCCACATGGCCGCAGGTCACGGCGTCAGGGCGGCGCCGAAGGGGAGGTTGCGGACGGCCGTGAAGACCAGCAGCAGGGCGCCGGCCGCCCACCAGTGGACGGCGCCCAGCCGCGGCCCCGCGGTGGGCAGGCCGCGGGCCGCGCGGAGTGTCCACACCACCCAGAACACGGCGCAGGCGGCGTAGCAGGCCACGGCCGGGGCGTTGGCCTCGAGCGCGGTGCCGAGATCGCCGTGCGCCACCGCGTGCGCGCTGCGCAGGCCGCCGCAGGCGGGGCAGTAGATGCCGGTGAGATGCAGCAGCGGGCAGACGGGATAGTGGCCCGGGTGGTTCGGGTCGACGGCGCCGACGTAGCCGAAGGCGGCGAGGCCGGCCGCCAGGGCGCCGAGGGGCGCCGTCAGCCGGCGGAGCGGTCCCGGGCGGGCGCCGGGCGGGCCGCAGGGCCGGTGGGGCGCGGCGGGTGCGGGGACGCTCTCGCGGAGGGGTGCGGCGGCGGGTTCCTGCCGGGTCTGCGCCACGGGTTCACTCACGCTGCCGATTGTGCTGCGGCATGCGCGAAGGCGCAGCTTCTCGGCCTCCGTACGGGGCGTACGGACGGGGGCCGGGGAGCGGCGCCTTCGGTGAGGTGTGCGGTCCGGGCGCCGGGGTGCGGCGCCGGACGAGCGGTCGGTCAGCCTTCCTGCGGCTGGACCTGGGGCGCGGGCTTCGGGGAGCTCTTCGGGACCGAGCCGAGGCCGGCCACCCGCATCACGCCGCCGACGACGGCACCGAGGCCGATCAGGACCATGCCCGCCCAGAATCCGGGCACGTTCGCCATCACGATGAAGGCGCCCGCGACACAGAAGCCGATGAACGAAATGATGACGCCGGTCCATGCGGCGGGGGTGTGTCCGTGGCCACTGCTCGACATGAATGCTCCTCGTAGCTCTTTCGCGCCGGTCTCGGGGCGCGGTGATACCTCGTCGTCCATTGTCACCGATGCCGGACGGGGCACGGCTACCGGGTCGGGTCCTCACCGCGGTCGAGGGACTTCCAGATCTCCTCGGGGCGGTCCGGGTCCGGCGCCTGCGCGGCGCGGCGCGGGCCGCGGGCGCCGTCGGCCGTGCGCTCGTAACGGCCCGACATCGCAGGCCAGTGGCGCCCCCGGAACAGTGCGAGCAGTCCGGCGATCAGCAGCAGCACGCCGCCGGCCGCGGCCACCCAGGGCCACAGGGTGTGCGTGACGTGATGCACATCGGTTCCGCTCAGGCCGACCGCGGTGGCGGCCTTCTCGCGCAGCGCGGCGGTGTCGGAGTTGCCGAGCGCGGCGGCGACGGCGATGCCGAGGCCGCTGAGGGCGAGCAGTGCGGCGACGGCGTACCGGCCGACCCTGCGTACCGCGAAGACGGCGACCAGGGCGGCGAGGCCGACGACGGCGAGGGCGCCCGGCACGCCGGTCACGTCCGTGCCGGACACGGTGCGCGGCAGGTCGCCCTGGGCCAGGACCGCGGTGCCGCGGGCCCAGGTGCGGCCGGAGGCGAGCAGTGCGAGCCCTGCGCCCGCGGCGCCGAGCAGCAGCGCGGCGGCGAGGCTGCGCCGGGCGCTGCGGGGCGGGGCGGCCGGCGCGGGCGCGGCGTCTGTACGGGGCTGGGGTGCGGCACTCACGGGTACCACTATCGCGTACGTCCTGCGGTGGCCGGGCGCGGGGTGGTCCGCGCCCGGCGGCGTCGGGGCCGGGTCAGCTGCCGAGGTGGTTGGCGGTGTGCACGGCGCGCAGTACGGCGGCTGCCTTGTTGCGGCACTCGGTGTCCTCGGCGACCGGGTCGGAGTCGGCGACGATTCCCGCGCCGGCCTGCACGTACGCGGTGCCGTCGCGCAGCAGGGCGGTGCGGATCGCGATGGCGGTGTCGGAGTCACCGGCGAAGTCGAGGTAGCCGACGCAGCCGCCGTACAGGCCGCGCCGGGTCGGCTCCAGTTCCTCGATGATCTGGAGGGCGCGCGGCTTGGGGGCTCCGGAGAGGGTGCCGGCGGGGAAGCAGGCGGTGAGCACGTCGAAGGCGGTGCGTCCTTCGGCGACGCGTCCGGTGACGGTCGAGACGATGTGCATGACGTGGCTGTAGCGCTCGACGGACATGAAGTCGACGACCTCGACGCTGCCGGGCGCGCAGACCCGGCCGAGGTCGTTGCGGCCCAGGTCGACGAGCATGAGGTGCTCGGCGCGTTCCTTGGGGTCGCCCATCAGCTCGTCGGCGAGTGCCTGGTCCTCCTGGACGGTGGCGCCGCGCGGGCGGGTGCCGGCGATGGGGTGGACCGTCGCCCGGCCGTCCTCGACCTTGACCAGCGCCTCGGGGCTCGATCCGACGACGTCCACGCCGTCTTCGAAGCGGAAGAGGTACATGTAGGGGCTGGGGTTGGTGGCCCGCAGCACGCGGTAGACGTCCAACGCGCTTGCCGTGCAGGGGGTTTCGAAGCGCTGGGACGGCACCACCTGGAACGCCTCGCCGGCCCGGATGCGCTCCTTGATGTCCTCGACGGTCTCCTGGAACGCCGCGCCGCCCCATTCGGCGGTGAACGGCGGGAGCGCGGACGGCGGGAGTGCGGCGGCGCTCGCGGGGGCGGGCCTGGCCAGGTCGTCGGCCATCGCGTCGAGCCGGGCGACCGCGTCCGCGTACGCCTCGTCGATGCCGGTGTCGAGGTCGTTGTGGTTGATCGCGTTGGCGATCAGCAGGACGGTGCCGTTCCAGTGGTCGAGGACGGCGAGGTCGGAGGTGAGCAGCATGGTCAGTTCGGGCAGTCCGAGGTCGTCGTCGGTCTGCTCGGTGAACTTCTCCAGGCGGCGCACGATGTCGTAGCCGAGGTAGCCGACCATGCCGCCGGTGAAGGGCGGCAGGCCCGCGTCCTCCAGGAGGTCGCGGGGGGTGTGCAGCGTCTCGACGGTGGCGCGCAGGGCGGCGAGCGGGTCGCCGTCGGTGGGCACGCCGACGGGCGGGGTGCCGAGCCAGTGGGCCTGTCCTTCGCGTGCGGTGAGCGTCGCGGCGCTGCGGACGCCGATGAAGGAGTAGCGCGACCACGTGCGGCCGTTCTCGGCGGACTCCAGGAGGAAGGTGCCGGGGCGTTCGGCCGCGAGTTTTCGGTAGAGCCCCACCGGGGTGTCGCCGTCGGCGAGGAGGCGCCGGGTGACGGGGATGACCCGGCGGTCCTTGGCGAGGGTGCGGAAGGTGTCGAGGTCCGGAGTGGCGGTGCCGGTGGTTCCCGTGGTCATGGCAGCGGAGCCTACTGGTCGGCGGGGGGCGCGGTGATCAGTACGTCCGCATCGAAGCAGGTGCGGGCACCGGTGTGGCAGGCCGCGCCGACCTGGTCGACGGTGACCAGGACGGTGTCGGCGTCGCAGTCCAGGGCCACGGACCTGACGTGCTGGACGTGGCCTGATGTGTCGCCCTTGACCCAGTACTCGCGGCGGCTGCGGGACCAGTACGTGCAGCGTCCTGTGGTGAGGGTGCGGTGCAGCGCCTCGTCGTCCATCCAGCCGAGCATCAGGACCTCGCCGGTGTCGTACTGCTGGGCGATGGCGGGGACGAGTCCGTCGGGGCCGTGCTTGAGACGGGCGGCGACGGCGGGGGCGAGGGCGGTGCTGCCGGGGGCGGCGGGGCCGGGGGTGGCGGTGGTTTCGGGGGCGGGGCTGCTCATGGGGCCATTGTGCCGTGCCGGGCCCGGCCTGCGGGTGGGGCGTGCGGTGCGGGGGCGGTGGGTGTGCGGCATGCTGCTGGGCATGTCGTCGCCGCAGCCGCCCGTGCCGCCGTCGGGGCGCCCGGGTCCTGAGCCGGTGTCCGGGTCGGGACCGTGGGGTGATCAGGACCGGGCGGCGAAGGTCGCCGTGGTGGTGCTGGGGGCGGTGTTCGGGGCCGCCGTGGTGGTGGCGGTGGTGCTGGGGGTCGTGCTGAGGGGATGACGGGGCCGGGGCGGCGGCCGTGGAGGGTGCTGCGGGTGTGTGTGCGGTGGCGTGGCAGGGGCCGGGAGGCGGTCGTAGGCTGGCCGTATGTCGACCCATGCGAAGCGTGAACGGCTTCTTCTCGCCGACCTGTTGGAGAGCGCGGGCCCCTCGGCTCCGACGCTGTGCGCGGACTGGACGGCCCGGGATCTCGCCGCCCATGTCGTGGTGCGGGAGCGGCGGGCCGACGCGGCGGGCGGTCTTTTCGTCAAGCCGTTGGCGGGGCGGCTCGAACGGGTGCAGGCGGAGTACGCGCGAAAGCCGTTCGATGAACTGATCGGGCTGATCAGGAGCGGGCCGCCGCGGATGTCGCCGTTCGCCCTGAAGCAGATCGACGAGGCGTCGAACACGGTGGAGTTCTACGTCCATGCCGAGGACGTGCGCCGGGCGCAGCCGGACTGGGTGCGGCGGGAGCTGGATCCGGTGTTCTCGGACGTGTTGTGGTCGCGCCTGGAGAAGATGGCGCGGCTGCTGGGGCGGAAGTCGCCGGTCGGGCTGGTGCTGCGGCGGCCGGACGGGCGGGTGGCCGTGGCGCGGCGTGGGGTGCCTGTGGTGACGGTGGTCGGTGAGCCGGGTGAGCTGACGTTGTTCGCGTTCGGGCGGCAGGCGGCGGCCGACGTGACGCTGGAGGGGGATCAGGAGGCCGTCGGGCGGGTGGTGACGGCCGCGTTGGGGGTGTGACGGCCGGAGTTCATGAGGGGGCGGGGGCCAGGTGGGTCCGGAGCATGTTCTGGAGTTCTCTGGCGGCTCGCGGGGGTGAGACGTCGCCGCGGTGTGCCATGGAGACGGTGCGGTGCATGCCGGGGGTGGCGAAACGGGTGACGCGCAGGCCGGAGCGTTCGGCGACCATGCTGGGGACCACAGCGATGCCCAGGCCCGCGCGGGCGAAGCCGAGTACGGCGTCCATTTCGCCGCCCTCGACGGTGAAGGCCGGTTCGAAGCCTGCCGCGCGGCAGGCAGCGGTGGTGAATTCGCGGAGGTCGTAGCCGCGGCGGAACATCGCCAGCGGGTGGTCACGGAGGTCTTCGACGCGGATGCGGCGGCGGCCCGACGGGGCGGGGGTGCCGGGAGCCGAGACCACGACGAGTTCCTCGCGGAGGAGTTCGGTGGTGGTCAGGGCGGGGGCCTGGACGGGGAGCGGCGTGATGACCAGGGCCAGGTCGAGTGCGCCGGCGGCCAGGGCGCGGACGAGGTCCTGGGAGCCGTCCTCGTTGACGATCAGCTCGACGCCGGGGTAGCGGGTGTGGAAGGCGCTGAGGACGTCGGGGACGAGGGTCGCGCAGAGGCTGGGCGGGGCGCCGAGACGCAGTCGGCCGCGGCGGAGCCTGGCGACTTCCTGGACCTCGCGGCGGGCGGTTTCGGTGTCGGCCAGGATGCGGCGGGCCAGCGGGAGGAGGGTTTCGCCGGCGTCGGTGAGGGTGATGTGGCCGCGGGCGCGGTGGAAGAGGTCGGCACCCAACTCCCGTTCCAGGGCGCGGATCTGCTGGGAGAGGGAGGGCTGGGCGACGTGTTCGCGGTCGGCGGCGCGGGTGAAGTGACGGGTGTCGGCGACCGCGGTGAAGTAGCGGAGCTGCTGTAGCTGCATGGTGGGGATGGTAGGCGACGATAGGCGTGGGCTATGGAGATCAGCCGGTCCATGTCTTGGACTGATGAGGGTGGCCGTCCCTACCGTCAGGACTCATGGCACTGGACACTCGGACGGACCGACGGCCGTCCTTCGCGGGCCTGCTGTGGGGCTCGACCGTCGGCAAGAAGACGGCGATGGCCGTCAGCGGCGTGGTGATGCTGCTGTATCTGGTCGCCCATCTGCTGGGCAATCTCAAGATTTTCTTCGGGGCGGGTGAATTCAATGCGTACGGGCGGTGGCTGCGGACGGTGGGTGAGCCGTTCCTGCACCACGAGTGGTTCCTGTGGATCGCGCGGGTGGTGCTCGTGGCATGTGTGGTCACGCACGGGGTGGCCGCTTATCAGCTGAGCCGGCGGGATATCGCGGCCCGGCCGACGGGATATGTGCACAAGCGGCGTCGGGCGAGTTATGCCACGCGCACGATGCGGTGGGGCGGCGTCATTCTCGCGCTGTTCATCGTCTGGCACATTCTCGATCTGACGACGATGACGGTGAACCCGCGGGCCGAGTCCGGGCATCCGTACGAGAATCTCGTCGCGAGTTTCGACCGGTGGTACGTGGCGGCCTTCTACATCGTGGCGATGCTCGCGCTGGGACTGCACATCCGGCACGGGTTCTGGAGTGCCGCGCAGACGCTGGGCGTGGGCAGTCGTGCCCGTGACCGTGCGCTGAAGACCGTCGCCGATGTTCTTGCACTGGTGCTGACGGCGGGCTTCGTTTCGCTGCCGGTCGCCGTGCTGTGTGGATGGGTGAGGTGAGATGACTTTCAGTGATTACGTGACCGGGGATCCGCTCGTCGACGGGAAAGCTCCCGGCGGGCCGGTCGCCGAACGCTGGGACGCCCGGCGGTTCCAGGCGAAGCTGGTGAATCCGGCGAACCGGCGCAAGCAGACCGTCCTCGTGGTGGGCACCGGTCTCGCCGGCGGCGCGGCGGGCGCGACGCTGGCCGAACAGGGCTATCACGTCGTGCAGTTCTGCTATCAGGATTCGCCGCGCCGGGCGCATTCGATCGCGGCGCAGGGCGGCATCAACGCGGCGAAGAACTACCGCAACGACGGGGATTCCGTGCACCGGTTGTTCTACGACACCGTGAAGGGCGGCGACTTCAGGTCGCGGGAGTCGAATGTGCACCGCCTGGCGCAGGTGTCGGTGGAAATCATCGACCAGTGCGTGGCGCAGGGCGTGCCGTTCGCGCGGGAGTACGGCGGGCTGCTCGACACCCGGTCGTTCGGCGGGGTGCAGGTGTCGCGGACGTTCTACGCGCGCGGGCAGACGGGCCAGCAGCTGCTGCTGGGCGCCTATCAGGCGCTGTCCCGGCAGATCGCCGCGGGGAATGTGGAGATGCATCCGCGGACCGAGATGCTGGACCTGATCGTGGTGGACGGACGGGCCCGCGGCATCGTGGCGCGGGACCTGATCAGCGGGCGGATCGCCACGTATTTCGGCGATGCGGTGGTCCTGGCGAGCGGCGGTTACGGCAATGTCTTCCACTTGTCGACGAATGCCATGAACTCCAATGCGACGGCGGTGTGGCGGGCCCACCGGCGGGGTGCGTACTTCGCCAATCCGTGCTTCACGCAGATCCATCCGACGTGCATTCCGCGGACCGGCGACCACCAGTCGAAGCTGACGCTGATGAGTGAGTCACTGCGCAACGACGGCCGTATCTGGGTGCCGAAGGTGCAGGGCGACCTGCGGCCGGCCCGGGAGATCCCGGAGGACGAGCGGGACTATTACCTGGAGCGGATCTATCCGGCGTTCGGCAATCTCGTACCCCGCGACATCGCGTCCCGCGCCGCGAAGAACGTGTGTGACGAGGGACGCGGTGTCGGACCCGGCGGACAGGGCGTCTATCTGGACTTCGCGGACGCCATCGCGCGGATGGGGCGCGCCGGGGTCGAGGAGAAGTACGGGAATCTCTTCGACATGTACGAGCGGATCACCGCGGAGAATCCGTACGAGGTACCGATGCGGATCTATCCGGCGGTGCATTACACGATGGGCGGACTGTGGGTGGATTACGACCTCCAGACGACCGTCCCCGGCCTGTTCGCGATCGGCGAGGCCAATTTCTCCGATCACGGCGCGAACCGGCTGGGCGCATCGGCGCTGATGCAGGGGCTCGCGGACGGGTATTTCGTGCTGCCGTCGACCATCAACGACTATCTCGCGCGGCATCCGCACGACGGGAGTGTGGACGCGGAGCATCCGCAGGCGGTGGCGGTGGTGCGGCAGACGCAGGAGCGGCTGGCGCGGCTGCTGGCCGTCGACGGGGACCGTACGCCGGATTCCTTCCACCGCGAGCTCGGTGAACTCCTGTGGGAATTCTGCGGAATGGCCAGGACGGAGAGCGGGCTGCGCAAGGCGCTGGAGCGTATTCCGGAGATCCGTGCGGAATTCTGGCGGCGCATCAAGGTGCCGGGCAGCGGCGAGGAGTTCAACCAGTCGCTGGAGAAGGCCAACCGGATCGTGGACTACCTGGAGCTGGCCGAGCTGATGTGCCTCGACGCGCTGCACCGGAGCGAGTCCTGCGGCGGGCACTTCCGTGAGGAGTCGCAGACACCGGACGGCGAAGCGGCCCGGCGCGACGAGGAGTTCTCCTACGTGGCGGCCTGGGAGTACCGGGCGGCCGGTGACGGCGAAAGCCCCGGTGAAGGCCCCGGTGACGACATCGGCGGCCCCGGGGCGCCCGTTCTGCACAAGGAAGACCTGGTCTTCGAGTACGTCCATCCCACCCAGCGGAGCTACGCATGAAGCTCACCCTGCGCGTCTGGCGCCAGAAGAGTCCCGATGTCCCCGGCGCCATGGCCGCCTACGAAGTCGAGGGCATCTCGCCGGACATGTCGTTCCTGGAGATGCTCGACACCCTCAACGAGGAGCTGATACTCGGCGGCCAGGAGCCGGTCGCCTTCGACCACGACTGCCGCGAGGGGATCTGCGGGGCGTGCAGCCTGGTGATCAACGGCGACGCGCACGGTCCGAATGGGGTTTCCCCTGCTCAAGCGGATTCGAGAGCTTGGGGAAGCACCACCACCTGCCAGCTGCACATGCGGTCCTTCCGGGACGGCGACACCATCGATGTGGAGCCGTGGCGGGCCGCGGCCTTCCCCGTCGTCAAGGACCTGGTCGTGGACCGTTCGTCGTTCGACCGGATCATCCAGGCCGGCGGCTACGTCGCGGTGCCGACCGGGGCGGCGCCCGACGCCCATGCGACGCCGGTGCCCAAGCCGGACGCCGACTTCGCCTTCGAGCACGCCGAGTGCATCGGCTGCGGCGCCTGCGTGGCGGCCTGCCCGAACGGTTCGGCGATGCTGTTCACCTCGGCGAAGGTCAACCATCTCAACGTGCTGCCGCAGGGCGCACCGGAGCGCGAGTCCCGGGTCCTGGACATGGTGTCCACGATGGACGACGAGGGGTTCGGCGGCTGCACCCTGGCCGGGGAGTGTGCGACGGCCTGCCCGAAGGGGATCCCGCTGTTCAGCATCACGTCGATGAACCGGGAGTTCGTGCGGGCCGCCCGCAAGCGCCGCTGATGCCCGGAGCCGGTGTCAGACCGCGGCGGTGCCGATGAGCCCCTCCCGGGTGACGAGCGCGGCCAGCTCCGGCTCGGTCAGCCCGCCGGTGCCGTCGGGCCGCCGCGGCAGGACGAGGTAGCGGCTCTCCGCGCTGGAGTCCCACACCGTGATCGCCGTGTCGTCGGGCAGGTGCAGCCCGAACTCGGCGAGCACGGCGCGGGGTTCGCGGACCACGCGGGAGCGGTACGCCTCGCTCTTGTACCAGGACGGCGAGGGGCCCAGCAGGCCGATGGGGTAGCAGGAACACAGGGTGCAGACGAGGACGTGGTGGGTGCGCGGGGTGTTCGCCACGACCTTGAGGCGCTGCTCCTGGATGCCGCCCCGCATCGACAGGCCCACCTCGGGCAGCGCGGCGTTGGCGTCGGCCAGCAGCCGGGCGCGGAAGCCGTCGTCGCTCCAGGCGCGGGCCACGATCCGGGCGCCGTTGAGCGGGGTGGCGCCCTTGAGCATCGAGGCGAGGACCGCGTCCAGCTGGTCCTGGCCGACCACTCCGGCGTCGATCAGCCGCTCCTCCAGCCGCCTGACCCGCGCCGCCACCGGCACACTCGCGTGCTCACCGCTCATCCCGCGTCCTCTCCGTCTTTTCCAGGTACGACTCCCAGAGGTCGACCGTGACCTCGTGCGCTCCGGTGCCCCACAGGTCGCGGGCGGCGAAGGCGACGGTGTAGACGGGCTCCACGCGGGGGGCCGCGACCCCTGCCGCGACCTCGTCGGCCAGCTCCCAGCGGCCCTGCGTCTCGACGATCCGCCCGGTGTGCCCGCGTACGTACCGTGGCGCGCGGGTGTGCCCCACAGGGTCGGTGGCGCGTACCCGCACCCGCTCCCCCGCCCGGAACTCAGTCACCCGCGCTCACCCCACGGCGTTCCAGAAGGGTCTCGATGGCGGCCAGCCAGCGCTCGTAGTAGGACGCCGCCAGGTATTCCGCGGGCGGCAGCCGTTCGACGGTGTCACGGAACTCGTCGAGGCGGTAGACGCCGTTGCGCACCAGCACGGAGTTCAGCGCGAACACCCGTGCCTCCCAGTCGGCGTGGAACGGCGGTTCGTCCGCCTCGATCTCCAGCGCCCCGAACCCCGTCTGCCCGCCCACATCATTGACCCGGCTCATGGGCGGAGCCTACGCGGTCCGCGGCGGACACCGGCCGGGTTCAGCGAACCGGGTGCCCGGCGTCCCTGAGCGAGTCCTTGACCTGGCCGATGCGCAGGTCGCCGAAGTGGAAGACGGAGGCGGCGAGCACCGCGTCGGCTCCGGCGTCGACGGCGGGCGGGAAGTCGGCGAGGCGGCCGGCGCCGCCCGAGGCGATGACGGGGACGCTGACGTGCGCGCGGACCGCCCGGATCATCTCGACGTCGTAGCCGTCCTTGGTGCCGTCCGCGTCCATGGAGTTGAGGAGGATCTCGCCGGCGCCCAACTCGGCGGCGCGGTGGGCCCATTCGACGGCGTCGACGCCGGCCGAGCGGCGCCCGCCGTGCGTGGTGACCTCGAAGGAGCCGCTCTCGGTGCGGCGGGCGTCGACGGAGAGGACCAGGACCTGACTGCCGAAGCGTTCGGCGATCTCGCGGATCAGGTCGGGGCGGGCGAGGGCCGCGGTGTTGACGCCGACCTTGTCGGCACCGGCCCGCAGCAGCTTGTCGACGTCCTCGGGGGTGCGCACCCCGCCGCCGACGGTGAGCGGGATGAAGACCTGCTCGGCGGTGCGGCGGACCACGTCGTAGGTGGTCTCGCGGTTGCCCGACGAGGCGGTGATGTCGAGGAAGGTCAGCTCGTCGGCGCCCTCGTCGCCGTAGATCTTGGCCATCTCGACGGGGTCGCCCGCGTCGCGCAGGTTCTGGAAGTTCACGCCCTTGACGACCCGGCCGTTGTCCACGTCCAGGCAGGGGATGACTCGGACCGCCAGGGTCATGGTCACGGCTCCTTAGGAGGGTTGCTTGAAAGCTTCGAGTTCTACTTCGACCAGGACACGGGAGTCGAGGAAGCCGGAGACCACGACGAGGGTCGCGGCGGGCGGGGCGGCGCCGAACAGCTCGTGGTGGGCGCGGCCGACGGCGTCGACGTCGCGTGCGTGGGTCAGATACATGCGGGTGCGCAGGACATCGGTGGCACCCAGGCCGAACGGGGTGAGGGCGGCGATGGCGTTGCCGAAGGCGGTCTTCGTCTGCTCGTAAGGGTCGCCCTCGCCCTGGAGCACGCCGTCCACCAGCGGCATGGTGCCGGCGACCAGGACGCGGTCGCCGGCCGCCACGGCGCGTGCGAAGCCGATGGCCTCTTCCCAGGAACTTCCGGTCCGTACGCGCTCGATGGTCATCACGCCGCCTTTCGGTTACACCGTCACGACACTGCTGCCAGCGCCTCTTCCAGGGTGAACGCCTTCGCGTAGAGCGCCTTGCCCACGATCGCGCCCTCGACACCTTCGGGCACCAGAGCCGCGAGGGTCCGCAGGTCGTCGAGCGAGGAGACGCCGCCGGAGGCGACGACCGGCCGGTCGGTGGCCGCGCAGACGTTCTTGAGCAGGTCGACGTTGGGGCCCTGGAGGGTGCCGTCCTTGTTGATGTCGGTGACGACGTAGCGGGCGCAGCCCTCGGAGTCGAGCCGGGCCAGCGTCTCGTACAGGTCGCCGCCGTCGCGGGTCCAGCCGCGCCCGCGCAGGGTCGTGCCGCGGACGTCCAGACCCACCGCGATCTTGTCACCGTGCTCGGCGATGACCTTGGCGACCCACTCGGGGGCTTCGAGTGCCGCGGTGCCGAGGTTGACGCGGCGGCAGCCGGTGGCGAGCGCGGCGGCCAGCGAGGCGTCGTCGCGGATGCCGCCGGACAGTTCGACCTTGATGTCCATGGAGCGGGCGACCTCGGCGATCTGGGCGCGGTTGTCGCCGGTGCCGAAGGCCGCGTCGAGGTCGACGAGATGCAGCCACTCGGCGCCCGCCTGCTGCCAGGCCAGGGCGGCCTGGAGGGGGTCGCCGTAGGACGTCTCGGAGCCGGACTCGCCGTGCACGAGACGGACGGCCTGGCCGTCGCGGACGTCGACGGCGGGGAGGAGTTCGAGCTTCGGGTGCGGCATTACAGAGTCTCGATCCAATTGCTCAGGAGCTGGGCACCGGCATCGCCGGACTTCTCGGGGTGGAACTGGGTGGCCCACAGCGGGCCGTTCTCGACCGCGGCCACGAAGGGCTCACCGTGGGTGGCCCAGCTGACCTTGGGCGCGGTGATGTGCGCGTTGCCGACCTCCAGCTCCCACTCGCGCGCCGCGTAGGAGTGCACGAAGTAGTAGCGGTCACCGGCGTCGAGGCCCGCGAAGAGGCGGCTTCCCTCGGCGGCGTCGACGGTGTTCCAGCCCATGTGCGGGACGACGTCGGCCTTGAGGGGGCCGACGGTGCCCGGCCATTCGTCGAGGCCCTCGGTCTGAACGCCGTGCTCGATGCCGCGGGCGAAGAGGATCTGCATGCCGACGCAGATGCCCATGACCGGGCGTCCGCCGGAGAGCCGGCGGCCGATGATCCACTCGCCGCGGGCGTCCCGCAGGCCGCGCATGCAGGCGGCGAACGCGCCGACGCCGGGGACCAGCAGCCCGTCGGCGTTCATCGCCCGCTCGTAGTCGCGGGTGATCTCCACGTCGGCGCCGACGCGGGCGAGGGCGCGCTCGGCGGAGCGGACGTTACCGAAGCCGTAGTCAAAGACCACGACCTTCTTCGGGGCCGTCAATTCCACACCTCCAGCCGCAGCACGCCGGCGACCAGGCACATGGCGGAGCCTATGGCGAGCAGCGTGATCAGGCTCTTGGGAAGCTTCTGCTTCCAGAAGGAGTAGACACCGCCGATGAGGAAGAGACCGACCAGGATGAAGGCGGTCGACAGGCCGTTCACAGGGCACCCTTCGTGGAGGGGAGGATTCCGGCGGCGCGCGGGTCGCGTTCGCTGGCGTACCGCAGGGCCCGTGCCAGGGCCTTGAACTGGCACTCCACGATGTGGTGGGCGTTGCGTCCGTACGGTACGTGGATGTGCAGGGCGATCTGGGCCTGCGCGACGAACGACTCGAAGATGTGCCGGGTCATCGTCGTGTCGTAGCTGCCGATCATCGGCGCCATCGGCTCGGGCTCGGTGTGCACGAGGTAGGGGCGGCCCGAGAGGTCGACGGTGACCTGGGCGAGCGACTCGTCCAGCGGGACGGTGCAGTTGCCGAAGCGGTAGATGCCCACCTTGTCGCCGAGCGCCTCCCGGAAGGCGGCGCCCAGCGCGAGTGCGGTGTCCTCGATGGTGTGGTGGGTGTCGATGTGCAGGTCGCCGTCGGTCTTGACCTTGAGGTCGAAGAGGCCGTGCCGGCCGAGCTGGTCGAGCATGTGGTCGTAGAAGCCGACCCCGGTCGACACGTCGACCTGGCCGGTGCCGTCGAGGTCGATCTCGACCAGTACCGACGTTTCCTTGGTTGTGCGCTCCACGCGTCCCACGCGGGTCATCGCTCGTTCTCCTTCAAGCTGCGTTCCTTGAACAGCGCGCGTACCGCGTCGAGGAACGCGTCGTTCTCTTCCGGGGTGCCGGCGGTGACCCGCAGCCATCCCGGTACTCCGTTGTCCCGGACCAGTACGCCGTGGTCGAGGAGGGCCTGCCACGCGACGTGCGCGTCGTCGAAGTGGCCGAACTGCACGAAGTTGGCGTCGGATGCGACGACTTCGCAGCCGATCGCACGCAGCTCGGTGACCAGGCGGTCCCGCTCGGTCTTGAGCTGCTGGACGTACTTCAGGAGGGTATCGGTGTGCTCCAGGGCGGCGAGCGCGGTGGCCTGGGTGACCGACGAGAGGTGGTACGGGAGACGCACCAGCTGCACGGCGTCGACGACGGCGGGGTCGGCGGCCAGGTAGCCCAGGCGCAGCCCTGCGGCGCCGAACGCCTTGGACATGGTCCGCGAGACGACGAGGTTGGGGCGGCCCTCGATCAGCGGGAGCAGCGAGGGGCGGTGGCTGAACTCGCCGTACGCCTCGTCGACGACGACGAGGGCGCCCGCGGTGTCCGCCCTGGCGGCCTGGGCCGCGTCGTGCAGCGCGAGGACGGTCTCGGCGTCGACGGCGGTGCCGGTGGGGTTGTTGGGCGAGCAGATGAAGACCACGTCGGGCCGGTGCGCGGCGATCTCGGCGCGGGCCGCGTCGACGTCGATGGTGAAGTCGTCGTTGCGGGCTCCGGCGATCCAGCCGGTGCCGGTGCCGCGCGAGATCAGCGCGTGCATGGAGTACGACGGTTCGAAGCCGAGCGCGGTGCGGCCGGGGCCGCCGAAGGTCTGCAGCAGCTGCTGGATGACTTCGTTGGAGCCGTTGGCGGCCCACACCTGGTCGGCGGTGACGTGGTGGCCGCCGGTGCGGGAGAGGTACGCGGCCAGGCCGGTGCGCAGTTCGACCGCGTCCCTGTCGGGGTAGCGGTTGAGGTTCCTGGCGGCCTCGGTGACGCGTTCCGCGATCCGCCTGACCAGCGGCTCGGGCAGCGGGTAGGGGTTCTCGTTGGTGTTCAGACGGACCGGGACGTCGAGTTGCGGTGCGCCGTAGGGCGACTTGCCGCGCAGTTCGTCACGGATGGGGAGATCGTCGATGCGGGTCGCAGCGGGGGTGCGGGTCACGTGCCTGCTCACTTGTTCTGTGGGACCTTCCAGCCGTTGCGATTCTCGCGCTCCTCCTCGGAGAAACGCGCCATGACGGCCGCGCCGTGGGCCGGAAGGTCTTCGGCATCGGCGAGGGTCACCACATGATGGGCGACCTCGGCGAGCGCGTCGCGGGAGTAGTCCACGACGTGGATGCCGCGCAGGAAGGACTGCACGGACAGGCCCGATGAGTGGCAGGCGCAGCCGCCGGTGGGAAGGACGTGGTTGGAGCCCGCGCAGTAGTCGCCGAGCGACACCGGGGCGTAGGGGCCGACGAAGACGGCGCCGGCGTTGCGGACCCGGGCGGCGACGGCGGGGGCGTCGGCGGTCTGGATCTCCAGGTGCTCGGCTCCGTAGGCGTCGACGACCTTCAGGCCCGCGTCGATGCCGTCGACGAGGACGATCGCGGACTGCTGCCCGGCCAGGGCTGCGGTGACCCGTTCGACGTGCTTGGTGGCGGCGACCTGCGGCGCGAGGGCGGCCTCGACGGCGTCGGCGAGCGCGGGCGAGTCGGTGACCAGGACGGCGGCTGCGAGGGTGTCGTGCTCGGCCTGGCTGATCAGGTCGGACGCGACGTGCTCGGGGTCGGCGGTGGCGTCGGCGAGCACCGCGATCTCGGTGGGCCCGGCCTCCGCGTCGATGCCGATCCGGCCCTTGAGCAGGCGCTTGGCGGAGGCGACGAAGATGTTGCCGGGGCCGGTGACGAGGTTGACCGGGCGGCATTCATCGGTGCCGTAGGCGAACATCGCGATGGCCTGGGCGCCGCCGGCGGCGTAGACCTCGTCGACGCCGAGCAGCGCGCAGGCGGCGAGGATCGTGGGGTGCGGAAGGCCGCCGAACTCCTTCTGGGGCGGGGAGGTGACGGCGATGCCGTCGACGCCGGCTTCCTGGGCCGGGACGACGTTCATCACGACGGACGACGGGTAGACCGCCAGACCGCCGGGGACGTACAGGCCGACCCGCTCGACCGGCACCCAGCGTTCGGTGACCGTGCCGCCGGGGACGACCTTGGTGGTGGTGTCCGTGCGGCGCTGTTCGCGGTGGACGATCCGGGCGCGCCGGATGGACTCCTCCAGGGCGGCGCGGACGGCCGGGTCCAGCTCTTTCAGGGCCTGGTCCAGGGCGTCGGCCGGGACGCGTACCCGCTCGATCTCGACACCGTCGAACCGCCGCGCGTAGTCGATCAGCGCGGCGGTGCCACGATGGCGTACGTCCTCGCAGATGGGCCGCACCTTCTCCAGGGCGGCTTCCACGTCGAACTCGGCACGGGGCAGCAGGTCGCGCAGGGCGCCGCCCTCGGGAAGGGCGTCACCGCGCAGATCGATTCGGGAGATCACCCTCCCAGTGTCTCAGACCCGCCCCGGCGTCCCGTTGTCCGTATCACTGAGTGATACAACGCGCCGCACGGCCCGGACCTGCCGATCGAAGTTGACCGGAGTTGGCCCTGACCGCCCGTGTTCAGGCGTTCACCGGGCGGGAATGGGCCAGGTACAGGCGGACGCAGGCCCGTACACGACCGGTACGGAGGGCGGCGGGGCGCGCCGGATCCGTACGGAGAACGAAAGGGGGAACACGCAGTGACCGAGCCCGGGGACGGCGACGCGCCGGCCGATCTGCAGCTGACATCGGCGGAATGGAGCATGTGGCAGGCGTTCCGTAACGGCAGCACCTGCGATCTGCACATCGGGGACGCGGCCAGGGACGATCCGCACGGGCAGCATCTGTGGGGTCCGGACCGCCGGGTGCGGGCCCGTGTGGTGGCGCTGCTGCTGCTGGACGGGCCGCCGCCGCAGCCGGGCCGGGTGCCCGCGCTGAAGGTCACCGGCGCGTACATCACCGACATCCTCGACCTCGCGGGCGGCGCGATCAAGCCATTCGTGGAGCTGCGGGACTGCCGCTTCGAGGGCGAAGTGGTACTCCCGGAAAGCCGGTTCACGACGCTGCGGCTGGTGAACTGCGCGATACCCCGGGTGGAGGCGGCGCGGCTGCAGACCGAGGGCGATCTGCATCTGCCGCGCTGCGTGGTGCACTCCGGCATCCGGCTGACGGATGCGCACATCGGCACGGACCTGCTGCTCAACCAGATCGTGGTGCACAAGGACCGGCAGGGCAGGTCGATCATGGCGGACGGGCTGACCGTCGCCCAGGACCTCCAGGCCGAGATGATGGAGTCGTACGGCGAACTGTCGCTGCGCGGTGCGACGGTCGGCGTGTCGCTCAGCCTGCGCGGCAGCCGGCTGAGCAATCCGTTCGGCCGCCGGGCGCTGAACGCCCCGCAGCTGACCGTCGAGCGGACCCTGCATCTGACCGCGGCCGGCCTGGCGAACTCGCCGTTCTCCAGCAGCGCCACTCCCCCGTACGGCCTCGCGCACACGCCCCCGCGCGGCACCCGGATGCAGCGCTTCGAGTGCGAGGGCGGGATGCGTCTTGACGACGGGCGGTTCGGGGACGCGGTCGACATGGAGCACGCGCGCTTCATCATGGAGTCCGACCAGGAGCTGTCGCTGCGCCGCATCCAGACGCCCGAGCTGCGGTTCCTCGGGGAGCGTCCGCAGCGCGGCCGGGTGATCCTCTCCGGCGCCCGGGTCGTCAATCTCGTCGACAAGGCGGCGAGCTGGCCGGGGCTCGGCGGGCTGTGGATGGCCGGTTTCACCTACGAGACGCTGATACCGCGCGGGCACTTCCCGCTGGCGCTGCGGATCCAGTGGGTGGCCGCGGCGACACCGGAATACGCGCCGGAGCCGTACGAGATGCTCGCCACGGCGCTGCGCGTCAGCGGCGAGGACGCCGACGCGCGGGAGGTGCTGCTGGCCAAGCAGCGGCGGCGCCGGGAGACGCTGCCGCTGGCCGCCAAGGCGTGGGGGTTCCTCCAGGACTGGACGGTGGCCTACGGCTACCGCCCTGGCCGGGCCGCGGTGTGGATGGCGATCCTGTGGGCGATCGGCACGGCGTACTTCGCCCACTCGCCTCCCCCGGCGCTGAAGGCGGACGAGGCGCCGCCGTGGAACCCGTACCTGTACGCGCTCGATCTGCTGCTGCCGGTGATCGACCTCAATCAGGGGGCCGCGTGGAATCCGGGCGGCGGTGCGCAGTGGGTGGCCGCCGTCATGATCATCACGGGCTGGATCCTGGCCACGACGGTCGCCGCGGGCGCCTCACGGCTGCTGCGGCGGCAGTAGCGGGGCCGGTGGCGCGGCTGCTCCCGGGCGCCGCGCCCCGGTGTACGCCGTCCGGGCGCGGACGCGGAGGCACGGCCTCCGCCCGGGGGGCGGGCACGGCGCCGGACGCGCTCCTCTAGGCTTACCGGCTGTGACCTCCGTACGCCTACCGCTCTTCCCGCTGAACTCGGTGCTGTTCCCGGGGCTCGTGCTCCCGCTGAACGTGTTCGAGTCGCGGTACCGGGCGATGATGCGCGACCTCGACGCGCTCCCCGATGACGACCGCCGCTTCGGCGTGATCGCGATCAGGGACGGCCGCGAGGTGGCGCCCACCGCCCAGGGCATGCCCGACGCGACGGTCCCGGCCGCCCAGGGCCCCGCCGCCGGCTTCGGCGACGAGCCGATGGCCGCCTTCCACGCCGTGGGCTGCCTCGCGGACGCGGCGACGATCCGGGCCAAGTCGTCGGACGAGGACACCGGCTACGAGGTGCTGGCCACCGGCACCACCCGCTTCCGGCTGCTGTCGGTGGACGCGTCGGGCCCGTATCTGACCGCCGAGATGGAAGAGCTGGACGAGGATCCCGGCGACGGCGCCGGCACCCTGGCCGCCGGTGTCGTGCGGGCCTTCCGCACCTACCAGAAGCGTCTTGCCTGGGCGAACGAGCGGACGCTCTCCAGCGGGCAGGACCTGCCGGCCGATCCGTCGGTGCTGTCGTATCTGGTCGCCGCGGCGGCCGTCCTGGACGTGCCGGCCAAGCAGCGGCTGCTGGAGGCGCCGGACACCGCGGCCCGGCTCGGCGAGGAGCTGAAAGTCCTTCGCCAGGAGTCGGCGGTGCTCGGTAAGCTCCCCTCGCTGCCGGCCGTGGACCTGACCCGGAAGCCGACCAGCCCCAACTGACGTACGCCCGGCGGGCGTACCGACGTTGCCACCCCACCGACGCGAGGCACCTCACGTTGTCCAAGAAGTCGAAGAAGGACCGGCCCGGAGCCGCGGGCGGCACCCCGGCGACGGTCGCCCTGGCCGCTTCCGGTGTGCCGTTCACCGTCCACTCCTACGTGCACGACCCGGCCGCCCCGTCCTACGGCGAGGAGGCGGCCGAGGCGCTCGGGGTGGCGCCCGAGCAGGTGTTCAAGACGCTGCTGGCCGAGGTGGACGGCGCCCTGACGGTCGCCGTGGTGCCGGTTTCCGGTGCCCTCGACCTCAAGGCGCTGGCGTCCGCGGTGGGCGGCAAGCGCGCCGCGATGGCCGACCCGGCAGCCGCCGAGCGCAGCACGGGATACGTACGCGGCGGGATCTCGCCGCTGGGGCAGCGCAAGCGGCTGCGGACGGTGGTGGACGCGTCGGCCGAGGGCCGGGCGACGGTCTGTGTATCGGCCGGCCGGCGCGGCCTGGAGGTCGAGCTGGCCCCCGCCGACCTGGTCTCCCTCACCGGGGCGCTGGTCGCGCCGATCGCGCGGGGCTGAGCGGGGGCCTGCCCGTACGGCCTCAGGCGTCCGGTGACCGCTGCTCGTGCGGGTCGGGCCAGTGCGCCGCGAACATCTCGGGCTCCGGGTCGCGCGGCCCGAACAGCCCGGTCAGCACCAGCTGCGTCACCATCGCCGCGATCGGCCAGGCCAGCAGTGCGCCCATCGCCTGGAGGCGGAGCGGCCCGTCGAAGGTCACTCCGGTACCTGCCTGCTTGGCGTGCGCGACGACGTCGTCGGTCGGGCCCAGCGTCATGCCGAGCTGCCAGCCGAGCACGGCGCCCAGGAGTCCGCCGATGACCAGGGCGATCACCAGCGGGACGCCGCCGCGCCTGCGGAAGAGGAAGACCGCGGCGGCGCTGACCAGGCCGAAGCCGAGGGAGAGCAGCACGAAGGTGCCGTCGGCGCCGATCGCCTCCTCGCCCTCGGTGTTCTTGAGGTAGACGTTGCGGGTGTCGGCGACCAGCGGGATGTGCGGCGCCAGCCAGGCCCAGAGCACACCGAGCAGCGCGCCGCTGACCGCCACCGCAAGCGTGATCACCGCGGCGTCGCGCAGCTCACGGCCGAACGGCGGTGCGTCGGCGGCGGACGGCGGGTGGGCGGACGGGTCTGCCGATGAGCCGGTGGCGGGCGCGGCCCCCGGGTTCTGCGGTTCGTCGGACGGTTCGTTGTCGGGCGTCAGCGGTGCGGTCACCCCGTCATCGTGCCAGGTGGACGGGGTGCTGTCGGCAGCAGGACGGCCGTCGGGGCCGGTGGCGCCGGTCACCGGCTCGCCGCCCGGCGAAAGGCCCAGGTCGCGAGGGCCAGCGAAAGCAGTCCGACGGCGGCGCAGACGCCCAGGTCGGCGCCGACCGCGAGCCAGTCCGGATGGGGCTCGAAGGTGCGCGACAGCGCCTCCACGCCGTAGGTGGAGGGCAGCAGATCGCGGGCGTAGCCGATCAGTGTCGGCATCCGCTCGGCCGGCAGCACGCCCAGCAGCAGCGCGGCCGACATGCCCAACTGGCCGCAGAGGGTGGCGAGTTCCTGACGCGGGGCGAGCAGGCCGAGGAAGGCGCCGAGGCCGGACAGGGCCGCGCCCGCCAGCGGGAGCACCGCGGCCAGCACCCAGAGGTTGGCCATCGGCAGCTGGAAGAGGCCGCAGCCGATGAGGGCGGTCACCACCGTCCCCGGCACCGTGAACGAGGCGTACGCGCCGGCCGCGCCGAGCACCACGGCGGCCGGCGGCACCGGCAGCGTCGCGTAGTGGTCGAGGCCGCCGCCCGCCCTGAGCTGCCCGAAGTACTGGGCCAGGAGGTTGAGCGCGACGAACGCGACGACCAGCACGCTGGATCCGGAGACCACGGCGCGGGCCTCTTGTGCGCTGTCGACCACGCCGCGCATCAGAACCATGATTCCGACGGACTGGAAGGTGGCGACGAACAGCAGCGGGATCCGCGCGACCCGGGCCCGGGAGAGCTGGGCGCGGTAGACGGCGCCGAGCGCGGGCAGCAGCCGGGCGCGCGGTGCCAGCGGTGCCGCCGGGCCGTGTCCGGCGCGTTCCCCGGCGCCGGGGGGCACCGCACCTGCCTCGGTCACCGCCTGCACGGGCACCACACTCACGCGTTCATCCTGCCTTCCTCGGTACGGCGCGGCGCCGCGGCCCGCTGCCGCCCGGCCTGCGTACGCCGCGGCTCACGCCTTGACCAGCCCATCGGACCGGCCGCCGAGCGCGAGGTAGACATCCTCCAGGCTCGGGGTGGCCAGCGTGAAATCGTCCAGGGCGGCGAAGGCGGCGCCCGAGGTGACCGCGGCGACCGCGGCGCGGGCCTCGTCGGCGGGCAGCCGCAGGCTCCAGCGGCGCCCCGACACGCGGGCCGCCGCCCGCAGCGCGGCGACCTCGGGGACGCCGAGCGGCGGACGGTCACGCCACACCAGCTCCAGCCGCACCCCGTCGCTCACCCGTTCCTTCAGCCCACCGGGCGTGTCACAGGCGATCACCTGTCCCCTGTCGATCACCGCGACCCGGTCCAGGACGCTCTCCGCCTCCAGGACGTTGTGCGTCACCAGGAGGACGGTCGCGCCGCGCTCGGCCCGGCGGCGGTCGACGGCGGCCCAGACGGCGCGCCGGGCGACCGGGTCCATGCCGGTGGTCGGCTCGTCCAGGACCAGCAGGGGCCGCTCGCCGGTCAGGACGGTGGCGAAGCAGGCCAGCCTGCGCTGCCCGCCGGAGAGCTTCTTCAGGGGGCGGCCCGCCAGCTCGCCGAGTTCCAGTTCGGTGAGGATCGCGTCCCGCTCGGCGCGTGCCCGGCGCGGGTCGAGGCCGCGCAGCCGGCCGGTGGTCTCCACGGCCAGGGAGACGGTCATCTCGTCCAGGGCGGTGGATTCCTGCCCGAGGTAGCCGAGCAGCCGGGCGGCGCGTTCGGGGTGGCGCACCACGTCGTGGCCGAGGATCCGGACGCTGCCGGAGTCGGGCCGCAGCAGTCCGGTGAGCTGGCGGACCAGGGTGGACTTGCCGGCGCCGTTGGGGCCGAGCAGACCGAAGATCTCGCCGCGGTGGACGTCCAGGGAGATGCCGTCGCTGGCTCGTACGGCAGGCGCCTGTGCCGCCCCGCGGCGCCCGCGCATCGCGGGGTACGTCTTGACCAGGTCCCGCACGGCGCACACCGTCTCGCCGCGGTCCGCCTGTTTTGCGCCCGTCCTCACGAGCTATGAGGGTACGCGTCCCCGGCCCGCCCCCGGCCCGCGGGGCGGCGGTGGCGGGCCGGGTGCGGGCGGGTCAGTCCCCGGCCGGTGCGTGTTCGGCGGCGGTGCGCTGGTCCACCTCGCGCCAGAAGCCGGCCCTGATCGCGTACCTGTCGTGCTCGTCGATCTGGTCGTCCTTGTGGGCGAGCAGCCCGAAGCGGGCGGCGTAGCGCAGGAGTTCACCGTCGATGCGGTGCGGGATGCGGGGGTATTCCGTCGAGAGCAGCTGGAGGTGGGTGGTGCCGGAGAGCCGGTCGGTCCAGCGCCTGGCGAAGACCTGGCCGACCTCGAAGGGGTCGCCGCTGACCGCGGTGATGTCCTCCTCGCGGTCGGCCCAGCGCTGCTCGGCGCTGGTCAGCTGGGCGAGGGTGGGCAGCAGCGCGGTCTCGGACGGTTCGCCGACCGGGCCGCCGCGCTCCACCCAGCCCTTGTCCGACGACCAGCGCAGGGTGGCGCTGGGGGCGGGCACCTGGGGTGCGGCGGGCGACGGGGACGCGCCGGGCGCGCGGCCGAGCCCGGCGAGGTCCTTGGGGGTGGGGACGACCTTGGCGCCGCCCGAGCCGTTCTCGCTCCCGGCGGTCGCCCCCTCGCGTTCGGCCGCGGGCCTGGCGCTGCCGTTGCCGTTGCCGTGCCGTTCGTGGCCGCCTTCGTCGGTGTCGGGCCCGGAGGCGGAGGCCGCTGCCGCGGCTGCCGCGACGGCGGATTCGGGCAGCGGCGCGGAGAGGATGGCGGCGATCTCCGGGCGGGGCACCGGCGGCGGGGCGCAGGGGCCGCCCAGTTCCTTCGCGCGTACCGCGCGGGTGATCCAGGTGCGGTCCAGCACCCGGCGTTCGTCGGCCTCGGCGACCAGGTCCTCGGACTGGTTGTAGTCGCCGTCGGCGGCCTGCACGGCCCAGAGGTGGACGGCGACGCCGTGTTCCTTCGCGGACATCAGGCCGGGCAGCAGATCGCCGTCGCCGGTGACCAGGACGATGTCGGAGCAGGCGCGGTTGCGGGCGAGTTCGGTCAGTTCGGCGTGCATGGCCGCGTCCACGCCCTTCTGTGCCCAGCGTCCGTCGCTGCGGGTCAGTGCGCCGAGCCGGACGGTGACCCGGGGCATCACGCGCAGCCTGCGGTGTTCGGGCTGCGGGACGCGGTCGGGGGCGCCGTCGAACCAGTAGATGCGCAGCAGCGGCTGTTCGGTGTCGGCTTCGGCACGTTGACGCAGGCCCTGGATGAGGGCGGCGTGGTCGACGGTGATCCGGGACCGGGCGGGCTCTCCTGCCAGCAGGCTCGCGGCGGCGCCGAGCAAGTATCCGGCGTCCACCAGGACGACGCAGCGATCCATGTTCCACCCTCTTCCCTGAGGTGCTGAAGTCCGGTCGCCCCCCGACTCGGGCCTGGTGGCGCGAGTTTCCTTCGGGTTTACCTTCGAGTCTGCCCGACCGTACGGGGGTTATCTGCCCGACCTGGATCATCGGCGTGGCGGATTCGGCGGTTCCGCGGGTGGTGCCGGACACTTGCGCTTCTCACTCATGGTAATTGCCCGAAATGCAGGGTGGTGTCCGGCATGTAACTCTGGTCGCGGCCCCGATCCCAGGATCCCCCTCAGGAGGCAGATCATGGCCAAGCACAAGAAGGACCGAAGTAAGCAGCAGAAGAGCGGCCCGGCCGAACACGGCCGCGAGCAGGCCCAGAAGTCGACCATCGAAGCCATCTCGCAGCCGCAGCAGTCCGCGCAGGGCAGCCCGGCGGACGTGGCCCGCAAGCACCAGCGGCGCTTCGGCCACAACTGACGTATCCCGCACCGAAGTCGAGGGGCGCGCCCGATGCGGGCGCGCCCCTCGCGCGTGCGTGCGTGCCTGCCGCTCAGCCGGCCAGGCAGGACGGGCCGAGCAGCACCTTCAGGTCGCCGAACAGCGCCGGATCGGCCGTGACGCGGTGCCGGTCGAGGCGCAGCACCGTCGTCTTCCGGGTGCCCTGGAGCTTGATCCGCACCTCGGTGGCGCCGCGGTGGCTGGTCAGCACCTCGCCCAGCTTCTCGACCAGCGGCGGGGTGACCTTCACCGTCGGGATGGTGATCGTCACCGGCGCGTTCGCCCCCGCCTCCGAGAGGTCGGGGACCATCATCTCCATGGCGACCAGCCGCGGTACGTCCTCGCGCTTGTCGAGGCGGCCCTTGACGAACACCACGGTGTCCTCGACGAGCTGGGTCGACACGAGCTGGTAGGTGGCGGGGAAGAACATGCAGTCGATGGAGCCCGCCAGGTCCTCGACGGTCGCGATGGCCCAGGCGTTGCCCTGCTTGGTCATCTTGCGCTGGAGGCCGGAGATGATGCCGCCGATGGTGACGATCGAGCCGTCCGAGTAATCGCCGCCGGTCAGCTGGGCGATGGCGGCGTCCGCCTTGTCGGACAGTACGTGTTCGAGCCCGAACAGCGGGTGGTCGGAGACGTACAGGCCCAGCATCTCCCGTTCCTGGGCGAGGAGATACGCCTTGTCCCACTCGATGTCCGAGAACTCGACGTCCAGGCCGAAACCGGGGCCCTCGTCCGCGGTGGCGTCGCCCATGCCGCCGAAGAGGTCGAACTGCCCCTCGGCTTCCTTGCGCTTGACCTGGACGACGTTGTCGATCATCGGCTCGTACTGTGCGGTGAGGCCCTTGCGGGTGTGCCCCATCTCGTCGAACGCACCGGCCTTGATCAGCGATTCGGTGGTGCGCTTGTTGCAGGCGGCGGCCTCGACCTTGTCGAGGTAGTCGGGGAAGGAGACGTACTTCCCCTTGGCCTTGCGCGAGCGGATGATCGCGTCGACGACGTTGGTGCCGACGTTGCGGACGGCGGAGAGGCCGAAGAGGATCACGTCGTCGCCCTGGGCGGCGAAGTTCTGCTCGGACTCGTTGACGTTCGGCGGCAGCACCTTGATGCCCATGCGGCGGCACTCGTTGAGGTAGACGGCCGACTTGTCCTTGTCGTCCTTGACCGAGGTGAGCAGCGCGGCCATGTACTCGGCCGGGTAGTTGGCCTTCAGGTACGCGGTCCAGTAGGTGACCAGGCCGTACGCCGAGGAGTGCGCCTTGTTGAACGCGTAGCCTGCGAACGGGACCAGTACGTCCCACAGGGCCTGGATCGCCGCGTCGGAGAAGCCGTTCTTGCGGGCGCCCGCCTGGAAGATGCCGAAGTTCTTCGCCAGTTCCTCGGGCTTCTTCTTGCCCATCACGCGGCGCAGGATGTCGGCCTCGCCGAGCGAGTAACCGGCGATGATCTGGGCGGCCTTCTGCACCTGCTCCTGGTACACGATGAGGCCGTAGGTGAGGCCGAGGGTCTCCTTCAGGGGCTCCTCGAGCTCGGGGTGGATCGGGGTGATCTCCTGGCGGCCGTTCTTGCGCTCGGCGTAGTTCGTGTGCGAGTTCATGCCCATCGGGCCCGGCCGGTACAGGGCCGAAACGGCGGAAATGTCCTCGAAGTTGTCGGGCTGCATCTGGCGCAGCAGCGAGCGCATCGGGCCGCCGTCGAACTGGAAGACGCCGAGCGTGTCACCGCGGCAGAGCATCTCGTACGTCTTGGGGTCGTCCAGCGGGACCTCGAGGAGCTCCAGCTTGATGCCCTTGTTGGCCTCCACCATCTTGCGGGCGTCGTCCATGATGGTGAGGTTGCGCAGGCCCAGGAAGTCCATCTTGAGCAGGCCGAGCGACTCGCACTGGGGGTAGTCCCACTGCGTGATGGTGACGTTGTCGGTGTGCCGGACCCAGACCGGGGCGTGGTCGACGATGGGCTCGCTGGACATGATCACGCCGGCCGCGTGCACACCCATCTGCCGGACCAGGCCCTCCACGCCCTTGGCGGTGTCGATGACCTTCTTGACGTCCGGCTCGTTCTCGTACATCCCCCGGATCTCGCCCGCCTCGCTGTAGCGCGGGTGCTTGGGGTCGGTGATGCCGGAGAGGTCGATGCCCTTGCCGAGGACGTCGGCGGGCATGGCCTTGGTGAGGCGGTCGCCCATCGCGTACGGGTAACCCAGGACGCGCGCGGAGTCCTTGATCGCGTTCTTGGCCTTGATCTTGCCGTAGGTGCCGATCATGGCGACCTTGTCGGCGCCGTACTTTTCCGTCACATACCGGATCACTTCGACGCGCCTGCGCTCGTCGAAGTCGATGTCGACGTCGGGCATGGACACGCGCTCGGGGTTGAGGAACCGCTCGAAGATCAGGCCGTGTTCGATGGGGTCGAGGTCGGTGATGCCCATGGCGTACGCGACGATCGAACCGGCCGCGGAGCCTCGGCCGGGGCCGACGGCGATGCCCTGGTTCTTGGCCCACATGATGAAGTCGGCGACCACGAGGAAGTAGCCGGGGAACCCCATCTGGATGATGACGTCCATCTCGTACTCGGCCTGCTTCTGCCGGTCCTCGGGGATGCCGCCCGGGAAGCGGCGGTTCATGCCGACCCGGACCTCCTCCTGGAACCAGGTGACCTCGGTGAAGCCGTCGGGGATCTCGAACTTCGGCATCAGGTCGCGCTTCTCGAACATGCCGTCGGTCTCGATCTGCTGGGCGACCAGGAGGGTGTTGCGGCAGCCCTCCTGCCAGGCGTCCGACGAGTCGATGGCGTACATCTCGTCGGTGGACTTGAGGTAGTAGCCGGTGCCGTCGAAGCGGAAGCGGTCCGGGTCGGAGAGGTTCTTGCCGGTCTGGATGCACAGCAGCGCGTCGTGCGCGACGGACTCATGCGCGTAGGTGTAGTGCGAGTCGTTGGTGACCAGCGGCGGGATGCCCACCTCCTTGCCGATCCTCAGCAGGTCGTCGCGCACCCGGCGCTCGATGTCGATGCCGTGGTCCATCAGCTCCAGGAAGTACCGGTCCTTGCCGAAGATCTCCTGGTACTCGCCCGCGGCCCTGCGGGCCTCGTCGTACTGGCCCAGGCGCAGCCTGGTCTGGAGCTCGCCCGAGGGGCAGCCGGTGGAGGCGATCAGCCCGTCCGACCACTTGGCGATGGTCTCCTTGTCCATCCGCGGCCACTTCTGCAGCCAGCCCTCGGCGTACGCGTCGGACGAGAGCCGGAAGAGGTTGTGCAGGCCGGTCTTGTTGGCCGCCCAGATCGTCTTGTGGGTGTAACCACCCGAGCCGGAGACGTCGTCCCGCTTCTGGTGCGGCTGGCCCCACTGGATCTTGCGTTTGGTCCGCCGGGACTCCGGCGCGACGTACGCCTCGATGCCGATGATCGGCGTCACCCCGGCCTTCTGGGCGGAGTGGAAGAAGTCGTAGGCGCCGTGGAGGTTGCCGTGGTCGGACATGGCGATGTGCGTCATGCCCATCTCGTTGCACGCCTTGAACATGTCGCTCAGCCGCGCGGCACCGTCCAGCAGGGAGTACTGGGTGTGGACGTGCAGGTGCGTGAAGGGCGGCTTGGACACGGCTGGAGACCTCCGGAGACGGCGGGGACGGCGGGGACGGCGCGGCGCTCGGCGACCTCGGCGAGGGGGTGCCGGCGGACGGGTGGACGGTCTCGAAGTCTACGACCCGGCACTGACATCACCGCCGCGAAGGCGGCCGGCCCGCAGCGCTCCGGGTGGCGGACGGCGGCCCCGCCGGGCACTCGCGGGCGTCCTCGCGCGTTGTCACCGGCGGAGCGTCCGCACCGGTCGTCCCTCCGGCCACCGGTGCGCTCGTCCGTCCGGCCATCCGTCCCGAACGTCACCGCCAGGAGGCACCCAGCGATGTCGCCCCAGCACGCCCCGGCGCAGGACACCGCGCAGCGCGGCGAGGAGATCCTCGCTGTCTTCGGCACCGCCTTCGGAGAGCTGCTCGCCGCCGATCCCGCGGCCTTCCGCGTCAAGTTCCGGAAGATGGCCGCCTCGGCGTTCGCCTTCTACCGCGGGGCGGCGTGCCTGTTCTACAAGGACCTGGAGGCGGTGCCGGACGGCGGCCCGTACCTGGACGACCGCACCGGCCGGGTGTGGATCCACGGCGATCTGCACGCCGAGAACTTCGGCACGTACATGGACTCCACGGGCCGGCTGATCTTCAACGTCAACGACTTCGACGAGGCGTACGTCGGCCCGTTCACCTGGGACCTCAAGCGGTTCGCCGCGTCCGTGGCGCTGATCGGCTACGCCAAGGCGCTCTCGGACGGGCAGATCACGGAGCTGGTGCGCACCTACGCCGCGGCCTACCGCGAGCGGATCCACGCGCTGGCGTCCGCGCCCGGGGGCTCCGCCGGCGAGGAGCTGCCGCCCTTCACTCTGGACACCGCCCAGGGCCCGCTGCTGGGCGCGCTGCGCGACGCGCGCTCGCTGACCCGGTTCGGGCTGCTGGACTCGATGACCGAGATCCGCGACTTCGAGCGGCGCTTCGCCGCGGGCGACGGGTCCGTGGAGCTGGACGCGGCGACCCGCTACAAGGTCCTGGCGGCCTTCGACGGCTATCTGGAGACGCTGCCGGAGTCCAGCCTGGCCCGCCCCGACTCCTACCGCGTCAAGGACGTGGTGGGCCGGCGCGGCATCGGCATCGGCTCGGCGGGGCTGCCGTCGTACAACATCCTCCTGGAGGGCAACAGCGACGCCCTGGAGAACGACGTGGTGATCTACCTGAAGCAGGCGCAGACCCCCGCGGTCTCCCGGCACGTCACCGACGCCGGGGCCCGCGCGTACTTCCTGCACGAGGGGCACCGCACGGTCATCTCGCAGCGCGCCCTCCAGGCGCACGCCGACCCGTGGCTCGGCTGGACGGAGCTGGACGGCGCGGGCCAGCTGGTCGCCGAGATCTCGCCGTACGCGGTGGACCTGGACTGGTCGGATCTGGACGACCCGGAGGAGATCGCCGCGGTGGTGGCCGACCTGGGCCGGGCCACGGCGACGATGCACGCGGCGGCGGACGACGAGAGCGGCCACTCGCTGGTGCCGTTCTCGACCGAGCGGGCCATCGACGCGGCCATCGCCGCCGACGAGGAGGGTTTCGGACCGCTGCTGGTGGATTTCGCGCACACCTACGGCGCCCGCGCCCGCGCCGACCACCAGATCTTCGTGGACCTCTTCCGCAACGGCCGGATCCCGGGGCTGTGACCCGCGGCGGCCGGGCAGTCCGGGGCGGTCCTGGCGGCGGGAGCCGGCTCCACGGGCCGCCCGCCTCCCGCGCGGTTTCCGCCGCACCCCCCTTCACCACCCCTTTCGTGGCTCCCGCCCCGGCCCATGGCACACTCGCTGCCATGGACATCTCGGCGGCGCACCTGCGGGCGGTGCGCGCGGCGCTCTTCACGGCGCTGTGCGTGACGCTGTCCGCGGCGTCCCACGTCCTGCTGTCCCGGATGCCGCTGCCGCTGACCACCGTCGCCGTGCTGTCAGCCGCCGTGTTCGCGCTTGCCTACGCGCTGGCAGGACGGGAGCGGAGCTACGGCCGGATCGCGGCCCTGCTGGTGCCCCTGGAACTGGCCGCCGACGCGTCCTTCAGCATCGGCCAGCACACCTGTTACGGCAGCGGCCCGGTGACCGGTCCGCTGCGCACCCTCGGCGTGAACCTGCTGTGCGGCGGCGGCGACGTCGGCACGCCGCTGGCGCAGCTGCCCGAGCACGGCCCGCGCGACGCGTCCGCCGCGGCCTGGCTGCTGCTGCTCGGCGCGCATCTGCTCATCGGCCTGCTGGCCGCCGCCTGGCTGCGCCGCGGCGAGGCGGCACTGGCCCAACTGCTCGGCGCCGTCGCAGGCTTCGCCTTCCGGCCGCTGCTGATCGCCGCGGCGATGGTCGCCCGGGTGTCCGCCACGGACCGCCCGGCCGCCCCGCGGGCCGCCGACGGGCCGCCCGCCCGCGCCGTCCCGCTGCTCGTGCACTGCGTCGTACGCCGTGGACCGCCCTGTGTGCTCGCTGCCTGAGGCCACGGCCCGGCACCACGCGCAGCGCCCGTAGCGGTCGCCGCGCCGGTACGTCAGTACGCACATCCCTTCCACGGAGCAGGATCAGTCATGAGCAATCGCAACAACCAGGCCAACAAGCAGGCGGCGCGCGAGCGGCTGCGCGCCGAGCGCGAGCGGCAGGCGAAGAAGGACAAGGTCCGCAGGCAGCTGACGGTCGGCGGCGCGATCGTCGCGGTTCTGGCCGTGGCCGGCGGCATCGGTGTCATGGTCGCCAACTCCGGCGGCGATGACGGCGGGGGCGCCACCGCGGCGGCGGGCAACAGCAAGGTGTGGGCGAAGGCCGCCAAGGCCAAGCTGGTCAAGCCGGCCAACACCTCGGGCGGCAAGGGCACCACCCTCGTCGTCGGCAAGCCGGACGCCAAGAACACCCTCGAACTCTTCGAGGACCCGCGCTGCCCCGGCTGCGCCAACTTCGAGCAGAACGTGGGCGAGACGGTCCGCAAGGACATCAAGGCCGGCAAGTACAAGGCGCACTTCCACCTCGCCACCTTCCTGGACGCCAACCTCAAGGGCACCGGCTCCAAGAACGCCCTCAGCGCGCTGGGCGCCTCGCTGAACGTCAGCACCGACGCCTTCCTTTCGTACAAGGAGGCGCTGTACTCGAAGGAGTTCCACCCGGACGAGATGGGCCCGGACAAGTTCGCCGACGACAGCTACCTGATCAAGGTCGCGGACACCGTCCCCGCGCTGAAGGGCAACGCGGCCTTCCAGAAGGCGGTCAAGAAGGGCACCTACGACCGGTGGGCGCTGGAGATGTCCGACGAGTTCAACTCGCACAAGGACGTCCAGAACACCCCGACGGTCAAGGTCAACGGCACGGTCATCGGCGCCGACGGCTCGACGGGCAGCAAGGTCGCGCCGACCACCCCCGAGCAGTTCACCAGCATGGTCGACGAGGCCGAGAAGTCCTGATCCCGGCCGGATCCGGCCACCGGATCCGGTTCTCGGGGGCACCGCCGCCCGCCGCCCCCCGTCCGCGGGCCGATGCCAAATCTTGACCCGGGAGTCTGCCGTGCTCATGGCAGACTCCCGGCATGCAGGGGACCGGAGTTGACCACCGGGCCCGTTCGGGGGCCGGGCCGAGAGCGGTGCGCGCCGCGGTGTTCACCGCGCTGTGCGTCACCCTGTCCGCCGCCTCGCACGTCCTGCTCTCCCGCGCCCCGCTGCCGTACGCGATCCTCGCGGCCCTGTGCGCCGCCGTGTTCGCCGCGGCGTACGCGCTGACCGGCAGGGAGCGCGGGTACGCCGCGATCGCCGCGCTGCTGGTGCCGCTGGAGTTGGCCGCCGACACGGTCCTCACCACGGGCCAGTACGCCTGCTACGGCCCGGCCGGCGGGCCCGTCACCGGGCCGCTGCACTCCGTCGGCGTCGATCTGCTGTGCCGGGGCGGCGCGTGGGGCACCCCGCTGGCCGGGGTGGCCGCCCACCCCGGCGGCCCGCTGCCGGGTGCGCCCGGTGCCGTGCCCTGGCTGCTGCTCGCCGGCCATCTGGCGGCCGGGCTGCTCGCCGCCGCCTGGCTGCGCCGCGGCGACGCCGCGCTCGACCGGCTGCTGCGGGCCGCCGCCACCGAGGCGTTCCGGCCGCTGCGCACCCTGCGCGCGACGGCCGCCGCGCCACCGCCGCCCCGCCATCGCACCGGCCCGCCCGACCCACGGCCGCGGGTGTGCGGCCTCCTCTTCCTGGTCCGCTGTCTGCCGCGCCGCGGCCCGCCGGCCGCCGTCGCTCCCTGAGCACGCCGTACACGCGCCCTTCAGTCACGACGAGGATCGGACACCCCCCATGAGCAATCGCAACAGCCAGGCAGGCAAGTCGGCGGCCCGCGAACGGATCCGCGCCGAGCGGGAGAGGCAGAAGAAGAAGGAGAGGACGCGCCGCCAACTCACGGTGGCGGGCGCCGTGGTGGGCGTCCTGGTCGTCGCGGGCGCCATCGGTTTCGCGGTGGTCAAGGCGACCGAGCCCACCGGCTGGGAAGCCGCCAAGGAGGCGAAGCTGGTCAAGCCCGCGCACACCCAGGGCAAGAACGGCACCGAGATCCTGATAGGCGACAAGAACGCCAAGGAGACCCTGGAGGTCTTCGAGGACCTGCGCTGCCCCATGTGCGCTTCCTTCGAGCAGAGTTCGGGCAAGTCCCTGCTCAAGGACATCAAGGACGGTCGCTACAAGGCCCGTTTCACCCTCTACACCTTCCTGGACGGCAACCAGGGCGAGGGCTCGAAGAACGCGCTGAGCGCGCTCGGCGCCGCGCTCAACGTCAGCCCGGACGCCTTCCTGGCGTACAAGTCCGCGCTGTACTCGGCGAAGAACCACCCCGACGAGCGGGACGACGCGTACGCCAAGGACGCCAGGCTGATCGAGGTCGCGGCCGAGGTGCCGGCGCTCCAGCACAACAAGGCGTTCGAGACGGCGGTCAAGAAGGGCACCTACGACCGCTGGGCGATGGACATGACGGCGCTGTTCGGCCGCAAGGGCATCAAGGCCACGCCGTCCTTCATGCACGGCGACAAGAAGCTGGTGCTGCCCGAGGTGCCGCGGCAGCGGATGACGCAGGAGGAGTACAACGAGTACGCCGACGCCAACTTCCGGAAGATGATCGACAAGGAGTTCGGCCCGGCGAAGGGCACCGGCAAGGACGGCGGCAAGGAAGGCGGCGGAAAGGGCATCGCCGCGGGCGAGAAGGACCCGACGGCCGGGCACTGAGCCCCGCCGGCCGCGCCGCCGCGGCGCAACTGCCGTACGGGCGACGGGTGGATGAATTCCAGGAGCGCGCTCTCCCCGTCGCCCGTACCGGCCAGTAAGGTGATCCGCCGTGACCGATCACGACCAGATCTCCCGCCGCACCGCCGTCACGGCCGTAGCCGCCACCGCCGCCCTGCTGCCGCTCGCCGGCGCCCCCGCAGCACTCGCCGCGACCGCCCACGAGGCGCCGGACCCGGGGCAGTTGTTCCGGCACGGCGTCGCGTCGGGCGACCCGCTGCCGGACGGCATCCTGCTGTGGACCCGCGTCACCCCGGCGCCATCGGCGGTGCCGGGGTCGGGCCGCGGCCCGGCCACCGAGGTCGGCTGGGAGGTGGCCGCCGACCGGGACTTCACCGAGGTCGTCGCCCGCGGCCACGCGACCGCGAGCGCGAGCGCCGACCACACCGTCAAGGCCGACGTGCGCGGACTGCGGCCCGCCACCCGCTACTTCTACCGCTTCACCGCGCACGGCACGCACTCCCCCGTCGGCCGCACCCGCACCGCGCCCGCGCACGACGCGGCGGCCGGCAATGTCCGCTTCGGCGTGGTCTCCTGCGCCAACTGGGAGTCCGGCTACTTCTCGCCCTACCGCCATCTCGCGGCCCGCGCCGACCTGGACGCGGTGCTGCACCTCGGCGACTACCTCTACGAGTACAAGTCCGGCGAGTACCCGGACTTCGCGCACGTCGTACGCCCGCACGCGCCCGCCCACGAACTCCTCACGCTCGCCGACTACCGCACCCGGCACGGCGTCCACAAGACCGACCCGGACGCGCTGGCGCTGCACGCCGCGCACCCGGTCATCGCGATGTGGGACGACCACGAGTTCGCCGACAACGCCTGGTCGGGCGGCGCGGTGAACCACACCCCGGACACCGAGGGTTCCTGGAGCGCCCGGATGGCGGCGGCGAAGCAGGCGTACTTCGAGTGGATGCCCGTCCGCCCGTCCACCGCCGGAACCACCTATCGCAGGCTGCGCTTCGGCACCCTCGCCGATCTGCACCTGCTGGACCTGCGGTCGTTCCGCGACGAGCAGGCGAAGCCGGGCAGCGGCGCGGTCGACGACCCGGGCCGCACGCTCACCGGACGGGCCCAACTGGACTGGCTCAAGGCCGGACTCGAACGCTCGGACACCGCATGGCGGCTGGTCGGCACGTCGGTGATGGTCTCTCAGGTGGCCTTCGGCGCCGTCCCCGCGCACCTGCTCGGGCCGCTCGCCGAAGTACTCGGCCTCCCCAAGGAGGGCATCGCCGTCAACACCGACCAGTGGGACGGCTACACCGACGACCGCCGCGAACTGCTCGGCCACCTCAGCGACCGCTCCATCGGCAACACCGTCTTCCTGACCGGCGACATCCACATGTCCTGGGCCAACGACGTGCCGATGCGGGCGGCGACCTACCCGGCGACCGCTCCGGTGGCGACCGAGTTCGTGGTCACGTCCGTCACCTCGGACAACGTCGACGACATCCTGCGCGTCGCCCCGCAGACCGTCTCGCTCGCCGGGGTCGCCGCGATACGGGCCGCCAACCGGCATGTGAAGTGGCTGGACATGGACTCGCACGGCTACGGCGTCCTGAACGTCACCGCCGAGCGGACGCAGATGGACTACTTCGCGGTGTCCGACAAGACCGACCCGCAGGCCACCAGCCGCCTGCTGCGCTCGTACCTGACGCGCTCGGGCACCCAGCGGGTGGAGCGGAGCCAGGTACCGGTGCGCTGAGACGGCGCGGGCGGCGCGGAACCCGGCACCACCGGGAGACGCGCCGCCCGCCCCCGGTCCGCTACAGACCGGCCAGGAATCCCAGCGCCACCTTCCAGGCGCTCTCCGCCGCCTCCGCGTCGTAGTCCGGGAGGTCGGGGTCGGTGAAAAGGTGGCCGGCGCCCGCGTAGCGGAAGACCTCGACGTCCGCGCCCGCCCGGCGCATCTGGAGGTACCACGCGGTCAGCCAGTCGTGCGGCTCGTACGGGTCCGGGTCGGCGACGTGCAGCTGCACGGGCAGCTCGTCGGCCTCGGTGTCCTCCGCGATGTCCGACGTGCCGTGCAGCAGCAGGAGGCCGCGGGCCTTCTCGTCGGCCAGCGCGAGGTTCTGGGCCACCGAACCGCCGAAGGAGAAACCGGCGTAGACCAGACCGCGGTCCGAGTACGGTGCCGCCGCCGTCACCGCGCGCCGCAGCAGCTCGTCCTTGCCGATCTCGTCCTTGATCACGATGCCGTCGGCGACCGAATCGGCGGTCCTGCCGTCGAACAGATCGGGCACGATCACCTCGTGCCCCGCGGCCCGCAGCCGGTCGGCTCCCGCGCGGACCGCAGGACGCAGCCCGCACACCGAATGAAACAGCACAATCGTCGGAGAACCGCTGGTCACGGGCTCGGTGGAGGCCGGCACTGAGATCACACCCTTGTTGTTGAATCGCTCTGCGCCCATCCTGCCAGTTACCGTCGGTGGAACCGCCACGCGCGCCTCGCGCCGGGCGCCGCACACCCTCGCACAGGGAACTGACCGCTCCGGCACGGCCGGGAAACCGCACTGTCAAGGAGGATTCCGACGTGTCCATGGAGGACGTGCTGCGTCCACTGACCGTCATCGGCGGCTCGCTCGTCATCACGCTCGTCCTGGGCTGGCTCGCCGACCGGGCCCTGCGCCGCATCGACGCCGCCCACCCGGAGACCCCCCTGTGGGGGCTGCTCCGCCGCTGCCGGATACCGCTGCGGCTCCTGTTGTGCGCGGCCCTGTTGCGCGGTTCGTACGACGCGACCGGCCTCGGTCTCGTCGACGACCACACGGTGGGGATCGGCCGGACGCTGACCCTGGTACTGATCGCGGCGTCCGCCTGGCTCGCGGTGCGTGCGTCGGCGGCGATCGTCGAGGCGTCGTACTCGCGCTACGCGGCGAACGCGCACGACCGGGCGCGGGTGCGGCGGGTACGCACCCAGATCACGCTGATCCAGCGGGTGGTGACCGCGGTGGTGATCATCGTCGCCGCGTCGGCGATGCTGCTGACGTTCCCCGCGATGCGCACGGTCGGCACCTCCGTGCTGGCCTCGGCAGGACTGCTGGGCATCGTCGCCGGTGTCGCCGCCCAGTCCACCCTCGGCAACCTCTTCGCCGGGCTGCAGATCGCCTTCGGCGACATGGTGCGGATCGGCGACACGGTCGTGGTGGACGGCGAGTGGGGCACGATCGAGGAGATCACCCTGACGTTCCTGACCGTGCGGACCTGGGACGAGCGGCGGATCACCATGCCGGTGTCGTACTTCACCGGCAAGCCCTTCGAGAACTGGTCGCGCGGCGGCGCCCAGATGACCGGCACGGTCTTCTTCCACCTCGACCACTCCGCGCCGCTGGAGAAGATGCGGCAGCGGCTGCACGAGATCCTCCAGGAGTGCCCGGAGTGGGACGGCCGCGCCTGGAGCCTGGTGGTGACCGACACCACGCCGTCCACGATGGTGGTCCGCGCACTGGTCACCGCCCGGGACGCGGACACCATCTTCACGGTGCGCTGCCAGGTCCGCGAGCGGATGATCGAGTGGCTGCGCACCGACCATCCCTACGCGCTGCCGCGGATCAGCACCGCGCCGGCCCCTGGCCACACCCCGGCCGCCCTCATCGAGCAGCGGGCCGCCCCGCCGCTGTCCAAGGACGGCCGCTGAGCGGCCGGTCCGCTCCCCCGGCCGCGCCGTCCGCTACGGCGTACCGCGCAGGCTGCGCATGTCGAGCTGGCGCAGCACCCGGTCGACGATCTCCGGGTCGACACCGGGCTCGCTGCGGGCGGCGAGCACCTCGTGGCGGGCCGCCGACAGCATCTCGCCCTGGATGCGCTGCACCTTCTTCATCCGCGTGATGCGCTTTTCGAAGTGCTCGCGCCGGTCGTCGTCCACGATGTCGGGCGCGATCCTGGCCCCGATGTCGTAGGCACGGCGGGCCAGCTGGTCGTTGATCTCCTCGGGCAGCTCCTCGACCTCCAGGATCTCCCGCAGCCGGTGCTTGCACGCCTTGATGACGCGCAGCGCCAGCGCCCGCTCCAGCTCGTCCTCGGCCTCCGTGTCGGCCCGCACCCGCAGCTTGCGCACCAGCCAGGGCAGCGTCAGGCCCTGCACGACCAGGGTGGTGAGCACCACGGCGAAGGCGATGAAAAGGATCTCCTCGCGGGCGGGGAAGTCGCCGCCGCCGTCCACCGTGTACGGGATGGCCAGCGCCAGCGCGACGGACGCCACCCCGCGCATCCCCGACCACCACATGATGAGTGTCTCCCGCCAGCTCATCGGGATGTCCTCGTCGAAGTCACGCCGCTTGTGCATCCGCTTGGCGAGCCAGGCGGCGGGCAGCAGCCACAGCAGGCGTACCGCGACGACCACGCCGACGACGGCCGCTCCGGCGCCGAGCATCTCGCCCCAACGGCCCGACGCGGCGCCGAAGATGTTGTGCAGCTCCAGGCCGATCAGGCCGAAGGCGACGCCGGTGACGAGGGTGTCGACGACTTCCCAGAAGGTGTATCCGGCGAGCCTGCCCATCACGTCGTCGGCGTCGACCGCGTACTCGGCGAGGAAGAGCGCGGTGGTCAGCACCGCCAGCACGCCGGAGCCGTGGAACTCCTCGGCGATGACGTAGGCGATGAACGGCACCAGCAGGGTCAGGCCGATCTGCAGCGTCGGGTCGCCGAGCAGTCCCATCAGCTTGTTGGCGACCCAGCCGAGTACCAGCCCGACCGCTATGGCGACGACGGCGGAGAGCACCAGCGAGCCGACCGCGGCGGGCGCGGAGAAGGTGCCGCTGACCGCCGCTGCCAGGGCCACGTGGTAGAGCACGATCGCGGTGACGTCGTTGAACAGCCCCTCGCCCTCCAGGATGGAGACCATCCGCCGGGGCAGTCCGAGCTTGCCCGCCACCGCGGTGGCCGCGACCGGGTCGGGCGGCGCGACCATCGCGCCGAGCACCACGGCCCCGGCGAGCGGCATGCCGGGCACCACGGCCTGCGCGACCGCGGCGACGGCCGCGGTGGTCGCGAAGACCAGCGCGACGGCGAGCAGGAAGATCGGCCGGATGTTCGCGGTGAACTGCCGCCAGGAGGTGCGCTGCACCGCCGCGTAGAGCAGCGGCGGCAGGACCAGCGGAAGGATGTACTCCGGCGGAATGTCGACGTTCGGGACGAACGGCAGCAGCGCGAGCACGGCGCCGGCCAGGGTCATCAGCACCGGTGAAGGCAGCCCCAGCCGGTCACCGACAGGGACCGTGACCACAGCCCCGAGAAGAAGCAAGAACAGCAGGGCGAGCTGGTCCACGGGGTTACACTCCGGGGTCGATTTCGATCACATTCCGCCCCAAGCCTGCCATGTCCGCACAGCAACCGGTCTCGGCCGGTCCGCCCGATGTGCGGACGCCGCCCTGTTACGGCGTCAGGAACTCTCGTCCCGCACGGTGTCCAGCGCCCGCTGGAGGTCCTCGGGATAGGCGCTCTCGAACTCGACCCAGCGGCCGTCCGACGGGTGCTCGAAGCCCAGCCGCATGGCGTGCAGCCACTGCCGGGTCAGCCCGAGCCGCTTGGCGAGCGTCGGGTCGGCGCCGTACGTGAGGTCGCCGACGCACGGGTGGCGGTGCGCGGACATGTGCACCCGGATCTGGTGGGTGCGGCCGGTCTCCAGCTTGATGTCGAGCAGGCTGGCCGCGCGGTACGCCTCGATCAGGTCGTAGTGCGTGACCGACGGCTTGCCCTCGGCGGTGACCGCCCACTTGTAGTCGTGCTGCGGGTGCCGCCCGATGGGAGCGTCGATGGTGCCGCTCATCGGGTCCGGGTGGCCCTGGACCAGCGCGTGGTAGCGCTTGTCGACCGTGCGCTCGCGGAACTGCTGCTTGAGCAGCGTGTAGGCGCGCTCGGACTTGGCGACGACCATCAGCCCCGAGGTGCCGACGTCGAGACGGTGCACGATGCCCTGCCGCTCGGCGGCACCGGAGGTGGAGATGCGGTAGCCGGCCGCGGCGAGGCCGCCGATGACGGTGGTGCCGCTCCAGCCGGGGCTGGGGTGCGCGGCGACACCGACGGGCTTGACGATCACCACGATGTCCTCGTCGTCGTGCACGATCTCCATGCCGTCGACCGGCTCGGCGATGATCTCGACCGGCGCCGCGGCCTGCGGCATCTCGACCTCAAGCCAGGCACCGCCGTGCACCCGCTCGGACTTCATCACCTCGGCGCCGTCGACCCGGACCTTGCCGCCCGCCGCCAGCTCGGCGGCCTTCGTACGGGAAAAGCCGAACATGCGGGCCAGCGCGGCGTCGACGCGCTCGCCCTCCAGGCCGTCCGGTACGGGCAGGGTGCGGATCTCGGGAAGGGTGCTCACCCCACGAGTATGGCAGTCCGGCGGGGGTGACCTGCCCGGCGGTGGATCCGCGGCCCGTGACCCCTGCGGGCGGTCAGTCCTTGTGGACCGTGCCGTCGGGATCCAGGCCACGGAAGGACAGGATCACGACCAGGACGCCACCGCAGACGATCGCCGAGTCGGCGAGATTGAACACCGCGAAGTTCGCCGGGGCGATGAAGTCGACCACCGCGCCCTCGAAGACACCGGGCGACCGGAAGATGCGGTCGGTCAGATTGCCGAAGGCGCCGCCCAGCAGCAGCCCCAGAGCGATAGCCCAGGGAAGGCTGTAGAGCTTGCGGGCGATCCTGGCGATCACCACAATCACCGCGGCGGCGATCAGCGAGAGGAAGACCGTCAGCGCCTCGCCGATGCTGAACGCCGCGCCGGGGTTACGGATCACGTCGAACTGCAGCAGCGTCCCGATCACCTCGACGGGCGCGTGGTGCTCCAGCTTCGCGACCACCAGGAGCTTGCTGCCCAGGTCCAGCAGGTACACGACGAGTGCGACGAGGAGCAGCGCGAGGATCCGCCGCTTGCCGCGGCCCGCGCCCTGTCCCGGCTCCGCCGGCCGTCCGCCGTCGGACCCGGCAACGGGTTCCCCGCCGGAACCCGTACCGGGGTCCGGCGTACCGGTGGTGCGTCCCGCCTCTGCCACGTGTGCGTCCCTCAGCCCGTCGGTCCGTGACCAGGCCACGCCTGGCACAGCACGAGGGTACGGCACCGGCATACGGGCGCGACCGGGCCGGGAGACGCCAGGACCTGCCCTCAGCCGCGCCGCTCCTGCTTCTGTTTGCACTCCACGCAGAGCGTCGCGCGCGGGAACGCCTGCATCCGCGCCTTGCCGATCGGTTTGCCGCAGTTCTCGCACAGCCCGTACGTGCCCGCGTCCAGCCTGACCAGCGCCCGCTCGGTCTGCAGCAGCATCTCGCGGGCGTTGGACGCCAGGGACAGCTCGTGCTCGCGGGTGATGTTCTTGGTGCCGGTGTCCGCCTCGTCGTCGCCCGCGCCGTCCCCGGAGTCGCGCATCAGCCCGGCGATGGCGTCCTCGGAGGCGGCGATCTCCGCACGCAGCCGCTCCGCCTCGCTCATCAGGCCGGCCCGCGCGTCGGCGACCTCGTCCGGCGTCCAGGGCTCCTCACCCGGCCGCACGGCCAGCTCGTCAGGGGCCGCCGCCGCGCGGGCCTTGGGCACCGCCGATTCCTCACCGTGTGCCGCCCGTGCCGCCGCGGTCTTCTTCGCCACCACCGTCTTGGCTCCCGTCTTCTTCGCGGGCACCGCGGCCTTCCCGGCCACGGCCTTCTTCGCCGGCGTCTTCTTCGCCGGGCTCTTCGCGGTCTTCTTGGCCGCCGCCTTCTTGGCCGGGGACTTCGCGGCTTTCTTGGCCGGGGTCTTCTTCGCCGCGGCCTTCTTCGGGGCCGGCGTCCCGGCGTCCGGCGCGTCGGCGTGCGCTCCCTCCGGAGCCGGCCGCGTCGCGTCGGCCTCTTCGGCAGGCGTCGTGCTCTTCTTCGCGGCGGTCTTCTTCGCCACCATGGCCGCGACCCCTTCACATATGTGATCTTGTTCGTGAATCGTGACGGGAACGATAAATCGCCGCACCGACCGCGGCAACGGGACGCACCGCCCATACCCCCGCTCTGCCCTCCGTTGTGCCCCGCCCCCGCCCCGGTAATCCGCCGCGCCCCCGGGACGCACCGCAGGCCCGCCCCGCTCCGGGCACCCCGCGGCCGGCCCCGCGCATTCGGGTCACGCCGGTGCCGGGACGCCCCGGGGCGCGGCGCCGGAAAACCGGTCGGCCGCTGTCGCCGCGGGCCCGTACACTGGGCCCAGCGAAAGGCATCGACGGGACGAGTAGCGTCGTACGCAGCCAGCAGCGATCCGGGGACGGTGCGAGCCCGGAGGCGTGCGCGACGTGAAGATCACCCCGGAGCCGCCGGAAGAAAGCCCGCGGGATCGCCCCCGGGGTGAGTAGAACCGGCAGCGCGACCCCAATGAGGGGGCGGTGGAGCGTCACCGCCAAGGAGGGTGGTACCGCGGGAGCACGGCTCTCGTCCCTCCGGACGGAAAACACAGCAGGTGTCCGCCGGAGGAAGCCCCCGATGAGTCCGCAGCCCCAGTACCGCCAGGTACCCGCCCAGGTAGACCTCCCCGCCCTTGAGCACGCCGTGCTCGATTTCTGGCAGGAGCAGAAGGTCTTCGCCCGTACCCTCCAGCAGTCCGATGGCCGGCCCGAGTGGGTCTTCTACGAAGGCCCCCCGACCGCCAACGGCATGCCCGGCGCCCACCACATCGAGGCGCGCGTCTTCAAGGACGTCTTCCCCCGGTTCCGCACGATGCAGGGCTACCACGTCGACCGCAAGGCCGGCTGGGACTGCCACGGCCTCCCGGTCGAGCTGGCCGTGGAGAAGGAGCTGGGCTTCACCGGCAAGAAGGACATCGAGGCGTACGGCATCGCCGAGTTCAACGCCAAGTGCCGCGAGTCGGTGACCCGCCACACCGACGCCTTCGCCGAGCTGACCACCCGCATGGGGTACTGGACCGACCTCGACGACCCGTACCGCACCATGGACCCCGACTACATCCAGTCGGTGTGGTGGTCCCTCAAGGAGATCTTCGCCAAGGGCCTGCTCGTCCAGGACCACCGCGTCGCCCCCTGGTGCCCCCGCTGCGGCACCGGCCTCTCGGACCACGAGCTGGCGCAGGGCTACGAAACGGTCGTCGACCCGTCCGTCTTCGTCCGCCTCCCACTGACCTCGGGCCCGCTGGCCGGCGAGGCCGCCCTGCTGATCTGGACGACCACCCCCTGGACCCTGGTCTCCAACACCGCCGTCGCCGCGCACCCGGACGTCACCTACGTCGAGGCCACCGACGGCACGGAGAAGCTGGTCGTCGCCGAGCCGCTGCTGGAGAAGGCGCTCGGCGATGACTGGCAGCCCACCGGCCGGTCCTTCACCGGCCGCGAGATGGAGCGCTGGTCCTACGAGCGCCCCTTCGGCCTCGTCGATCTTGAGGGCGCCAACTTCGTCGTCAACGCCGAGTACGTCACCACCGAGGACGGCACCGGACTCGTCCACCAGGCCCCGGCCTTCGGTGAGGACGACCTCAAGACCTGCAAGGCGTACGGCCTGCCGGTGGTCAACCCGGTCCGCCCGGACGGCACCTTCGGCGAGGAACTCCCGCTCATCGGCGGCCAGTTCTTCAAGAAGGCCGACGAGGCGCTGGTCGCCGACCTGGACACCCGCGGCCTGCTCTTCCGTCACGTCCCGTACGAGCACAGCTACCCGCACTGCTGGCGCTGCCACACCGCGCTGCTCTACTACGCCCAGCCGTCCTGGTACATCCGCACCACCGCGGTCAAGGACGCCCTGCTCCGCGAGAACGAGAACACCAACTGGTTCCCGGATTCGGTCAAGCACGGCCGCTTCGGCGACTGGCTCCAGAACAACATCGACTGGGCGCTGTCCCGCAACCGCTACTGGGGCACCCCGCTGCCCATCTGGCGCTGCGATGACGACCACCTCACCTGCGTCGGCTCGCTCGCCGAGCTGACCGAGCTGACCGGCACCGACCAGTCCTCGCTCGACCCGCACCGCCCGTTCATCGACGCGGTCACCTTCCCCTGCCCGACCTGCGAGGCCACCGCCACCCGCGTCCCCGAGGTCATCGACGCCTGGTACGACTCGGGTTCGATGCCGTTCGCGCAGTGGGGCTACCCGTACCGCAACAAGGAACTGTTCGAGAAGCGCTACCCGGCGCAGTTCATCTCGGAGGCCATCGACCAGACCCGCGGCTGGTTCTACACGCTGATGGCCGTCGGCACCCTGGTCTTCGACAAGTCGAGCTACGAGAACGTCGTCTGCCTGGGCCACATCCTGGCCGAGGACGGCCGCAAGATGTCCAAGCACCTGGGCAACACCCTGGAGCCGATCCCGCTGATGGACCAGCACGGCGCCGACGCGGTCCGCTGGTTCATGGCGGCCGGCGGCTCCCCGTGGGCGGCCCGCCGCGTCGGTCACGGCACCATCCAGGAGGTCGTCCGCAAGACCCTCCTCACCTACTGGAACACCGTCGCCTTCCAGGCCCTGTACGCCCGCACCTCCCAGTGGGCGCCGTCCGCCGCCGACCCGGCGCCCGCCGACCGTCCGCTGCTCGACCGCTGGCTGCTCGGCGAGCTGAACACGCTGGTCGAAGGGGCCACGGAGGCCCTGGACGCGTTCGACACCCAGCGTGCGGGCAAGCTGCTCTCTTCCTTCGTCGACGACCTCTCCAACTGGTACGTCCGCCGCTCCCGCCGCCGCTTCTGGCAGGGCGACCCGGCCGCGCTGCGCACCCTGCACGAGGTCATCGAGACCGTCACCCGCCTGATGGCGCCGCTCACCCCGTTCATCACCGAACGGGTCTGGCAGGACCTGGTCGTCCCGGTCACCCCGGACGCACCGGACTCCGTGCACCTGTCCTCCTGGCCGGTCGCCGACCGGGCCAGGATCGACCCGACGCTGTCCGCCCAGATGCTGCTGGTGCGCCGGCTGGTCGAACTGGGCCGGGCGACCCGCGCCGAGTCCGGCGTGAAGACCCGTCAGCCGCTGTCCCGTGCCCTGGTCGCGGCGCACGGCTTCGCGGACCTCTCCGACGACCTGCGCGCACAGATCGCCGAGGAGCTGAACGTCTCGTCCCTGGCATCGCTCTCCGAGGTGGGCGGCTCCCTCGTCGACACCACCGCCAAGGCCAACTTCCGTGCCCTGGGCAAGCGGTTCGGCAAGGGCGTCCAGGCGGTCGCCAAGGCCATCGCCGGCGCCGACGCCGCGGCCCTCTCCCTCGCCCTGCGGAGCGGCGAGGCCGCGGTCGAGGTCGACGGTGAACGCGTCACGCTGGCTCCCGACGAGGTCATCATCACCGAAACCCCGCGCGAGGGCTGGTCGGTGGCGTCCGACTCCGGCGCGACCGTCGCCCTGGACCTGGAGATCACCCCGGAACTGCGCCGCGCAGGGCTGGCCCGTGACGCCATCCGCCTCATCCAGGAGGCCCGCAAGAACAGCGGCCTCGACGTCGCCGACCGGATCGCGCTGCGCTGGGAGTCATCCGACGAGGAGGTCCGCCGGGCACTCGCCGACCACGCCGGCCTGATCGCCGACGAGGTGCTGGCCACCGGCTTCGCCGCGGAAGGGGACGCCACCGACGCCGCGGACGGCTACGGCGAGCAGTTCTCCGACGAGGCCCTGGCCCTGGCCTTCCGGCTGCGCAAGGCGTAACCCCCGGGCGGCTCCGGCCGCCATACGCCACCGGGCCCCCGGCGCACACCGCGCCGGGGGCCCCTCTTGTGCTCCCACACGCCGTCACCGTGCGGACTCTGCGCCCCCGAGACGCACACCGCGGACGGTAAGCCGGGGCACATTCGGCCACACAAAAGGCCGGGCCCCGAGGGAAGTTTCCCTCGGGGCCCGGCCCTGATTGCCGACCGTGTCCGACGCCTGGGCGTCAGTACGTCAGTTGTCGTCCTCGTCGATGAGGAAGCCGCGCATCGGCGACGGCGCCTGCCCCATCGGCTGCGGGCTCTGCGGCCTGACCGGAGCCATCGGCTGCGTCATCGCGGGCGACATCTGCTGCTGACCGCCGTACGAAGGGCCGCCGCTGGAACCGCCGTTGTGGCTGCCCATCGACTGACCGCCACCCATGGTGTGGCTGCCGCCCATGCTGCCCGCACCGGCCGACGCCATCGAAGGCGACGGCGGCAGCGAAGCGGTCGCCGGGGTCCGCGGCGGGGCCAGCGAGTCGTCCGCCTGGTTCTCCAGCTGACGCAACTGGCTCTCCAGGTACGACTTCAGACGCGTGCGGTACTCGCGCTCGAAGCCGCGCAGGTCCTCGACCTTGCGCTCCAGCGTGGCGCGTGCGGACTCCAGCGAGCCCATCGCCACGCGGTGCTTCTCCTGCGCGTCCCGCTCCAGCGCGTCGGCCTTGGCGCGGGCGTCCCGCTCCAGGCCCTCGGCGCGGCTGCGCGCCTCGCCGACGATCTTGTTGGCCTCGGAACGGGCCTCCGCGATCGCCTGGTCGGCGGTCTGCTGAGCCAGCGACAGCACACGAGCCGCGCTGTCACCACCGGGGCCACCCTGCTGCTGCGCCTGCGGCAGCTGCTGCGGTCCGCCGGGGCCGCCCAGGGGGCCGCCACCCATCGGACCGCCGGGGCCCATCGGGCCGGGACCGTGCGGTCCGCCCTGCGGGCCGTGCCCACCAGGGCCTGCCGGCAGCTGGGGTGCTCCACCGGGCAGTTGGGGAGGTCCACCCATCCCCTGCTGCTGCGGCGGCACCGGCTGCGGACCGGATATGGCGGCGGGCACCGGTGCACCCGGTCGCTGCTGCTGCTCCTGCTGCTGGTCCTGCTGTTTCCGCAGGCCCTGTTGCTGCTGGTTCTGCGCGGCGGCACGCGTGGCGGCGGCCAGCTTCGCGCGCAGATCCTCGTTCTCCCGCAGCAGGCGGGTCAGTTCGGCTTCGACCTCATCGAGGAAGGCATCGACCTCGTCCTCGTCATAGCCTTCTCGGAGGCGGACGGTCGTGAACTGCTTGTTCCGCACGTCCTCGGGGGTCAACGGCATCTCTACTTCACCTCAACGTAGTCGTCGGCAATCGGCAAGACCGTATCGTTCACACCAACAACACCGACCTCACGACGGTGATCAGGATGTACACGATGATCATCAATACGAAGAAGGACAGGTCGAGCGCCACGCCCCCGAGACGCAGCGGCGGGATGACCCGCCGCAGAAGCTTGAGTGGCGGATCAGTGACAGTGTAAGTGGCCTCAAGAATGACGACCATTGCCTTGCCGGGTTGCCATGAACGGGCGAACTGGAAGACATAGTCCATCACCAGCCGGAAGATCAACACGATCAGGAAGCAATACAGCGCGATGTAGATCACCTGCCCAAAGACACTCATCTCGCGCGTCCCTCCCCTTGATCCCTGTGTTGGCCTCGCGGCCTTGGTGTGCCCGGTGTTGCGTCTCAGCTCTGGTTGAAGAACCCGCCCTCAGCGATACGGGCCTTGTCCTCCGCCGTGACATCGACGTTAGCAGGCGACAACAGGAACACCTTCTGCGTCACCCGCTCGATGCTGCCGTGCAGACCGAAGACAAGACCGGCCGCAAAGTCGACAAGTCGCTTCGCATCCGTGTCGTCCATCTCCGTGAGATTCATGATCACCGGAGTGCCCTCACGGAAGTGTTCCCCGATGGTACGGGCTTCGTTGTAGGTCCGGGGGTGAAGTGTGGTGATGCGGTAGGGCTCCCGCTCGGACACAACTTTGGGCATGATCACCGGTGCGTTCTTCTCCAGATTCGGACGGTCGGGTGTGATGGATGCCACGGGGGCGATTCGGGCGGGTCGTCCGCTTTCAACGGGGAGCGAAACGGGCTCGCGCTGCGCGGGAGGCTGCACGGATCTGACCGGTTCCTCCCGTTCCGGGCGTGTCTCGGGCTGCACTTGGTGCTGTTGCCGCCGTCCTCGATCCGGTTCCGGGTCAAGCTCGGGCTCGAACTCGTCGTCGGGGTCGAAGCCCCGGCCGTCGTACCCATCGTCCTCCACGAGGCCGAGGTAGACCGCCATCTTGCGCATCGCGCCGGCCATTCTCTGCGTCCTCCGCTCTGTGGTGGATCGGCTCCGTCACCGGGCGCCTTGGATCCACTCGGCCTGTCCCGCTTCTTGCGGTAATGACCATATTTTGTGCTGTGGTCCGACTCTTGGCGACGTTACCCGAGGCGTGGTCGGACTCCGAGTACCGCAGTGCCGACGCGTACATGTGTCGCTCCGGCCGCTACGGCGTCTTCCAGGTCCGTACTCATGCCTGCTGACACCATGTTGGCAGCAGGATAAGCGGCGCGCAGGTCGGATGAGATTTCCATCAGCCGCTCGAAAGCGGCGCGTTGGCGACCGGCGTAGGTGCCGGACAGCGGTGCGACCGTCATCACACCGTCCAGGCGCAGCCCTTGGGCCCCGGCGACCTCCTCTGCGAGCGCCGGAACTCCGTCCGGTGCCACCCCGCCACGGCTGCCCCGCTCCCCCGACCCGGCGTCCAGCGCGACCTGGATCAGACACCCGATCTCCCGCTCCGCGCGCACCGCTTCCCTGGAGAGCGCGGTGACGAGCCTGGCGCGGTCCACCGACTGCACGAACCCGGCGTAACCGGCCACCGAGCGCACCTTGTTGGTCTGCAATTGACCAACAAAATGCCAAGTAAGGGGGAGATCGGCACATTCGGCAGCTTTGGGTGCCGCATCCTGATCGCGGTTCTCCGCAACCTGCCGCACCCCCAGCTCGGCGAGCAGCCGGACATCGCTCGCGGGATAGGTCTTGGTGACCACGATCAGGGTCACCTCGTCGCGCCTGCGGCCCGCGGCGGCGCACGCGGTGGCGATACGTTCCTCCACCCGCGCCAGATTGCCGGCCAGTTCAGTCCTGCGGTCCGTCACAGCGTCAGCCGTCCAGCCATACGTAGCTCGCGAGCCGCCCGGTCGTGCGGTCGCGCCGATAAGAGAAGTGGTCAGCCGATTCCAGGGTGCAGATGTGGGAATGCTCACGGATCTGCACACCGGCTGCGGCGAGTTGGGCCGTCAGACCCGCGGCGATGTCCACGGCGGGAGTGCCCCAACCGGTCGTCGACCACGCCTGTGGCACCACCGCGGTGACGTCGTCCCGCAGTTCCGCGGGGACTTCGTAGCACCGTCCGCACACGGCGGGCCCGGTGTACGCGACGATCCGGTCGGCTCGCGCGCCGAGCCCGACCATCGCCTCGACGGCCGCCGGTGCCACGCCGGCCACCAGACCGGGGCGCCCGGCGTGCGCGGCGCCCGCGATCCCGGCGACCGGGTCGGCGAGCAGAACGGGGGTGCAGTCGGCGGTCAGTACCGCGAGCGCGAGTCCACGGCGCGCGGTCACCACCGCGTCCACGGAAGGGATGTCGTCCGTGCGCCACGGTCCCTCGACCACCGCGACGTCTTTGCCGTGCACCTGGTTCATCCAGACGACGGCGCCCGGGTCGAGGCCGAGCCCGCGCGCGGCGAGCGCGCGGTTGTCCCGTACGGACCGCGGGTCGTCTCCGACCGCACCGCCGAGATTGAGCTGATCGTACGGAGCGGCGCTCACCCCGCCCCACCTGTCGGTGAAGGCGAAGTGCGCGCCGCTCTCGTGGTGCTGTTGCCCTATCACGTGGGTTCTTCGGCTACTTCAGGAAGTCGGGGACGTCCAGCTCCTCGGCCGCCGTGTCCGAGTACGGACGGGCCGGGGGAACCTGCGGGGTGATGGTCGGCTGTGCCGGCACCTCACCCAGCGAGGGAGTCTCGGCCGAGACCGGCTCCTCGTCCCGTACGGGCACCGCGCCGAGTCCACCGAAGGACGAGGACCGCGGTTCGGCAGGGGCCGCCGGACGGCTCGGCGCGGGCGCCGGCTCGTCGCGCTTGGCGGAGGACGAACCGATCACCGTGTCCCGACGGGCCGGCGGCTGACCGCCGTCGAAGCCCGCGGCGATGACGGTCACCCGGACCTCGTCGCCCAGCGCGTCGTCGATGACCGCGCCGAAGATGATGTTCGCCTCGGGGTGCGCCGCCTCGCTGACCAGTTGCGCGGCCTCGTTGATCTCGAAGAGACCGAGGTCCGAACCACCGGAGATGGAGAGCAGCACGCCGCGCGCGCCGTCGATGGAGGCTTCCAGGAGCGGCGAGGAGATCGCCATCTCCGCCGCTGCCACCGCGCGGTCGTCGCCGCGCGCCGAGCCGATGCCCATCAGCGCCGAACCGGCCTCCGACATCACGGACTTGACGTCGGCGAAGTCGAGGTTGATCAGGCCGGGCGTGGTGATCAGATCGGTGATGCCCTGGACACCCGACAGCAGCACCTGGTCCGCCGACTTGAACGCGTCGAGCACGCTCACCTGGCGGTCCGAGATGGACAGCAGCCGGTCGTTGGGGATGACGATGAGGGTGTCGACCTCTTCACGGAGGCTCGCGATGCCGTCCTCGGCCTGGTTGGCGCGACGGCGGCCCTCGAAGGTGAACGGGCGGGTGACCACACCGATCGTCAGGGCGCCCAGCGAGCGGGCGATGTTGGCGACGACCGGGGCGCCGCCGGTGCCGGTGCCGCCGCCCTCGCCCGCGGTCACGAAGACCATGTCGGCCCCCTTGAGGACCTCCTCGATCTCCTCGCGGTGGTCCTCGGCCGCCTTGCGGCCCACGTCCGGGTTGGCGCCGGCGCCGAGTCCGCGGGTCATTTCGCGGCCGACGTCGAGCTTGACGTCGGCGTCGCTCATCAGCAACGCCTGCGCATCGGTGTTGATCGCGATGAACTCGACGCCCTTGAGCCCGACCTCGATCATCCGGTTGATGGCGTTCACGCCACCGCCGCCGATGCCGACGACCTTGATGACTGCGAGGTAGTTCTGCGGTGCTGCCACGTCGAAGGCCTCTCGCCTCGAGTTACGTGTCGTCGCCTCACATTCCGTGTGGACGCCGACTGATGCCGATGGGACGGTCCGTAATGCCGACCCGAACCCTAACGTTGAAGTTTAGGGTTACCTGTGCCTGTGTTCCTTGGAAGCAAAGTCCCTTTGGAACGAGACACTAAGTCGACAAGTGGCGCACGTTCAACGAACACGCCGAACCTCCCGTTTTTCTTTTCACCCTATGTGATCACCCATAGTGGTAGCCATCCAGGGTGCTGGCCTGCGACGACGTACGTCAACTCCCCGATACCGCAGGGGCACTGGGAACCGAGACATCGAAGTGGCGTGCGTCACGCGCGGCTTTCAGCAAGGAGGTGAGCACCTTGGCCTTCTCCGGGCCGCGTTCACCACTTCCCCACACCACGGTGCGGTTCCCGGCCAGTTCCAGAGTGATCGAGTCATAGGACCGAACGCGAACGATGCGGACCTGTTTGTGTACGTCTTCAGGCAGATCGGCTGCGGCTTCGACCGCGGCACGACGCAACCGGTCGTTTCCGAAACGGTGCAGACTCGGAGCGTCCTGCGCCGCCATTTCCAGTTGCGGAACGCCCTTCGGCGCGGTGTCGACGGTGGCGAAACGGACGCCCTCGACGTCCACTTCGATGAACTTCCGGTCCGATCGCATGATCAGTTCGGGTGTCCTTTCGGTCACCTTCAGACCGATGCGGTGCGGCCAGGAACGCACCACGTCCACGGTCCTGATGCGCGGCAGCCGCTTGCGCAGCCTGTGGGCCACGGCATCGGTATCGACCGATGCCAATGGCGCGTTCATCGGCACATCGGCCGCGTCAACGACCTCACGCGGGGTCAACACCTCGGTGCCGCTCGCCTTGACGCTCTCCACCCGCAGCCATGTCGAGCCGTAGAGCGCCCAGATGGCGAAGGCGGCGAGGAGAACGGCGAGGATCAGAATGATGATCGGACCACGGCGGCGCGGCCCGGGGAGCGGCAGCCGCAGCCGGCGGAACCACCGGGTGCGGGACGGTTCGGCGGCGGGCGGGCCGGACGACTTCTTCGCTCCACCGCTCCGGGCGGTCGTCGGTCCGGCCACGCTCCCCCTGCCTTTCGTCGCTAGTTGTGCTGCTGGGCGATCGCCTCGTACACCATGCCGACCAGCAGTTCATCCGCGTCCCTGCGGCCGAACTCGGAGGCCGCGCGGGACATCTCGTACAGCCGGTGCGGGTCTGCGAGGACCGGGAGCACGGTGTTCTGCACCCATTCCGGGGTCAGTTGTGCGTCGTCGACCAGCAGGCCACCGCCGGCGTTGACCACCGGCTGGGCGTTCAGCCGCTGTTCGCCGTTGCCGATCGGCAACGGGACGTAGGCGGCGGGCAGCCCGACGGCGGACAGTTCGGCGACGGTCATCGCGCCCGCGCGGCAGAGCATCATGTCGGCCGCGGCGTAGGCGAGATCCATCCGGTCCACGTACGGTACCGGCACATACGGCGGCATTCCTGGCATGTTGTCCACATGCGGCATTTCATTCTTCGGGCCGACCGCGTGCAGCACCTGGATGCCCGAGCGCTGGAGCGCGGGGACGGCTGCCTGGATGACTTCGTTGAGCCGGCGGGCGCCCTGGGAACCGCCGGACACCAGCAGCGTCGGGAGGTTGGGGTCGAGCCCGAAGGCCGCCCGCGCCTCGGGGCGGACCGCCGCGCGGTCGAGGGTGGCGATGGTGCGACGCAGCGGAATGCCGACGTAACGGGCCCCGCGCAGCTTGCTCTCGGGGGTGCTGACGGCGACGAACTTGGCGTACCGCGAACCGATCTTGTTGGCCAGGCCGGGGCGCGCGTTCGCCTCGTGGACGACGATCGGCACACCGAGCCGCTTGGCTGCGAGGTAGCCGGGCAGCGCCACATAGCCGCCGAAGCCGACGACGCAGTCCGCCTTGGTGCGCTCCAGGATCTGCTCGGCGGCCTTGATGGTGCCGCGCAGCCGCCCGGGGACGGTGATCAGTTCGGGGGTGGGCTTACGGGGCAGCGGGACGGCCGGAATCAGACCCAGTTCGTAGCCGCGCTCCGGGACGAGCCGGGTCTCCAGGCCCCGTTCCGTGCCGAGTGCCGTGATCCCCACGGTCGGGTCCTGCCTCCGCAGTGCGTCCGCGAGGGCGAGCGCGGGCTCGATGTGGCCGGCGGTCCCCCCACCGGCGAGTACGACATGCACCGAAATTCACCGCTCTCCGGACGGTCGCTTCTTGACGCGCCGTCTCATCGTCTTCCATCTCACCCCAGCCGGTTTCCTTGCGAAAACCGGCTTCCGCGTCGCCAGTGCGGCCAATGCCGCCCGAGCCGCGGGCTCGTCACGCGCGAAGGCGATCAGCAGCCCGATGGCGAACATCGTCGGCAGCAGGGCGGAACCCCCGTAGGAGAACAGCGGGAGCGGGACGCCGGCGATCGGCAACAGGCCGAGCACCGCACCGATGTTGATCACGGCCTGGGCCGTGATCCAGGTGGTCACGCCTCCCGCGGCATACCTCACGAAGGGGTCCTCCGTGCGTCCGGCCACGCGGATACCCGCATAGCCTAGAGCCGCGAAGAGGGCGAGCACCGACAGCGTCCCCGCCAGACCCAGTTCCTCGCCGGTGATGGCGAAGATGAAGTCGGTGTGCGGTTCCGGGAGTTCACCCCATTTTTCCATACTCGCACCGAGCCCGGAACCGAAAAATCCGCCTGAAGCCAGTGCGTAGATGCCGTGGACGGCCTGCCAGCACTGGTCGCCGGGGCCGGGATCGGTGGCCCCGATGCAGGCCAGGCGGGACATGCGGTTGGCGCTTGTCTTGATCAGCAGGGCCCCGATGGCCGCCGCGGCGCCCAGGACGCCGACGAACAGCCGCGTGGGGGCGCCCGCCAGCCACAGCAGGCCGAAGAGGATCGCCGTGAGAATGATCGCGGTTCCCATGTCCCCGCCGAGCATGATCAGCCCGAGCAGCAGGAAGGCGACCGGGATCAGCGGCACCAGCAGGTGCTTCCACTGCGCCAGCAGCTTCTTGTCGTGCTTGCGGGCCAGCAGATCGGCGCCCCACAGGACGAGCGCGAGTTTACCGAACTCGCTGGGTTGCATCTGGAAAGGGCCGCCGAGGTTGATCCAGTTCTGGTTGCCGTTGACCGCGACCCCTATCCCCGGCACCTGCACCAGGCACATCAGGAAGACCGAGACGGCCAGCAGCGGGTAGGCCAGGGCGCGGTGCAGCCGTACCGGCAGCCGCGCGGCACACAGCAGCAGAACGCCGCCGATGACCGCGGCCAGCAACTGCTTGCGGAAGAAGAAGCTCGGCGCGAGCCCGGACTGGAGCGCCTTGATCTGCGAGGCCGAGTAGACCATCACCAGGCCGAGCACGGTGATCAGCAGGCTGCCGCCGAGGATCAGGTAGTACGCCGTCAGCGGCCGGTCCCAGGCCCGCTTCGCCCGCGTGTACAGGCGCCGGAGGCCGCCCGGCTGACGGCTGCCGCGAGGCGGGCGGGGTGCGGTGACGAGCCGCCGCCGCGGACGCGGCGGAGCCGCCTTCGCCGATCGGGCCGTCATCCTCGTCCCCTCCACAGGTGCTCGCCGCAGGTCGTCGACGCGAGCGGGACGAGCGGACTACTGGGCTCGCGCGCGCAGCTCGCGCACCGCTTGGGCGAAGGCGTCGCCCCGCTTGTTGTAATTCACGAACATGTCCATCGAGGCGCAGGCCGGGGCCAGCAGGACCGTGTCACCGGGCTGGGCGAGACCGGTCGCTTCGCGTACCGCCTCGGGCATCGCCCCAGTGTCGGTCCGGTCGAGGTCGACCACCGGGACATCCGGGGCGTGTCGCGCCAGGGCTTCGCGGATCAGCGCGCGGTCGGCGCCGATCAGCACCACCCCGCGCAGCCGCTGCGCCGACTTCGCCACCAGCTCGTCGAAGGTGGCGCCCTTGGCGAGCCCGCCGGCGATCCACACGATGTGCTCGTACGCGGCCAACGACGCCTCGGCGGCATGGGTGTTGGTCGCCTTGGAGTCGTCGATGTACGTGACGTCCGCGATGTCTGCGATGTGCTGGATGCGGTGTGCGTCCGGGTGGAAGGCCCGCAGCCCCTCGCGTACGGAAGCGGGGCGCACGCCGAAGGCACGGGCCAGCGCCGCCGCCGCAAGGGCGTTGGCGATGTTGTGCGGGGCGGGGCTGCCGGAGCCGGGCGCGATGTCGGTGATCTCGGCGAGTTCCTGGGCCTGTTGCTGCCGGTTCTCGACGAAGGCGCGGTCGACGAGGAGCCCCTCGACCACACCGAGCTGGGAGGGTCCTGGGGTGCCGAGGGTGAAGCCGACGGCGCGGCAGCCCTCTTCGACGTCGGCCCCGCGCACCAGGTCCTCGGTCGCCTTGTCGGCGACGTTGTAGACGCAGGCGACGGTGTTGCCCTCGTAGATCCGGCCCTTGTCGGCGGCGTACGCCTCCATGGAGCCGTGCCAGTCGAGGTGGTCGGGGGCGAGGTTGAGTACGGCCGCGGAGTGCGCCCGCAGCGAGGGCGCCCAGTGCAGCTGGTAGCTGGAGAGCTCCACCGCGAGGACGTCGTAGGGCCGTTCGCCGTGCTGCCCCTGACCGAGGACGAGGTCGATGATCGGGGTGCCGATGTTGCCGACGGCCGCGGTGTGCAGGCCCTCGGCCTCCAGGATGGCGGCCAGCATCCGGACGGTGGTGGTCTTGCCGTTGGTGCCGGTGACCGCGAGCCAGGCCGCGGCGTCCTGGCCGCGGAGCCGCCAGGCGATCTCGACGTCGCCGACGACGTCCACGCCGGCCTCGGCCGCCGCCGCGAACAGCGGGCTGTCCGGCTTCCAGCCGGGCGAGGTGACGACGAGGTCGGTGCCACCGGGCAGGGTCTCGCCGTCGCCGAGGCGCACCGTGATGCCGGGCGCCGTCAACTCGTCGGCGGCGGCGCGCTGCTTGTCGCCCTCGCCGCCGTCCACGACCGTGACGCGGGCGCCGAGGCCGGCCAGTGCGCGGGCGGCGCTGATGCCGCTCACGCCCAGGCCGGCAACGGTGATGTGCTGCCCTGCGAAGTCCTGCGTGGTCACTTGGCCGCCTGCCAACCGCCGTAGAAGACACCGAGTCCGACGATCACGCACATGCCCTGGATGATCCAGAATCTGACCACCACAAGGACTTCCGACCACCCCTTCAATTCGAAGTGATGTTGAAGTGGCGCCATGCGGAAGACCCGCTTGCCGGTCAGGCGGAACGATCCGACCTGGATCACCACGGACATGGTGATGAGGACGAACAGGCCGCCGAGTACCGCCATCAGCAGCTCGGTGCGGGAGCAGATCGCCAGGCCGGCCAGCGCGCCGCCCAGGGCCAGCGAACCGGTGTCCCCCATGAAGATCTTGGCGGGTGAGGTGTTCCACCACAGGAAGCCGAAGCACGCGCCCATCAGGGCGGAGGCGACGACCGCGAGGTCGAGTGGATCACGTACCTCGTAACAACCGGGGCCCGCGGTGATCTGGTTGGCGCACGACTCCTGGTGCTGCCAGATGCCGATGAAGGTGTACGCGCCGAAGACCATCACCGAGGCGCCGGTGGCCAGGCCGTCGAGACCGTCGGTGAGATTCACGCCGTTGGACATCGCCAGGATCATGAACAGCGCCCAGATCACGAAGATCACCGGGCCGATCTGCCAGCCGAAGTCCTGGGTGAAGGACAGCCGGTCGGATGCCGGTGTCTGTCCGCGCAGGTCGGCGAATTGCAGCGAGAGCACCGCGAAGGCGATGCCGACAATCAGCTGCCCGGCCATCTTCGCCTTGGCCCGCAGGCCCAGCGAACGCTGCTTGACGATCTTGATGTAGTCGTCGAGGAAGCCGACCAGGCCCATCCCCGCCATCAGGAACAGCACCAGCACACCGGAGAAGGTGGGGTCGCTGCTCGTGATGACCTTGGTCAGCGCGTACGCGATGATCGTGGCCAGGATGAAGGCGATGCCACCCATGGTGGGCGTGCCGCGCTTGCTGTGGTGGTCCCGCGGTCCGTCGTCGCGGATGAACTGCCCGTAGCCCTTCCGGGCCAGCAGTTTGATCAGCACCGGAGTACCGATCAGGGTCAGGAAGAGCCCGATCATTCCGGAGAAGAGGATCTGCTTCATCGAGTTCATCGGGCCGCGGACCCGCTCTCGGCGCCCTGCACGCCCTCGCCGTCCAGCAATGCCGCTGCGACCCGCTCAAGGCCCACCGACCTGGAGGCCTTCATCAGTACGACGTCCCCCGGCCGCAGCTCGCTGCGCAACAGGTCGACCGCCGCCCGCGTGTCGGACACGTGCACCGACTCCTCACCCCACGAACCCTCGTTATAGGCGCCCATTTGCAGCCAGGCCGCTTCCCTGCCGCCGACTGCCACGAGCTTGCTGACGTTGAGCCGGACGACCAGGCGTCCGACCGCGTCGTGTTCGGCAAGTGCGTCCTCGCCCAGCTCGGCCATCTCACCGAGCACCGCCCACGTGCGCCCGCCCGTCGCCTTGGCGGCTGCGCCCATCGCGACCAGCGCTCGCAGCGCCGCTCGCATGGACTCGGGGTTCGCGTTGTAGGCGTCGTTGACGACCGTCACGCCGTCCGCGCGCTCGGTGACCTCCATCCGCCACCGGGAGAGCGTGCCGGCTTCGGAGAGCGCGGTGGCGATCTCGTCCACGGACATGCCCGACTCATGGGCGACGGCGGCCGCGGCGAGCGCGTTCGACACGTGGTGCTCACCGTACAGCCGCATGGTCACATCGCTGCACCCGGAGGGTGTGTGAAGCGTGAAGGCGGGCTGACCGAGGCCGGTGAGCCGGACATTCTCGGCACGTACGTCGGCTTCCGGTGCCTCGCCGAACAGGACCGTGCGGGCCTTCGTGCGGGCCGCCATGGCACGGACGTACGGGTCGTCGGCGTTGAGCACGGCGATGCCGCCGTCGGCCGCAGCGGGGAGCGCCTCGACGAGTTCGCCCTTTGCCAGGGCAATCTGCTCACGACCGCCGAACTCGCCGATGTGCGCGGTGCCGACGTTCAGCACCACACCGATCTTCGGCGGGGTGAGCGCCGCGAGGTAGCGGATGTGGCCGACGCCGCGGGCACCCATCTCCAGGACGAGGTGCCGGGTGCCGTCGTCGGCGCGCAGCGCGGTGAGCGGCAGGCCGATCTCGTTGTTGAGGTTGCCGTCCGGCCAGACGGTCGGCCCGTGCCGCTGCAGGAGCTGGGCGATCAGGTCCTTGGTGCTGGTCTTGCCGGCCGAGCCGGTGAGGGCGACGACGTTGGTGCCGAGGCGTTCGACGACGGCGCGGGCCAGCGCGCCGAGCGCGGCGATCACGTCGTCGACGACGATCGCGGGGACGCCGACCGGACGGGAGGCCAGCACGGCTGCCGCTCCGTCGCCGACGGCGCGCTGCGCGAAGTCGTGGCCGTCGGCCCGTTCGCCGGCGAAGGCCACGAACAGGCTGCCGGGGCGGATCTCGCGGGAGTCCTTCACGACCGGCCCGGTGACCTGGAGTTCAGGATCCGGTATGTCGTGCTGCTGCCCGCCGACGATGCTCGCGATCTCGGCGAGGGACAGGGAGATCACAGGTCACCCCCGGTGAGCGGCGGAAAATGCCAACAGAAGGGTTGTGCGCGCATGGCGGTGTGTCATCCCTGGTGGTTCGGCTGCTGCACGGTCAACGAGGCTTCGATGGCCTCGCGCAACACCTGGCGGTCGTCGAAGGGGCGGACCACTCCGGCGATGTCCTGGCCCTGCTCGTGGCCCTTGCCCGCGACGATCACGGTGTCGCCCGGCTCGGCACGGGCGACGGCCGCGGCGATGGCCGCCGCACGCTCCTCCTCGACGAGGACGGTGCCGCGCTCGTGGATCGGCACCTCGGCGGCGCCGGAGAGCATGGTGGCGAGGATCGCCAGCGGGTCTTCGGAGCGCGGGTTGTCGGAGGTCAGCACGGCCGTGTCGGCGAGGCGCGCGACGGCGGCGCCCATCGGGACACGCTTGTGCGGGTCACGGTCGCCACCGCAGCCCAGTACGGCGTGCAGCTTGCCGTCGGTCACCTTGCGCAGCGCCCGCAGAACCGATTCGACGGCGTCCGTCTTGTGCGCGTAGTCGACGACGGCGAGGTAGGGCTGGCCCGCGTCGACGCGCTCCAGGCGGCCGGGGACGCCGGGGACCGCGGCGACGCCGTCGGCCGCGGTCTGCGGGTCGACACCGGCGACGACCAGCGAGGTGATGGCGGCGAGCGCGTTGGCGACGTTGAACGGTCCGGCGATCGGCGAGGCGGCCTTCAGGTGCTCGCCGTTGGGGCCGATGACGGTGAACGTCGAGCCGAGGGTGCCGACCTCGACGTCCGCGGCCCGCCAGTCAGCGTCGGGGTGGCCCTCGGCGGAGAAGGTGGTGACCGGGACCTCGGACTCGCCGTCGGCCAGCCGCTTGCCGTACGCGTCGTCGAGGTTGACGACGCCGGCGCGGCTGCGGGCCTTGGTGAACAGCCGGGCCTTGGCCTGGAAGTAGTCCTCCATGCCGGAGTGGAACTCCATGTGCTCCGGGCTGAGGTTGTTGAAGATCGCGACGTCGAAGACGCAGCCGTCGACCCGGCCGAGCACCAGGGCGTGGCTGGAGACCTCCATGGCGACCGCGCGGACGTCGCGCTCGCGCATGACGGCGAACAGCGCCTGCAGTTCGGTGGCCTCGGGAGTGGTGCGCTCGGACTTGATCCGCTCGTCGCCGATACGGGTCTCGACGGTGCCGATCAGGCCGGTCAGCCCGCCGTCGCCCTTGGCCGCGGTCGGCAGGCCGCCGCCGTCCGCACGGGACAGCGCCGCGCGCAGGCCCCCCTCGATGAGGTAGGCGGTGGTGGTCTTCCCCGAGGTGCCGGTGATGCCGATCTGGAGGAGGTCATCGCCCGGCGCTCCGTAGATGGAGACGGCCAGGGCGCCCATCCGGGAGCGCGGGTCGTCGACGACGAGCACCGGGAGGCCGGTCGCCGCGGCGCGTTCCTCGCCCGACGGGTCGGTCAGGACCGCGGCGGCTCCGAGATCGGCGGCCTGCGCGACGAAGTCGGCACCGTGCAGACGGGCACCGGGCAGTGCGGCATAGACGTCACCGGGGCGGACCGCACGGGAGTCATGGGTGATGCCGGTGACCACAACGGGCCGCGCGGCGTCAGCCGCTCCGGTGGAGCCGGTGCCTGCACCGGGATGCGCGCCGGAGGCCGGAGCCGGGGTGCCCAGCTGCTCGGCGAGTACCGCCAGGGGGGTGGGGCGGACCTGCTCGGGGCGGGGCGCTCCCGGGTATTTACCGGGTGCGTCCTTCTGGGCGTTGGGGGACTGATCAGCATGTGACACGGCGGTGAGCGTACCGGGCTCGGCGGCTTTGAGGCGAAGTGAGGGGTGCGCGCAGGGGCGGTTGCCGGGGTGCGGAGACCCGTGGGGGGTGATGGTCGTCACGGCGATGTTGCCTCGATTTCATTCGCCTGGCGTGAAGGTGACGGGCAGCCGCGGCGCCTTCGCGCCGCTCGGCGGTACCTGCAGGGTTTTCAGCGCGAACTGCATGACCTGCTGGTAGATCGGGCCGCAGACCGAGCCGCCGAAATAGCTCCCCTTGGTGGGGTTCTGCACGGCGCAGTAGACGGTGATACGGGGCTTGTCGGCGGGCGCGAAACCGGCGAAGGACGCGGTGTAGCCGTGGTATCTGCCGGTCTTCGGATCCACCCGGTTGGACGTGCCGGTCTTACCGCCGACGCGGTACCCGTCGATCTTCGCCTTGGCTCCGGTGCCCGCCTCGTCGTCGACCACCGATTCGAGCATGGTGGCGAGCTGCGCCGCGGTCTTCGGGCTCACCACGCGGTTCTTCTGCGGCGTGGGCGCAGGTACGTACTGCCCGTCGGGGCCCGTGGTGCCGCTGACCAGGGTGGGGGCGATGCGCTCGCCGCCGTTCGCGATCGTGGAGTAGACGGACGCGGCCTGGACGGCGTTGAGCGACAGGCCCTGGCCGAACGGGATCGTGTACTGCTGCGAGGTGTTCCAGTCCTGGGGCTTGGCCAGGATGCCGTCGGTCTCCCCGGGGAAGCCGAGTCCGGTGGGCCGGCCGATGCCGAACTTGTGGAGGTAGGAGTAGAGCACCCGGTTGGCCTCGGGCTGGGTCTTGCCGAGCTGTCCCGTGGCGAGGATGGTCCCGATGTTGCTGGACTTGGCGAGCACGCCGTTGAGCGTGAGGTGCCAGGTGGGGTGGTCGATGTCGTCGGCGAAGAGCCGGTCGCCGCGGTGCAGCCGGTTGGGCACGGTGACCCGGGTCGCCGGGGTCGCGGCGCCCTCCTCCAGGACGGCGGCCATCGACATCAGCTTGCTGGTGGATCCCGGTTCGAAGGCGTCGGTGAGCGCCGCGTTGCCCAGCGCCGCCGGGTCGGCCCCTGCGATGCGGTTGGGGTCGAATCCGGGCGCGTTGGCGAGCGCGAGGATCTTGCCCGTCCTGGTGTCCTGGACGACGACGTAGCCGCGGTCGGCCCTGGACTTCGTGACCTGTTCGGAGATGGCCTTCTGGGCGGCCCACTGGATGTCGCGGTCGAGGGTGAGCTGGACGTCGGTGCCGGGGACGGCGGGGTGTTCCTGGGCGTCGGCCGTCGGCACCCGGCGGCCCCCGGACTGGGCGTAGACGAGCTTGCCGTCCTTGCCTGCGAGCTTCGTGTCGAGCCGGGCCTCCAGACCGCCCGCGCCCTTGCCCTCGCTGTTGACGAAGCCGAGGACGCCGGCCGCCAGTTCGTTGTTCGGGTAGATCCGCTTGCTGTGCCGGTCGGCGAAGATGCCGACCAGGACGTTCGGGCGCGGCGCGGACCTGGGCGCGGCGGCGGCCTTCGCGTTGAGGCCCGCCCGCAGGTCCTTGATCCGCTTCCACACCTGCGGGGTCTGCTGGCGCGCGAGCAGGACGTACCGGGACGAGGACTTGCCGAGCTTCTCGGCGAGGGCGGCCCGGTCCTCGCCGAGGATCGGCGCGAGCAGCGCGGCGGCCTGCTGCGGCGCGTCGTCGATCTTGGTCTTGTCGGGCGCCAGCAGGCTCGGGTCCGCGGTGATGTCGTACGCGTCGACGGTGGTGGCGAGGTCCACGCCGCTCCGGTCGGTGATGGCGCCGCGCTCGGCGGCCAGCTTGACCGGGACGTAGCGGTTCACGTTGGCCCTGGCCGCGTACGCGGCGGCGTCGACGGCCTGTACCTGGAACAGCCGCACCGCGAAGACCAGCATGACCAGCGTCAGCGCGACGGCGACCAGCCGGAGCCGGGGCCTGGGGCTGCCGAGCCGGATCGGGCCGGCGGGCCGGGGGCGGGCGGGGCGCGGCGCCGACGTGGGGCGGCGGGCCGCCGGTGGCTTGCCCGACGCGCCGGACCTGCCGCCCTTCGGCGCCGCTTTCCCGGCCGCGGGCCTGCCGGACGGGCGGGCGGCGGGCCGCCGCTGCCCTTCGCTCCGGCCGCGCTGCGCGGGCCGCGGCACCCGGCGGCGTGGTTCCTTCGGCCCCGTCATGCCGCCCCTTCCGGACGCGGTGCGGACGCGGTCGCGGGGGCCTGCGGGGCGCCGGGCGGCCGGGGGACGCCTGCGTCGTAGGGCGCAGCGGCCTCGTACGTCACGGGTTTCACCTGCCGGAGGTCGTCGGGGAAGGAACGGTCGCGGGGACGGCGGGGGCGCCCGGGGATGTGGTGCCGGACGGGACGGGCGGGGCCGCCGGGCGGGGCGCGCCCGGGGAGGCGGACGGGACGGGTACGGACGGTGCGGCCGATGGGGACGGCGTGGCCGACGGCGAGCCGGAGACGGCCGCCGACACGGGGACACCTGACGCGGCCTGCGTCCCCGGGAGCGACGGCGTGGCGGGTGCGCTCATCGGCTCCGGCTCGGCCGTCGCCTCGCTCGGCTTGCCCCGGACCGTACCGTCCGGGTTGAGGAACGCCGGGTTGCCGCCCGGCACCATGCCCAGCTCCCGGGCGCGCCTCTCCAGCGCGCCCGGCGCGGATTTGGCGTCCACTTCCTGCTGGAGCGCCTGCTGGTCGTCCGTCAGCCCGTCGGTCTTCTTCTCCAGCCTGCTCAGTTCGAACGACCCTTGGTTGAGCGCCGAATTGAGCATCAGCAGGGTGATCAGGCCGGAGCCGAGCAGGACGACGACCAGGAGGACGAAGGGCGTGCGCGCGGCGGCGGAGCCGCCCGAGGGGAACAGCGCCGAGAGGCGTGAGCGCCCCCCGCGCGAACGCCCCCGGGCGGTCACGCGATGTCCTCGCGGATGCGTTCGGCGCCGCGCAGCCGGGCCGGCGCCGCCCGGCGGTTCTCGGCGACCTCTTCCTCCGTGGGCAGTTCGGCGCCCCGGGTCAGGAGCTTCAGGCGCGGCTGGTACTGCTCGGGCACGACCGGCAGGCCGGGCGGAGCGGTGTTGGCCGCGCCGGCCGCGAAGACCTGCTTGACGATCCGGTCCTCCAGCGACTGGTAGGAGAGGACGGCGATCCGCCCGCCGACCGCCAGTGCCTTCACCGCGGCGGGCACCGCCCGCTCCACGCTGGCCAGTTCGCCGTTGACCTCGATGCGCAGGGCCTGGAACGTGCGCTTGGCGGGGTTGCCGCCGTGCCGCTTGGCGGCCTGCGGCAGCGCGTCACGGATCAGTTCGACCAGCCGCGCGCTGTTGTGGAACGGCTCCTTGGCGCGCTCGCGTACGACCGCCTCGACGATCCGCTTGGCCTGCTTCTCCTCTCCGTAGGAGCGCAGGATCCGGACCAGTTCACCGGGTGCGTAGGTGTTGAGGACGTCGGCGGCGCTGATGCCGGTCGTCTGGTCCATCCGCATGTCCAGCGGTGCGTCCTGGGCGTAGGCGAAGCCGCGGTCGGCCTCGTCGAGCTGCATGGAGGAGACGCCGAGATCGAAGAGGACACCCTGGACGCGCGGCAGCCCGAGGCGTTCCAGGACGTCGGGAAGTTCGTCGTAGACCGCGTGCACCAAGGTGGCGCGCTCGCCGTAGGGGGCCAGCCGCTCCCCCGCGAGCCGCAGCGCCGACGTGTCGCGGTCGAGCGCGACGAGCCGGGCCGACGGAAAGGTCGACAGCAGTGCCTCGCTGTGTCCTCCGAGGCCGAGCGTGCAGTCGACGACGACCGCTCCGGGTTCGGCGAGCGCGGGGGCGAGCATGTCCAGGCAGCGCCTGAGCATGACGGGCACGTGGCGAGTGTTGCTGCTCATGCGCCGACCTCGCTTCGCTCGGTGGCCCCGCTTCCGCAGAGGGCGCACCTCATTCTGATTCGCTCGCTGCGCTCGCTCATATGCCTTCCGATGGGTGAGCGGCAGGAGGGGTTCCCCGGCCGCTGGCGGGGGATGTGCCACACGTACCGCTTGGTCCCCGCCCGCTCTGAAGGGGAAGTGGCTCTCCGGCGACGGGGAAGTGGCGTCGGAAGGCCGGTGGAGCGGGAGGAGGCCGAGCCGTACGTGTGAGGTGCACGCGAGGGATTCGGGATCCAAGGAGAGCGTCACGCCTCCCACTTCGCGCCACTTTAGTCCACCGCCTGCCCCGGTCAATCAACCGGTTCCGCGCGTCCCGCGGCGGCTTTTCCGCCCGCCTCTCACCCGGACGGCGGCACGGCAACGGTTCCTGTCGATTACGTCACAAGGACCAATGACGTCCCCTATGCCCGCCCTTACATGCAGCCGGATCGGGCGCCGCCTATTACGGTGACTTCATGTCCATATCTGCGTCGCAGCCGCTGCCGCCGTCCGCCGACGGCTCCTCCGTTCCTGACGGTGGCACCGTCACCGACCGTCTCGTCGAAGCAAACGCCCACTACGCCGCTGCCTTCACCGATCCCGGCATGGACGCCCGGCCGGTACTCAAGGTCGCCGTGGTGGCCTGCATGGATGCCCGGCTCGACCTCCACGACGCGCTGGGGCTCGAACTCGGCGACTGCCACACCATCCGCAACGCGGGCGGCGTGGTCACCGACGACATCATCCGGTCCCTGACCATCAGCCAGCGCGCCCTGGGCACCCGTTCGGTGGTGCTCATCCACCACACCGGCTGCGGCCTGCTGGGCCTCACCGAGGACTTCCGCCACGAGCTGGCGGCCGAGGTCGGGCAGCGGCCCACCTGGGCCGTCGAGGCGTTCAAGGACCTCGACGAGGACGTGCGGCAGTCCATGGAACGGGTGCGCACCTCGCCGTTCCTGCTGCACAAGGACGACGTCCGCGGCTTTGTCTTCGACGTCACCACCGGTCTGCTGCGGGAGATCGACCCGCAGCGCTGACCTCCGCAGGAGTGCCGGGTGCGGGGCGGTGCCCCGCACCCGGCTGCGTCCTGTCCCGGGCCGTGCCGGTGTGCCGCCGTTCCGGACGACTCGCACGGCGCGGGTGGCCGGAACGGCGGGGAGAGCCGGGAGGGTCGGGACATATCGCCGTCAGTTATCCACAGCCCATGACGTGAGGCGCGATCGGCGGCGAGAATGCCTGAGTGACGTCGTCGCGGCCGTGGCCGGCACGACGCCTCATACGGGGTGGGGCCGGGTCCGTACGGAGGGCGCCGGCCCTGACAGGGGTATCCCCCGCTTCACCGGAGCGCGGGGAAGGGCCGAGGAGGGCCGGTGACGACGTATGACGAGCGAGCGAGCCTCGTTGATCTGACCACCACAGCTGAGCGGGTCCACCGTTCGGTCGAGGAAGTCATCGAGGGCAAGCCTGAGGTCGTACGGCTCGCGCTGACCGTGCTGCTCGCCGAGGGGCATCTGCTCATCGAGGACGTGCCGGGTGTGGGCAAGACGATGCTGGCCAAGGCACTGGCCCGGTCCATCGACTGCTCGGTGCGGCGGATCCAGTTCACCCCGGACCTGCTGCCGTCGGACATCACCGGCGTCAGCATCTTCGACCAGCAGCGCCGCGACTTCGAGTTCAAGCCCGGCGCGATCTTCGCCCAGATCGTGATCGGCGACGAGATCAACCGCGCCTCGCCCAAGACCCAGTCCGCGCTGCTGGAGTCGATGGAGGAACGGCAGGTCACGATGGACGGGCAGACCTACGAACTGCCCAGTCCCTTCATGGTGGTGGCCACCCAGAACCCGATGGAAATGGAGGGCACTTACCCCCTCCCGGAGGCGCAGCGGGACCGCTTCATGGCGCGGGTGTCCATCGGCTATCCGAGCCCGGCCGCCGAACTGCAGATGCTGGACGTGCACGGCGGCGCCTCCCCGCTGGACACGCTCCGGCCGGTGGCGGACGCCCAGGACGTCGTGGACCTGATCGACGCGGTGCGGACGGTACATGTCGCCGAGGCCGTGCGGAGATACGCCGTTGACCTGGTGGCGGCCACCCGCGGCCACACGGAGCTGCGGCTCGGCGCCTCACCACGGGCGACGCTGCATCTGCTGCGCGCGGCGAAGGCGGCGGCGGCGCTGGCCGGGCGGGAGTACGCACTGCCTGACGACGTGCAGTCGCTGGCCGTGCCGGTCCTCGCGCACCGCCTGCTGCCCAGCTCCCAGGCGCAGCTGAACCGCAGGACGGCCGAACAGATCGTGCTGGAGATCCTGCACCGCACGCCGGTCCCCACCCCGTCGGCCACGCCACGGCCACACGGCGGCGACCGGCAGCCGCCCGGCGTCCGGGGGCTGTGATGTCCGGCGGGGGCGGCGTGGGGACACCGGAGCCCGGCGGTCTGCGGGCCGCCTTCGGGGGCCTGACGACCCGTGGCCGGTCGTTCCTGGCCGCCGGTATCGCCGCCGCGGTGTGCTCCTACCTCCTGGGGCAGGCGGACCTGCTGCGCGTGGGACTGCTGCTGGCGGCGCTGCCGCTGGTGTGCGTCGTGGTCCTGCACCGCACCCGCTACCGCGTCGCGGACAGCCGTACGCTCGCCCCCGCCCGGGTGCCCACCGCCGTCGCCACCCGCGTGGGGCTGCGCGTCGAGAACATCTCGCGGCTGCCCACCGGCGTGCTGATGCTCCAGGACCGGGTGCCCTACGTCCTGGGGCCGCGGCCCCGGTTCGTGCTGGACCGGGTGGAGGCCGGCGGCCGGCGCGAGGTGTCCTACCGCGTCCGCTCCGACCTGCGCGGCCATTACCCCCTGGGCCCGTTGCAGCTGCGTCTTTCCGACCCGTTCGGGATGTGCGAGCTGACCAGTTCCTTCAGCACGTCGGACACCCTGACCGTGGTGCCGCGCGTCGAGCCGCTGCCACCGATCCGGCCGGCGGGCGAGACTCCCGGGTACGGCGACGGCAGGCAGCGCTCGCCTGCCCTGGCCGGCGACGACGACGTCATCCCGCGCGGCTACCGTCACGGCGACGACCTGCGCCGGGTCCACTGGCGTTCCACCGCGCGCCACGGCGAGCTGATGGTGCGCCGTGAGGAGCAGCCGCAGAAGGCCCGCTGCACGATCCTGCTCGACACCCGGCGGACGGCCCATCAGGGAAGCGGCCCCGATTCGGCGTTCGAATGGGCGGTCTCCGGCGTCGCCTCCACCGCTGTGCATCTGATGGAGCGCGGCTTCTCCGTCCGGCTGCTGACCGATACGGGCCCCGCGGTGCCGCGCACCGAGGGAACCGGCGGTTTCGCGGGCGGCGCGGAATCCGCCGGCACCGGTCCGCTCCTGGACACCCTCGCCATGGTGGAGCACTCCGACGGGGAGGACCTGTCCCCTGCGTACGAGGCGCTGCGCGCCGGCCAGGAGGGGCTGCTCATCGGGTTCTTCGGCGATCTGGACGCACAGGGGGTGGCGGTGGCCGGCCGGATGCGGCGGCGCAGCGGCGCGGCGGTCGCCTTCGTGCTGGACGGCGACGCGTGGACGCGAGGACCGGCCGGGTCCGGGCACGCCGGCGTCCAGGCGCCGTTGGCCGACCGCCTGCGGCTGCTCCGCGAGGCGGGCTGGACGGCACTTCCGGTGACCCCCGGCGCCGCCCTGCCCGACCTGTGGCGCTCCGCCGACCGCACGGGCGGCATACCTCCGGACGACCCGGCAGCGGCGGCCCCGGCAGGCCCCGCCGACCACAGCACGGCAGGCACGGCAACGGGGGCGGGGAGCGGAGCATGAACAGGCGGCGAAGCAGCGGGCGCGCGGGCCTCAGGTACGGCCGACGGGCGTACGGCAGGGGGATCGGCTCCGCGTACGGCGGGCGGAGCCGTGCCCCGCGGCGGAGCGGAGCCAGGTCATGAGCGGCCGGGCGCGGCTTGCGGTGTGCGCGGCGGTGGCGACGCTCTGCGCGTCCTGTGCGCTGCTGCCGCTGGTCGATCCGTTCACGTGGATGATCCAGGCGGCGGCCTTGCTGGCGCTCGTGACGGGCGTGGGGGCGGCGGCCCGCCGGGTGCCACTGGCCCGCCCGCTGACCATCGTGGTGCAGGCCGCGGTGGGCGTGCTGCTGCTGACCCTGCTGTTCGCCCGCGACCAGGCGATCGCCTGGGTACTGCCGGGCCCCGACGCGGTGGCGGAGGTCGTACGGCTGGTGGAGTCCGGCGTCAGGGATGTGGGCCGGTACGCCATCCCGGCCCCGGTGACGCCGGGCATCCGGCTGCTCCTGGTCGGCGGCGTCCTGCTCATCGGCCTGGTGGTGGACGCGCTGGCGGTCACCTACCGCAGTGCGGCGCCCGCCGGGCTGCCGCTGCTGGCGCTGTATTCGGTGGCGGCCGGGCTGGCCCAGGACGGCGCCGGCTGGCTGTGGTTCCTCATCGCGGCGGGCGGCTATCTGTTGCTCCTCCTCGCCGAGGGCCGCGACCGGCTGTCCCAGTGGGGCCGGGTGTTCGGCGGCCCCGACCCGGCCCGTTCCCCCCTCGGTGTGCCCGGATTCGGCGCCGGGGGCCCCGCCCTGGCGCCGGTCCGTACCGGCCGCCGGATCGGGGCCCTGGTACTCGGCATCGCCCTGGTCGTGCCGGCCGCACTGCCCTCGCTCGGCGGCGGGCTGCTCGGCCCGTCCGGCGGCGACGGCTCCGGCGACAAGGGGGGCACGATCTCCGCGGTGAACCCGCTCGTCTCCCTGCAGAACAGCCTGAACCAGCCCGAGGACAAAGAAGTCCTCAACTACCGCACCACCGCGAGCGACACCCGCGACATGTATTTGCGGATCGTGGCCCTCGACCAGTTCGACGGCACGGCCTGGAAACCGTCCGAGCGCAAGGTCATGGACGTACCGGACGAGCTGCCCCGCCCCCCGGGACTGGCCGACGACGTGGACGCCACCCGCGTGAACACCTCGATATCGACCGCCGAGTGGTACGGCCAGAACTGGCTGCCGCTCCCCTACCCCGCCTCCCGCGTCGACATCTCCGGGCAGTGGCGCTTCGAGCCGGAGGGCCGCACCCTGGTCGGCGACCGCGGCCAGACCACCCGCGGCGTCCAGTACCAGGTGGAGAGCCTGCGGGTGCGGCCGACGGCACAGCAGCTGGCCACCGCCCCGCCGCCGCCCGCGAAGCTGCGGCAGGAGTTCACAAAGGTCCCGGCTTCGCTGCCCGACGTGGTACGGACGACGGCCCGGCAGGTGACCCGGGACGCGGTCTCCCCGTACGACAAGGCCGTCAAGCTGCAGGACTGGTTCGCGCTGGACGGCGGGTTCAGCTACAACACCGAGGTCCGGGCGGGCAGCGGCTCCGAAGCCATCGCCCGCTTCCTGAAGCAGAAGGAGGGGTTCTGCGTCCACTTCGCGTTCTCGATGGCCGCGATGGCGCGCACCCTGGGCATACCGTCCCGGGTGGCGGTCGGCTTCACCCCGGGCACCCGGCAGCCGGACGGCACGACGTCGGTCGGCCTCAAGGACGCGCACGCCTGGCCCGAGCTGTATTTCGAGGGCGCCGGGTGGACCCGTTTCGAGCCGACGCCGAGCCGTGGCAGCGTCCCCGACTACGCCCTTCCCGACAACCCGCGCGATAACGACCCGGCCGCCCCCGCCCCGGAGACGTCGCGTCCCGCCGCCCCGTCGGACCGTCCGTCGGCGGATCCGACCTGCGCCCCCGGCACCCAGCAGGGGGCCACCGACTGTGCGGCGCTGCCCGCGGAGTCGGGCGGCGGCCCGTCGGACGACGGCACCTCCCCCTGGACCGTCGCGATCCTCACGGTTGCCGGCCTGCTGGTCCTGCTGCTCCTCGCGACCCCGCTGCTGTGGCGGACCCGGATGCGTGCGCGGCGGCTGGGCGGGGGCACCGGGAACGACGTCCTCGCGGCCTGGAGCGAGCTGATCGACACCGGCTGGGACTTCGGGATCCCGCCGGACAGCGCCCTCACGCCCCGTGGCACGGCCGCCCGGCTGGCCCGCGTCGGCGCGCTGGAGCCGGAGGCCGCGGACGCCGCCCACCGGATGGCCGCCGCGGTCGAGGAGTCCCTGTACGCCCCGCGCCCTCGCCCCGTACCGGCACCGGCCGCGGACGTGCAGCTGGTCCGCGCCGGCCTGCACGCCCGCGCCTCCCGCGCCCAGCGGCTACGCGCCCGTTTCGTCCCCCGCTCAGCCGCCCGGCTGCTGTGGTCCCTCACCGCCCGCTGGACGGCCTTCCGCCTCCGCTGCACCACCAGCCGCCCGGCGACCGCCTCCCGACGCGCGGCGGCAGCGCTGCGGCCGGGGGGACGGGGGGCCTAGTCGGTGGTTCCGTTCGGATCGGCCGGCCGTTGGCCCGTGCCTGCCGGCCGATCCCGCGGCGGAGACCGACGGCACTGAGGCAGCCGCAGTGGCAGGCCGACCGCGCTCTGCTCGGCGCCGGCCGGTGTGTGCGGTCCGGCGGGCGGGGCGCTCACATCGACGCCTTCAAATGGCCTGAACGGAACCGCCCTCCGCGGACGGAACGACAAGTCCGTCCGCGGAGGGCGGTCCCGCGAACCGATCCGGTTCGTGCGGGCGCGAAAGTTCGGCGCGAAAGATCTGCGCAGCGAGGCGCAACGTAGAAGCGGCGTTACAGAAAGGACTCGGCGAGAGGGAAACGCAAGGTCAGATGAGGCGGGGGCCTCAGTGGCCCTGCTCGTCCCGTCGGCGCTGCCAGCGGTCCTCGATGCGGTTCATCATCGAGCGCCGTGCCCTGGCCTGCCGACGCGCGGCGGCCCCGCCCGCTTTGCCCGGAGCCGCGCCGGACTTCTGCTCACCCGGCTTCGGTGCCTTGCGCCATCCCGTGACGGCCAGCACCGCGCATCCGAGCATCACGAGGAAGCCCACCACGCTGATCCAGATCTGCTGCGCGACCATGCCGGCCATGAGCAGGCCGATACCCACCAGGAAGCCCACGACCGCTTGGTAGACCCGTCGCCGGGTGTACGTACGCAGCCCGCTTCCTTCAAGCGCTGTCGCGAACTTGGGATCTTCGGCGTACAGCGCTCGCTCCATTTGCTCGAGCATGCGCTGCTCGTGCTCCGAGAGCGGCACGGAGTCCTCCTACTCGTCGGTCGCGGGGGGCGACCGGGTGCGACCCTTTCAGGATAGGCAGGGAATCGCCCCCGTGAAACCCGCCCCTCTGCGCCAGTCCACTGTCCGGGCCGCCAGGGCGGCCGGTGGTGATGCTGCCTGCATTCCCCACCCGCCTATCCGTCATGCCGGAACGTCGTACCTCGATCATACGGGGCGAAGGGGCTGATCGGGTGGCCGGTGGCCGACTGCGCCCGGCAGTCGGCCAGACCGTGAAGAATCAGCCGCGCTCGGCGAGGACGTGCAGCTGGGTGGCGACGGAGTGGAACGCGGGCTGCTCCGCGGCGGCGGCTTCGAGCTTCAGCAGCGCCTCCATGGCGCCCGGCTCGGTGTCGACGAGTACGCCGGGAACCAGGTCGGCGAAGACCCGTACGCCGTGCACCGCGCCGACATGCAGGCCCGCGTCGGTGACCAGGCCGGAAAGCTGCTCCGCGGTGAACCTGCGGGGCACCGGGTCGCCTTCGCCCCAACGCCCCGAGGGGTCGGCAAGCGCCTGGCGGGCCTCGTTGAAGTGACCGGCCAGGGCACGCGCCAGGACGGCGCCGCCGAGGCCGGCGGCGAGCAGGCTGAGGGTACCGGCCGGGCGCAGCGCGGCGACGACGTTCTGCAGCCCCTCCGCCGGGTCGTCGACGTACTCCAGCACGCCGTGGCACAGCACGGCGTCGTAGCCGCCGCGGTCGACGACGTCGAAGAGGCCGCCCGCGTCGCCCTGGACCGCGCGCACCCGGTCGGCGACGTCGGCCTCCGCGGCCCGGCGTTCCAGGGCGAACAGGGCGTTGGGGCTCGGGTCGACGACGGTGACGCGGTGGCCGAGGCGGGCCACCGGCACGGCGAAGTTGCCGGTGCCGCCTCCGGTGTCGAGGACGTCCAGGTCCTCGCGCCCGGCGGCCACGGCCCGGCGCTCCAGGGCGTCCTTGAGAACCTCCCAGACCACGGCGGTACGAAGGGATGCGCGCGGGCGCAGCGGGTCAGACACGGCGGGTGGCTCCTCGGCGGGGGCATGAACATCTAGGCGCCCACCACCCTATTGCGTCCCACGCCCCGCGCAGCCTGCGGCGTCTCCCGACGTCACCCCGGGTTGCCGCCACCTCCGGACGGGCTGTGATCGCCCGGAGTAGGCAGCGGCCACTGAGGGATTCCCGAAGCCGCCGTCACCCCGCCCGCTGGGGTGGCAGGGACGGCTGGAGCAGCAGCATCCGTTCCACCAGGCGCAGGAACATTCCGGCGTCGCGGATGAGGTCGTCGGCGTCGCGGCGGCTGGCCGCGCCGGTTATGCCTGCCTCGGCCTTGGCGCGGCGGTCGGCGCCCGCGGCGAACAGGGCGCCCCACTCGGTGAGTTCGGGCGCGACCTCCGGAAGCACCTCCCACGCGCTGCGGATGCGCCGGCGGCGGCGGAGCGTGGCCTCCGGCCTGCCGCGGACGGCCAGCACGGCCGCCGCGGTGCGCAGTGCGGCGAGGTGCGCGGCGGCGAAGCACTCATTGGGGGTTTCCAGGGTTTCTGCCTCCGCGAGGCCCTGCTGGGCCTGGGTGAGCAGGTTCAGGGCGGCGGGTGGAGCTGCCGCGCGCCGCAGGACGGGGTGGACATCGCTCGGGGGACCGTACGCAGCGGAGCTGCCCGTGAGGGGACGAGCTGCCATGACGAACCTCCTGTCGTCGCAAACCGGTTCGGAACCGTCTGACCCCATCGTGATGGACACCACTGACAAACGGCCCTGACCTGCCTCTTTCCTCGACAGGGCAGGCAAAAAGGGGGCGGCCGGGCATTCTCCGGACGGCTGGGCGGACGGACCCCGGGTTCTTCGGCGTCATCCGCCCGTATCCGCCGATGAGTTGCCTCGTGGAAGGGCTGCGCGGGCCCCGGTGTCGGTGCGGCGGTGCGGCGGCGCTCACGCCCCTGCGTCCGGAGCTGAGCCTGTGCGCGCGGCACGTGCCAGGACCGGCACAATCACCCTCATGGACAGCTCCCACACGCGCCGCGACGCCACTCGGCGCAAGCTCTTCGAAGCCGCGGTCACGCTCATCGCCGAACAGGGCTTCTCCTCCACCACGGTGGACGAGATCGCCGAGCGTGCCGGGGTCGCGAAGGGCACGGTCTACTACAACTTCGCGAGCAAGAACGTGCTCTTCGAGGAACTGCTGCGGCACGGCATCGAGCTGCTGGCGACCTCGTTGCAGGCGGCGGCCGACGAGGTGGCGGACCGGGGCGGTACCAGGATCGACGCCCTGGACGCGATGATCAGGGCCGGCCTGGACTTCATCTCCCGCTATCCGGCGCTCACCCAGCTCTATGTGGCCGAACTGTGGCGCACCAACCGTGCCTGGCAGTCGACCTTGATGGTGGTGCGGGAGCGGGCCGTCGCGGTGGTGGAGGGTGTGCTGCGGGAGGCGGTCGGCAGTGGGGAGCTGAGCGAGGAGATCGACGTACCGCTCACCGCGTCGGCGCTGTTCGGCATGGTGCTGGTGGCGGCGCTCGACTGGCAGTCGTACCAGCCGGACCGGTCGATCGACGAGGTGCACGCCGCGCTGTCACGGCTGCTCCAGGGGCGGGTCAGCGGGCGCCCGGCCTGAATCCTGCCGCCTCGTGACGGCCCGGCAGTCCCGCCGGGCCTGGAGGGGCCGACAAAAAAGCGCGCTGCCCTGGCGCGGATCGTTCCCCCATCGATCCGACCAGGACAGCGCTTCCCCCGTGCTCCCCCGTGCTTCCCCCGTACTTTCCCCCGTGCTTCCCCCGTCACGTCCGGGATGCCGCGCCGTACCGCCGCCCCGTGCCGGCGGTGCGGCGCCGCGTCCCTTCGGTGATCTCTACTTTGTCGTCCGGGCAGGTCGCGGCCCATCCGCGTAGCTACTCATCTCGGCGTCTGAGTACGTGTACTCACACGTGAGCACCTGGCCCCAGCACTGTCCTACGATCGTCGGCGTGTCCGTACTTCCGTTGGTATTCACCAGTGGCTGGGCCAGCGGGATCAACGCCTACGCCGTCGTTCTGCTCTTCGGCCTGCTCGGCGCGACCGGAGTCACCGATGAGGTGCCCGCGGCGCTGCAGCGGCCCGATGTGCTGATCGTCGCCGGGGTGCTGTTCCTCTGCGAGGCCGTCGCCGACAAGATCCCCTACGTGGACTCCGTCTGGGACGGGGTCCACACCGTCATCCGGCCGATCGCGGGCGCCGTCGTGGCGGCGCTGCTGGCCGGGCACGACGGCTCGCTGCCCGAGCTGGCAGCGGGCGCCGTGGGCGGCTCCACGGCGCTGCTGAGCCACCTGGTCAAGGCGGGGGCGCGGATCGCCGTCAACACCTCGCCCGAGCCCGCGAGCAACATCGTGCTGAGCCTCGTCGAGGACCTGGGGGTCGCCGGGCTCATCACGTTCGCCGTCTTCCATCCGGTGGCCGCGGCGGTCATCGCCGGTGTGCTGCTGGCCGGCGGTATCGCGTTGGTGGTGCTCCTCTGGTCGCGGATCCGCCGGTACCTGCGTCGCAGGCGCCTGCGGCGCGAGGAGAAACGGTCGGCGGCCACGGGCGGGGCGGCAGCCGCACCACGCTGAGGCGGCCGTGGGCGGCTGCGGTTCGGGCGTTGTCAGTGGGCCCGGATAAAGTCGCAGGCATGGCACGGATTGCGGTGATCGGCGCCGGGATGGGCGCGATGGCAGCCGCTGCCCGGCTGGCCGTCGCGGGCCACCGGGTGGCGGTGTTCGAGCGCGACGCGACGTACGGCGGCGCGGTGCGGCGTATCGAGCGGGACGGCTTCGGGTTCGACACCGGCCCCCACCTGCTGCATCTGCCCGCGGTCTACCGCGACCTGTTCGTCAAGACCGGGCGGCAGCCGCTGGAGAGCTGCGTCGGGCTGACGCAGGTCGATCCGGCGAGCCGCCATGTCTTCGCCGACGGCACGGCGGTGTCGCTGCCGAACGCCTCACGGGCCGGGGTGGTCGCGGCACTTGACGGCGCGCTGGGCGCCGGTGCGGGAGAGCGCTGGAGTGCGCTGGTCAACCGCGCCAGGGAAGCCTGGGACGCCACCCGCAGGCCGCTCCTGGAGGAGCCGCTGCGGGCGGATCGGCAGGCGCTCGGGCGCGACCCGTATCCGGCGGTGCGGCGGCGCGGGTGGTTCGGGCGGGGCAAGGGCCCGACGACCGCCACCCTGGCCGAGGCCGCCCGCAGGGAGCTGGCCGATCCGCGGCTGATCGCGCTCCTGGAGAGCCATGCCACGGCGTACGGCTACGACCCGCGCAGCGCACCGGCGAGCGCCACCGTGCTGCCCTACATGGAGCAGACGTTCGGGAGCTGGTATCCGTCCGGCGGGATGCGGGCGCTCGCGGACGCCCTGTACGCGCGCTGCGTGGAGCGCACGGTGGAGTTCGCCTTCGGCGCCGAGGTCACCCGGATCGTCGAGGAGGGCGGCCGGGCCGCGGGGGTCGAACTGGCCGAAGGCCGGGTGGCCGAAGCGGACTTCGTGGTCGCGGGGATCGCGCCCGCGCTGCTGGGGCCGATGCTGCGGGACGGGCTGCCGTGGGGCGCCGACGACGCCGCTACCGGATCGGGGGCCGGGCGCGCCCCGGCCCGGATGGCGGTGGCACTCGCGCTGCGCGGGCCCAGGACCGGGGACGCCGTGCACCGGACGGTGGTGCACACCGATGACCGGGCGGCGGAGCTGGCGGCGGTGTTCGACGGCGGGGCGGCGGGTGCCGCGCGGCCGACGGTGACGGTCCTGCGCCCCGATGATCCCGCGTCCCGGCCCGATGACGGCCATGAGGCGGTGACGCTGACCGCCGTGGTCGCCCCGCCGGGCCCGGACGGGGCGACGGCCGGTGCGGAGGCGGTGGCCGACCGGATGACGGAGCTGGCCGAGGCCGCCGTGCCGGGCCTGCGGGAGCGGGTGCTGTGGCGGGAGGTGCTGCCGCCGTCCGGGGACGCCCTGGTGCCGGGTCCGGCGCTGGCGGGCGCCGGAGGGCGCTTTCTGCGGCCCGCCAACCGGACGCGGATACCGGGCCTTTACGCGGTCGGCGGCTGGTCGCATCCGGGCGGCGGGCTCGCGCACGCCGGGATGTCGGGCGCCATCGTCGCCGGCCTGATCGTCAACGGCGACGACTGGCAGGGCTCGACGTGAGGCGCCCGGCGGTGAAGTGACCGGGCGCGGCCGTCAGTAGCGGTACTGCCCGTCGTAGCCCTGCTGTTGGTAGGGCGGGTACGGCGGCTGCTCGGCCGGGGGCTGGCCGTCGCGCTGCTGCGGCACCCACACGCCGCCGGGCGGGGTGTCGCCGTACGCCTGCGCCGAGGCGTCGTACGGCGGGGCGCCGTACGCCTGCGCGCCGTAGGGGTCGAGCTGCTCGTAGGGCTCGTACGACGCCGGGTACTGCTGGGCTCCGGTGTACGGGTCGGCGTAGGGCGCCTGCCCCTGGTGGTCGCCGTAGGGGGCGTAGGGATCGGCGTAGCCGTCCGGAGTGCCGTAACCGCCGCCGTGGCCATAGGAGTTGGGGTCCGCGGCTCCCTGGCCTTCGGCCGCGGCGTAGGCGCCGTAGCCGGGCGGTGCGGTGCGCGCGTCGGGGCTGTAGACGCCGTACTGGCCGGTCTCGTCGGGCAGCGGCTGCGGGGCGTAGACGGCGGTCGCGTCCTGGGCGAAGGTGCCCTGCCCGGCGAACGTCTGCTCCGGGTAGCCGCCTTGGGACGGGTAGCCCTGTCCGGCGTCGTAGCCGCCTTGCCCGTCGTAGCCGCCGTAGCCGCTCTGCGGGGCGTACGCGTCCTGGTGACCGTCGTGGTTGTCGTAGGTGTTCTGAGTGCCGTACGGAGCCTGGGAGTCGCCGTACGGGCCCTGCGGGTAGGGCTGGTGGGATGCGGGGTCGCCCGGGTCGCCGTCGTCGGGAGCGTCGGGCAGGGGGACCGCTTCGAGGCCGGAGACCTCCAGGGTCGGCTCGGCGGCCGGTGGCGTGGTGCCGCCCGGCCTGGCCTTGCGCCGGCGGTTCTCCCGCGGCTTGCGCAGCGACCAGCCGGTGGTGAAGCCGCGGCGGAAGGAGAGCGTCACATACGTCTGCCCGACGGCGAAGGCGATGGCGCCCAGCGCGATCACGATCACCGCCGGGATGATGACGCCGATCGCCACGCCGAGGAAGCCGGTGAAGGCGAGCAGCCGCCAGCGCAGCCGGGCTTTGTGCTGGAACAGCACCTCTCCGAGCAACCACAGGGCAACGAAGCCGAATGCGATGTAGAGGACCGCCCAGCCCATGTACGCCCCTCTTCCGCCGCGCCGCGGCCACCATGATCAAGGCCGCTGGTGCAGCCCCAGATTTTCGTAGATTTCCAGGGTCGCCGTGGAGTGGTTGAGGGTGATGAAGTGCAACCCGGGCACGTCCTCGGCACTCAAGCGCGCGCACAGTTCCGTGGCGTACTCGATGCCAATGGAGCGTACAGCCGCCGGGTCGTCCTTGACCGCCATGATGCGGTTCGCGAGCTCGGGCGGGAAGGCGGCGTTGCTGAGCTGCGCGAATCGCTCGATCTGGCGCACGTTCGTGACCGGCATGATCTCCGGAATGATCGGCGTCGAGCAGCCGGCCGCGGCGACCCGGTCGCGCAGCCGCAGGTAGTCCTCCGGGTAGAAGAACATCTGGGTGATGGCGAAGTCCGCGCCCGCCCGGCACTTGTCGACGAAGTGCGCGACGTCCTGGTCCCAGTCCGCGGACCGCGGGTGCATCTCGGGGAAGGCGGCGACGCCGACGCAGAAGTCGCCGGATTCCTTGATCAGGCGGACCAGTTCGGCGGCGTAGGTGACGCCCTCGGGGTGGCGCACCCACTCGCCCATCGGGTCGCCCGGCGGGTCGCCGCGCAGCGCGAGCATGTTGCGGATGCCGGCGTCGGCGTACTGGCCGATGATGTTGCGCAGATCGGCCAGGGAGTGGTTGACCGCGGTCAGGTGGGCGACCGGGGTGAGAGTGGTGTCGGTGGCGATCCGTTCGGTGGCGCGGACCGTGCCTTCACGGGAGGTGCCGCCCGCGCCGTACGTCACGGAGACGAAGGTCGGGGCGACGGCCTCGATGCGGCGAATGGCGTTCCACAGGGTCCGCTCGCCCTTCTCCGTCTTCGGGGCGGCGAACTCGAAGGAATACGACCGCTTGCCGGAAGCCAGCAGGTCGCGGACGGTCCGTGCACGATCAGTCCTGGTGGAAGCTGTACCTAGGGCCATACGGGCAGGTTAACCACCGGGGGGTCGCGCACCAACCGATGCGGACGTTATGCCTGATTAGAGCCCTTCCTGTCCACAGGTTGGACAGGAAGCCGCTGCCGCGTCCGCTCAGGCGTCCCAGGTGCGGACGCGCTTGGCGAGGGATGCGGCGGCTGCGCCGGGATCCTCCGCCTCGGTGATCGCGCGGACGACCACGACCCGGCGGGCGCCCGCCGTCAGGACCTCGTCCAGATTGCCGGCGTCGATCCCGCCGATCGCGAACCAGGGGCGCCCGGGTGCCTGCGCCGCCGCGTAACGGACCAGGTCGAGGCCCGGTGCGTGGCGGCCCGGCTTGGTGGGGGTCGGCCAGCACGGGCCGGTGCAGAAGTAGTCGACGCCGGGCTCGGCGACGGCGGCGTCCACCTCGGCCTCGGCATGCGTGGAGCGGCCGATCAGGACGTCCGTGCCGAGGATCGCGCGGGCGGCGGGGACGGGCAGGTCGCCCTGTCCGAGGTGCAGCACGTCGGAGCCCGCGGCGTGGGCGACGTCGGCCCGGTCGTTGACCGCGAGCAGCTTGCCGTGCCGGCGGCAGGCGTCGGCGAAGACCTCCAGGTGGCGCAGCTCGTCGGCCGCCTCCATGCCCTTGTCGCGGAGCTGGACGATGTCCACGCCGGAGGCGAGCACCGCGTCCAGGAACTGCGGGAGGTCGCCCTGGCGGGTGCGGGCGTCCGTGCAGAGGTAGAGCCTGGCGTCGGACAGGGCCGCGCGGGCGGTGGTCGTCGCGGTGGTCATCGGGCGGTTCCCCCCGGGGCGGTGGCGTACGGGCCGGGCTCTCCGGCTCGTACGCCACCTCGGTTGCGGTTACGGATTCGGCTGCGGTTGCTCAGGCGCGGGCGGGCCTGCCGTCGGCCCCGCCCGCCGCGTCACACGGCGAGCGCCTGCGCCCGGCGCTTCACCTCCGTGCCGCGGTTCTCGCGCAGCGCCTGCGCCGGCGTACCGGGCAGGGTCTCATCCGGGGTGAAGAGCCATTCCAGCATCTCCTCGTCGGCGAAGCCGTCGTCCCGCAGGAGGGTCAGGGTGCCGGCCAGGCCCTTGACGACCTTGCCGTCCTTGATGAAATCGGCCGGCACGTGCAGTGCCCTGTTCTCACCGCGGCGCACCGCGATCAGCTGGCCCTCCTTGACCAGCTGCCGGACACGTGTCACCTCGACGCCGAACGCTTCGGCGATGTCGGGGAGGGTGAGCCAGGCGGGGACGAGTCCATCGATGTTTGCGTCAATCTCGGTCACAGGACAAGCCTGCCACCTCGCACTGACAGCCGGTAGCCGGGCATCGCCAACGGGACGAGACCCACACCGGCGGGTGACGCCGGGCCCGGCACGCGGACCGCGCCCGTCCGCTTCCACTGCGCCCCGTCGGGCACGCCTCAGAGAGCCGCCGCCTTCAGGGGCACGGACGCGTCGGCCGCCCGCCCCCGGTCCAGGACGGCGCCGCGCTCGATGAGCTTGCGGCCCTGCGCCAGGTCGCGCGGGCGGCCGACCGCGAGCAGCGCGACCAGCCTGCCCCGGTCCGGCCGCCCCTCCGCCGGGCCCGTCTCCTTCCGCAGCCAGACCACCGACCAGGCGGCGCTCTCCGGATCGCCGCGCCAGACGAGTTCGTCGGCCCGGTCGTGGTGGCCCGCGTACTGCACGAACCGGCCGAACTGCTCCGACCAGAAGTACGGCACCGGGTCGTAGACCACGCCTTCGGCCGGGCCGCCGGTGATGTTCCCCGCGACCGTGCGGGGGCCCTGGAGCGCGTTGTCCCAGTGGTGGATCAGGAGCCTGCGGCCGTAACGGGCCGACGGGAAGGAGGCGCAGTCGCCGACCGCGTGGACGTCCGGGGCCGAGGTCCGCAGCCGGTCGTCGGCGAGCACCGAACCGTCATCGGGTGAGAGCGCGACGCCGGAGCCGGCCAGCCAGCCGGTCGCGGGGCGGGCGCCGATGCCGACGACCACGGCGTCGGCGGGCAGCGCGGTGCCGTCGGCGAGGAGCACGGTGCCCGCTTCGACGGCGGCGACCCGCGCGCCGGTGCGCAGCCGGGCGCCGGATCCGGCGTACCAGCCCGCCATGTGGGCGGCGACCTCGGCGGGCAGCGCGCCGGCCAGCGGCCGGTCGGCGGCCTCGACGACGGTGACCGCGCAGCCCGCCTCGCGCGCCGCGGTCGCGAACTCGGCGCCGATCCAGCCCGCGCCGACGACCACGATCTCGTGCCGGGCGGCGAGGACGGGCCGCAGCCGCTCGGCGTCGTCGAGGGTGCGCAGCAGGTGGACGTGGGGCAGCCCCGCGCTGCCGGGCAGTGCGAGGGGCTCGGCGCCGGTGGCGAGGACGGCGTGGTCGTAGCGGACCTGGCCTTCGGCGGTCTCGACGAGATGCTCTTCGGGCCGCAGCGCGGTGACCGGACGGCCGAGGTGCAGCTCGATGCCCAGGGAGGCGAAGTCCACGTCGAACGCGGCGCCTTCGGCCTTGCCGAGCAGGACCGCCTTGGACAGCGGCGGGCGGTCGTAGGGCTGGTGCGGTTCGTCGCCGAACAGCGTGATCGCGCCGCGCCAGCCTTGTTCGCGCAGCGCGACAGCGGTCTGCACACCCGCGATACCCGCGCCGACGATCACGACGCGCGGCGTGTGGTCAGGGTCCTGGGAGGACTTGCTCTGCTCGCTCACCCGATCACTCTAGGACGGCGCGCGACGGCGCCCGCAGCAGCGCGCAAGGAGATCTCTGACACAGCGTCACGCCCGGTGGGGCCCGGGAAGCGCCGCCCGCCGTGCCGGGGCGCTCCCTTACGGGGCGTCGGCGGCTGGTATTAGGGTGAGGGTCCTACGCACTCGCGGGAGCCCGGACGCACCGGGCTGAGAGGGAGGCTGGCGGCCTCCGACCGTACGAACCTGATCCGGGTCATGCCGGCGAAGGGAGGGGCTGGACGCCCATGCATGCATCTTCCGCACCGTCCGCCGCACCACACGGACCGCCGCCGCACGCCGGGCGGCACCCCGATGTGCTCGTCATCGGCGGCGGCATCATCGGCCTGGTCACCGCCTGGCGGGCCGCCGCTCGGGGGCTGCGCACGGCCGTCGTCGACCCGGAGCCGGGCGGCGGCGCCGCCCGGGTCGCGGCCGGCATGCTGGCCGCCGTCACCGAGCTGCACTACGGGGAGCAGACCCTGCTGGGCCTCAACCTCGCGTCCGCCCGGCGCTATCCGGGGTTCGTCGCGGAGCTGGAGGAGGCGAGCGGACAGGCCGTCGGCTACCGCGCCTGCGGCACCCTCGTGGTGGCGCTGGACGCCGACGACCGGGCCCATCTGCGGGAGTTGCACGCGCTCCAGCGCCGTTCGGGTCTGGAGTCGGAGTGGCTGTCCGGGCGCGAGTGCCGCCGTCTGGAGCCGATGCTGGCGCCCGGCGTGCGCGGGGGCCTGCGGGTGGACGGCGATCATCAGGTCGATCCGCGCCGCCTGGCGGGCGCGCTGCTGACGGCCTGCGCGCGGGCCGGGGTGGTCTTCCACCGCACCTGGGCCGAGCGGCTGACGGTCAGCGCGGGCCGGGCCGTCGGCGCGGAGCTGGCGGACGGCGGCCGGCCGGCCGCGGACCGGGTCGTGCTGGCCGGTGGCAGCCACAGCGGCCGGCTGGCCGGGGTGCCGGGTGAGGTGCTGCCGCCGGTGCGCCCGGTCAAGGGGCAGGTGCTGCGGCTCCGGATGCCGGACGTCCCCCGGGGGAGCCCCGCCTTCCTCTCCCGCACGGTGCGGGCCGTCGTCCGCGGCGGCCCCCTCTACCTGGTGCCGCGGGAGAACGGCGAGCTGGTCGTCGGCGCCACCAGCGAGGAGCTGGGCTGGGACACCACCGTCACCGCGGGCGGCGTGTACGAACTGCTGCGGGACGCGCACGAGTTGGTGCCGGGCATCACCGAACTGCCGCTGGCCGAGACCTGCGCGGGGCTGCGTCCCACCTCCCCTGACAACGCGCCGCTGCTCGGCCCGACCCCGCTGCCAGGACTCCTCCTGGCCACCGGGCACTTCCGCAACGGCGTCCTGCTGACCCCCGTCACCGGGGACGCCATGGCCGAGGTGCTGGCCACCGGGCAACTGCCCGATGAGGCCCGCCCGTTCTCCCCTCTGCGGTTCACCGACGCCGCCCCCGTAGCGGCCCCCGCGGCCCGCGTCCCCCAGGAGCAGCCCGTATGAACGCCTCCCCCGTTTCCGTCACCGTCAACGGAGAAGTCCGCGAGATCCCTGGCGGGCTGACGCTCGACCTGCTGGTGGCGACGCTGTCCCGGGCGCCGGGCGGCTTGGCCGCCGCCGTCAACGAGACCGTGGTGCCGCGCGCCCGGTGGGCCCGCACCCCGCTCGGCGAAGGCGACCGCGTCGAGGTCCTCACCGCAGTCCAGGGAGGCTGAACCGACCATGGCCGACGATCTCCTCACCATCGCAGGCACCACCTTCACCTCCCGCCTGATCATGGGCACCGGCGGCGCGCCCAGTCTGGACGCCCTGGAGCGGGCGCTGCTCGCCTCCGGGACGGAGCTGACGACGGTCGCCATGCGGCGGCTCGATCCGACCGTGCAGGGCTCGGTGCTGTCCGTGCTGGAACGGCACGCGATCCGGGTGCTGCCGAACACCGCGGGCTGTTTCACCGCGGGCGAGGCGGTGCTCACCGCGCGGCTCGCCCGTGAGGCGCTCGGCACGGACTGGGTCAAGCTCGAAGTCGTCGCCGACGAGCGCACCCTGCTGCCCGACCCGATCGAGCTGCTGGACGCCGCCGAGACGCTGGTGGACGACGGGTTCACGGTGCTGCCCTACACGAACGACGACCCGGTGCTGGCCCGGAAGCTGGAGGACGTCGGCTGCGCCGCGATCATGCCGCTGGGCTCGCCGATCGGCTCCGGGCTCGGCATCCGCAACCCGCACAACTTCCAGCTGATCACCGAGCGGGCCGGGGTGCCCGTGGTGCTGGACGCGGGCGCGGGCACCGCGTCCGACGCGGCCCTCGCCATGGAGCTGGGCTGCGCCGCGGTGATGCTGGCGTCCGCGGTGACCCGGGCCCAGGAGCCGGAGCTGATGGCCGGGGCCATGCGGTACGCGGTCGACGCCGGGCGGCTCGCGTACCGGGCGGGCCGTATCCCGCGCCGGCACTTCGCGCTGGCGTCGTCGCCCGCGGACGGGGTGGCGGAGCTGGATCCGGAGCGGCCGGCGTTCCGGTAGCGCCGGGCGGGGCGCGGGCGCCGCCGCCCGCGTTCCTGTCACCGTTCGGCCTCAGTACGCCGGGGAAGGCCGCCGCACGTGTGACGTGTCGGTGGGTCCTCGTAGACTCGTCTGCCGTGGATACGACCCTTCAGGACCCCCTGGTCGGGCAGTTGCTCGACGGCCGCTACCGCGTCGACGCGCGTATCGCCGCCGGCGGTATGGCCACGGTCTACCGGGCCATGGACACCCGGCTCGACCGCGTGCTCGCCCTGAAGGTGATGCACCCGTCGCTCGCGGTGGACGACGCGTTCGTCGACCGGTTCATCCGCGAGGCCAAGTCGGTCGCCCGGCTCTCGCACCCGAACGTGGTGGGCGTCTTCGACCAGGGGACGGACGGCACGTACGTCTATCTGGCCATGGAGTACGTCGCCGGGTGCACGCTGCGCGACGTGCTGCGCGAGCGGGGCGCGCTCCAGCCGCGGGCCGCGCTGGACATCCTGGAGCCGATCCTCGCCGCCCTGGGCGCCGCGCACCGCGCCGCTCTCGTGCACCGCGACATGAAGCCGGAGAACGTCCTGATCGGCGACGACGGCCGGGTGAAGGTCGCCGACTTCGGCCTGGTGCGGACGGTCGATACGAACACCACCGACGCCACGGGCGCGGTCCTCGGCACCGTCTCCTACCTCGCCCCCGAGCAGATCGAGCACGGTACGTCCGACGCGTGCGTGGACGTCTACGCCTGCGGCGTGGTGCTCTACGAAATGCTCACCGGCGGCAAGCCGCACACCGGAGGCACCGCGGCGCAGGTCCTCTACCAGCATCTGCACGAGGACGTCCGCCCGCCGTCCGAGGCCGTCCCGGGGCTCGCCGCGCAGTTGGACGCCCTGGTGGCGCAGGCCACCGCCCGCGATCCGCGGCTGCGGCCACAGGACGCGGTGGCGCTGCTCTCCTCGGCCCGCACGGCGCGCGGCGAGCTGTCCGACGCGCAGCTGGACGTGGTGCCGCCGCAGGCCAGGGAGGCACCGGCCGGTGACGGCGCCGAGCGGACGAGCGTGCTGCCGCGGGCTGGGGGCCGGCCGCCGCTGCCCGGTACCGCCGATGACGCGGAGCTGAACCGCACCAGCGTCCTGGAGGTGCCGCCGTCCGACGCCGCCGCGCCGGACGGGCGGACCACCCGGCTGCGTCCCGCGCCGCCGGTGCGCCGCGGGCCCTTCGCCGACCCGCGGCGCAGGATCGCCGCCCTCGTCGCGGCCGTCCTGATCGTGCTCGGGGTCGGCGCGGGCGTCTGGTACATCAATTCCGGCCAGTTCACGACTGTGCCCGCGGTGCTGGACATGCCGCAGGCCAAGGCCGCCGGGACGCTGCGGGACGAGGGCCTGGGGGTGAAGGTGCGGCGTGACTACAGCTCCACGGTGCGGCGCGGCCACATCATCGCCACCGAGCCCGGCATCGGAGCGCGCATCCGCGGGACGGGCACGGTCACCCTCACCGTCTCGCGCGGCCCTGACATCGTCGCCGTCCCCGATCTGGCGGGCACGCCGGTCGCGGACGCCCGGCGCAAGCTGCGGGACCGGGGCCTGGTGCCTGGCACCGAACGCAAGGAGTTCAGCGACGAGGTCGCCAAGGGCTCGGTGATCCGCACGGACCCGGAGTCGGGCGGCAAGCGGCGGCCCGACACGGCGGTGGCGCTGATCGTCAGCCGCGGCACGGCACTCGACGTCCCCGACGTGACCGGTGACGAGCGGCAGGCGGCCGTCACGGAGCTGCGCAAGGCGGGCTTCGATGTGAAGGTCGCGGACACCCCGGTGCACTCCCCCGAGGACAAGGGCACCATCGCGCGGCAGTCGCCAGGACCCGGCAGCGCCAAGCTGGGCAAGGGCGAGACGATCACGCTGACCCTGTCGCAGGGCCCGGAGATGATCACGGTTCCGGACGTCACGGGTCAGAACGTCGACGACGCGAAGCAGCAGCTGACGGATCTCGGCTTCGCCGTCGAGGTCAAGAAGCCGTTCCTGTTCCCGCAGGACACCGTCGACACGCAGTCGGTCGACGGCGGGAAGAAGGCACCGAAGGGCAGCACGGTCACCATCCGTCTGAAGGGCGCGCTGTAGCCGGGCGGTGGTGACCCCGGGGCAGCGGGCGGCCGGCGCCTGGCACTCTTGTGGGGTGAGTACTTCCCCGTCCCCGCAGGGCGCCGCGTCGCCCGCCCGTACCCGTAATCCGGTCGGCGGCCATGTGCCGGTGGCCGGCGGCCTGGCCAAGGTCGGCCTGCCGTACGCCCGTGCGCTGGGCGGCGAGAGCGTGCAGGTCTTCGTGGCCAATCCGCGCGGCTGGGCGACGCCGCCCGGCAACCCGGGGCAGGACGAGGAGTTCCGGGCCGGCTGCGCGCGGGACGGCATCCCGGCGTATGTGCACGCGCCCTATCTGATCAACTTCGGCTCGCACACCGAGGCGACCGTCGACAAGTCCGTGGAATCGCTGCGGCATTCCCTGCGGCGCGGCCGGGAGATCGGCGCGCTCGGCGTGGTGGTGCACACCGGATCGGCGACCGGCGGGCGTCCGCGCAGCACGGCGCTCGCGCAGGTCAGGGAGCGGATGCGGCCCCTGCTCGACGAGCTGACGCACGACGACGACCCGTGGCTGCTGCTGGAGCCGACGGCGGGCCAAGGCGCGTCGCTGTGCGCGCGGGCGGAGGATCTCGGCCCGTACTTCGACGCGCTGGACCGGCATCCGAAGCTCGGTGTGTGCCTGGACACCTGCCATGCGTTCGCCGCCGGGCACGACATGGCGGCGCCCGGCGGGATGAAGGCGCTGCTGGACGAGTTGACGGAGGTCACCGGCGAGGGGCGGCTGCGGCTGATCCACGCCAACGACTCCAAGGACGTGGTCGGCGCGCACAAGGACCGGCACGCGAACATCGGTGCCGGGCACATCGGCGCCGAGCCGTTCGCCGAGCTGTTCCGGCATCCGGCGACGGACGGGGTGCCGCTGGTGATCGAGACGCCCGGCGGCAAGGAGGGGCATGCGGCGGATGTGGCGCGGCTGAAGGAGCTGCGCGGCTGAGGGCCGTGGGTCCGCGCCGTGCCGGGGCGGACCCTGATCAGAGTTCGGGGCCGTCGCCCGGTTCCTCCTGGTAGGAGTAGCGCATCTCCCGCCAGGGGTCGCCGAGGTTGTGATAGCCGCGCTCCTCCCAGAATCCGCGGCGGTCCGCCGTCATGTACTCGATGCCGCGGACCCACTTGGGGCCCTTCCAGGCGTACAGATGCGGGACCATCAGCCGGACCGGGAATCCGTGTTCCGCGGTGAGGAGTTCGCCCGAGCGGTGGGTGGCGAAGAGGCAATTCTCCGCGGCGAAGTCTTCCAGGCGCAGGTTCGAACTGAATCCGTATTCGGCCCACACCATGACGTGAGTGGCCTCCGGCGCGGGCGGCGCGAGATCAAGGATCGTCTGTGTCCGTACACCGCCCCATTCGGCGCCGAGCATGCTGAATTTGGTGACGCAATGCATATCGGAGACGACCGTCGTATAGGGCAGCGCGGCGAATTCCTCATGCGTCCAGCAGTGTTTGTCACCGTCCGCCGTGGCACCGAAGGCGCGGAACTCCCAGCGCTCGGGGCGGAACTTCGGCACCGGGCCGTAGTGCGTCACCGGCCAGCCCCGCTGCAGTCGCTGCCCCGGGGGCAGCTGAGGATGCTCCGCTTCGCGGCTTTCCGGCTGACCCATGCCTCCATGGTGTCAGACGGGGAGGGGTGCCGATGACCAGGGAGGCGGTTGAATCGGGCATAGCGGAGTAAGTGTGTACTTACTGGACGTTACGCTCCGAGCGGTGCAAAGATGCGCGGCACTTGCCCAGTTCTCGCGCGGAAGGAGCCCGCTGCCATGCAGGGCGACCCCGAGGTCATCGAATTCCTCAACGAGCAGCTGACTGCCGAGCTGACCGCGATCAACCAGTACTTCCTGCACGCGAAGATGCAGGAGAACTTCGGCTGGCCGAAGCTCGCGAAGTACACCAGGTCCGAGTCGTTCGACGAGATGAAGCATGCCGAGATCCTGACGGACCGCATTCTCTTCCTGGAAGGACTGCCGAACTATCAGCGGCTGTTCCATGTACGCGTCGGCCAGACCGTCACCGAGATGTTCCAGGCGGACCGGCAGGTCGAGGTGGAAGCCATCGACCGCCTCAAGCGCGGAATCGAGATGATGCGCACCAAGGGCGACATCACATCGGCCAATATCTTCGAGGACATCCTCGCGGACGAGGAGCATCACATCGACTATCTGGACACCCAGCTGGAGCTGGTCGAGAAACTCGGCGAGGCGCTGTACATCGCGCAGTTGGTGGAGCAGCCGAGCTGAGACGCGAGGGCCGGAGCCTAGGCCGCCTCGGGGAGGGCCGGGGGCGCGAGCGGCACCGGCCCCGGTTCGGCGACCAGCGGTTCGGCCGCGCCGTTGTCGATCAGCTCACGGCGGGGGCAGGCACCGCGACCCAGCAGGGCCTGGATGCGGCGCACGCAGCCGCCGCAGTCGGTGCCGGCCTTGCAGGCGGAGGCGATCTGGCGGGGCGTGCAGGCACCGGTGTCCGCGTGCTCACGGACCTGCTGCTCGGTGATGCCGAAGCAGGAGCATACGTACACGCGGTTCACCTCCGTGGCGCCGTACTCGTCGATCCCGTTGATCTTGAGTGAGGTTACCCTTACCTTACCTGCCGCCGCGGGTGCTGCACAACGACGTGGGGCGCGGATCGTGTGATCCGCGCCCCACCTGCGTTTTTCGCCGTCAGCGACGGCCGGTCTCACTGATCGCGGTACATCTCCGCCACCAGGAAGGCCAGGTCCAGCGACTGGCTGCGGTTGAGCCGCGGGTCGCAGGCGGTCTCGTAGCGCTGGTGCAGATCGTCGACGAAGATCTCGTCGCCGCCGCCCACGCACTCCGTGACGTCGTCACCGGTCAGCTCGACGTGGATGCCGCCCGGGTGCGTGCCGAGGGACTTGTGGACCTCGAAGAAGCCCTTGACCTCGTCCAGCACGTCGTCGAAGCGGCGGGTCTTGTGGCCCGATGCCGCCTCGAAGGTGTTGCCGTGCATCGGGTCGCAGATCCAGGCGACCTTGGCGCCGGACGCGGTGACCTTCTCGACCAGCTCGGGGAGCTTGTCGCGGACCTTGTCCGCTCCCATGCGGGCGATGAAGGTCAGCCGGCCGGGCTCGCGGTCCGGGTCGAGGCGCTCGATGAGCGTGAGCGCGTCGTCCACCGTGGTCGTCGGGCCGAGCTTGACGCCGAGCGGGTTGCGGATGCGCGAGGCGAACTCCAGGTGCGCGCCGTCGAGTTGACGGGTGCGCTCGCCGATCCAGACCATGTGGCCCGAGACGTCGTAGAGGTCGCCGGTGCGCGAGTCGACGCGGGTCAGCGCCGACTCGTAGTCGAGGACGAGCGCCTCGTGGGAGGCGTAGAACTCGACGGTGCGGAACTCCTCCGGGTCCACCCCGCAGGCGTTCATGAAGTTCATCGCGCGGTCGATCTCGCGGGCCAGCGCCTCGTAACGCTGCCCGGATGGCGAGGACTTCACGAAGTCCTGGTTCCAGGCGTGCACCTGGCGCAGGTCGGCGTAGCCGCCGGTGGTGAAGGCGCGCACGAGGTTCAGCGTCGCGGCGGACGCGTGGTACATCCGCTTGAGGCGCTCGGGGTCCGGGATGCGGGCCGCCTCGGTGAACTCGAAGCCGTTGACGGAGTCGCCGCGGTAGGTCGGCAGCGTCACGCCGTCGCGGGTCTCGGTCGGCTTGGAGCGCGGCTTGCTGTACTGGCCCGCGATCCGGCCGACCTTGACCACCGGGACGGACCCGGCGTAGGTCAGCACGGCGCCCATCTGGAGCAGCGTCTTGAGCTTGTTGCGGATGTGCTCGGCGGATACGGCGTCGAAAGCCTCCGCGCAGTCGCCGCCCTGGAGCAGGAACGCCTCACCACGGGCGACCGCGCCGAGGCGTTCACGCAGCTGGTCGCACTCGCCCGCGAAGACGAGCGGCGGATAGGACTCCAGCTCCGCGATCACATCGCGCAGAGCCTTTTGGTCCGGCCAGTCAGGCTGCTGCGCCGCGGGCAGGTCTCGCCAGGTGTTGCCACCGGCATCGGTTTCAGCGTTCACGGTCACAGTGCCCACATTACGGGGTTCCGGGAGGGGCTCCGGGCGCCGCCCGGACTGTGAGACACAGCCCACTCGGTATACGGGCACCGTCCGGGGGTGTTCAGGTCACTCCGGCAGGGTGTCGTCCGGCGCGCCCCGGGCGATCGATGCGAGGGCGGGCAGCGCGTGGGAGAGCTGGTCGAAGGTGGCGCCCGCCAGGGCGATCCGTACCGCGTTCGGCGCGGGTCCTGCGCCCTGCGTGCCCTCGGCCGCGACCGCGAAGGCGGCGGCCGGGGTGAGGGCGATGGACCGCCGGGCCGCGGCTGCCAGGAACGTCTCGGCCCGCCACCGGGACGGCAGCTGCCACCACAGGAAGTAGGCGCGCGGATCGGCCCGCACGTCCTGGCCGTCCAGCAGCTCGGCGGCCAGGGCCTGGCGGGCCGCCGCGTCACGGCGCTTGGCCGCGACGATGCGCTCCAGGCTGCCGTCCGTCATCCAGCGGGTGACGGCCTCCAGGGCGAAGCCGGTGGCGGTCCAGCCGCCGGAGCGCAGCGCGGCGGCGAGCCGGTCGGTGTGGGACGGGGGCGCCAGCGCGAGGCCGACGGTCAGGCCGGGGGCGAGCCGCTTGGAGAGGCTGTCGACCAGGATGGTGCGGTCGGGCGCGTGGGCGGCGAGCGGCCGGAGCGCGGCGCTCCCGGGTGCGGCCCGGCCTGCGCCCGGTGGCCCGCCGTGCAGGAAGGCCCACACCGCGTCCTCGACGGCCCAGATGTCCAGGTCCTCCAGGGTGCCGGCCAGCTCCGCCCGGCGGGCGGGCGGCATCGTCGTGCCGAGCGGGTTGTGCAGGGTCGGCTGGACGTAGAGGGCCTTCAGCGGGGCGGTGCGGTGGGCGGCCCGTACGGCGTCGGGGCACAGGCCCTGCCCGTCGGTGGCGAGCGGGACGAGGGTGATGCCGAGCCGGGCCGCGATGCCCTTGATCATCGGGTAGGTGAACGCTTCGACGCCGAGGCGGGCGCCGGGCGGCACCAGGGTGGCGAGCGCGCCGGCCAGCGCCTGCCTGCCGTTGCCGGGGAACAGCAGGTGGTCGGGGTCGGGGCGCAGGCCGAGCCCGGTGAGCAGGCCGGCCGCCGCGGTGCGGGCCGCCGCGGTGCCCGAAGGGGCCGAGGGGCGCAGCGCGGCGGCGAGGGTGTCGGGGCGCAGCAGCGGGGCGAGCCCGTCGGCCAGCAGTGCGGACTGCTCGGGGACCGCGGGGTAGTTGAGTTCGAGGTTGACGTGGCCGGCGCCGGCGGCCTGCGGTTCGGCGAGCGCGGGGCCCGGCGGGTGCTGGGCGGCGCGTACGTAGGTGCCGCGGCCGACCTCGCCGACGGTCAGGCCGCGGCGGGCCAGTTCGCGGTAGACGCGGGTGGCGGTGGAGGGGGCGATGCGGTGGGTGCGGGCGAAGGCGCGCTGGGTGGGCAGCCGCTCGCCGGGGCGCAGCCGGCCGGCGGCGATGGCGCCCGCGACGGTGTCGGCGATGCGCTGGTATTCATCGGCGGTCATGGCGGCACGCTCCTCGGCCCGTGATCCTCGCGAAGCAATCCACCACTTTGCACTGAGTGCAATGCAGCTATTGCACCGAGAGTGTGGCTTTCCTAGCATCGTGATGTCAACGGGAACGGCACCAACCAGCAGAAAAACGAGGCGAGTTGTGTGGAGCGCACCGGGCACGGCCATCGTCGGCGACATCGGCATGGGATACGCGGAAGCGGGCAGCGGCGCCCCGCTGGTGCTGGTGCACGGCCACCCCTTCGACCGCACCATGTGGGCGCCGCAGCTCGCGTCGCTCGGCGCGCCGGACAGCGGCAGGTGGGTGATCGCGCCCGACCTGCGCGGCTACGGCACCTCGCACGCGGCGCCCGGCGGGGAGCACGACGGCGCCCCCGAGGCGCGCCGCACCACGCTGGAGACCTTCGCCCGTGACATCGCCGCGCTGCTCGACGCGCTGGGTCTCGGCCGGGAGCGGATCGTGCTCGGCGGCCTGTCGATGGGCGGCCAGATCGCCATGGAGTTCGCCCGGCTGTTCCCCGGCCGGCTGCGCGGGCTCGTGCTGGCCGCCACCTCCCCGTACGCCGAGACGGCGGCCGGCAAACGCGGCCGTCACGCGCTCGCCGACCGGCTGCTGCGGGAGGGCATGGCCGGCTACGCGGACGAGGTGCTGGATGCGATGGTCGCGCCGTACAACGTCACCGCGCTGCCCGAGGTGGCGGGGCACGTCCTGCGGATGATGCGCGGCGCGCCGCCCGAGGGTGCGGCAGCCGCGCTCCGCGGCCGGGCCGAACGCCGGGACCACACCGCGTCGTTGGCGCAGCTCGGCGTCCCCGCCCTGGTCGTGGCCGGCCGCGACGACCCCTTCACACCGGTCGACGCGACGCGGGGCTGGTACCGGCACATCCCGGACGCCACGCTCACCGTCATCGAGGGGGCGGCGCACCTGCCGAACCTGGAGCGCCCTGAGGAGTTCAACGCGGCGCTCGCGGGGTTCGTCGACCGGCTGCCGTAGGGCCGCTCGTCCGGAGCGTGGGACGCCGTCCCGCGCCCGTCCCGGCGTCGGGTAGGGTGCCCGGCATGTACGCGCCCCGCACGACGACCAGGAACTGGTGGTGGACCGCTCATCCGGCGGCCCGCTAGACGCGCGTACATCTCCCGATTTCCGCGAAGGCCGCCCGAGGGGCGGCCTTCGGTGTTTCCACCGGCCGTTCCTCCCACCCGGAAGGAACCCCGACATGCACCGTGACACGCCCCGCGAGGAACGCGGCGACCGCACCGAGAGCGGCGCCCCTGACGACGCCGCGGCCCTCGTCAGGCGGCTGCTGGCGCCCGGCTGCCCGCCGTTCGCCCTGCTGCGCCGCCGGGCACCTGGGCGGTCGGGGACCACGGTCGAGGTGCTGGTCGGCGAGGTGGTCGAGGTCGAGCGGCTGGCCGACATCCCGCTCGGCGCGGACGGCGCGGCCCCGGCGGCGGGCGCACCGGTCACCGACGCGCTGGCGATGATCCCGTTCCGGCAGATCCGCGAGCGCGGCTTCCAGGTGCACGACGACGGCACCCCGCTGGCGGTGCTGCGCCCCGGCGAGAGCCACGAGATCGGCCTGGACGACCTGCTGGCCGCGCTGCCCGCGCACGACGTGCGGGTCGAAGGCGGCGGCTTCGACGTGGACGACGCGGCGTACGCGGAGATCGTCAGGCGGGTGATCAGGGACGAGATCGGCAACGGCGAGGGCGCCAACTTCGTCATCCGCAGGACGTTCGACGGCGAGATCGCGGGCTTCTCGGCCGCCGACGCGCTGGCCCTGTTCCGGCGGCTGCTGGCGGGCGAGCGGGGCGCGTACTGGACGTATGTCGTGCACAGGCCCGGGGTGCGCACGCTGGTCGGGGCCAGCCCCGAGGTGCACGTCAGGATGACCGGCGAGCGGGGCGAGCGCGCGGCGGACGGGGCGCGGGTGGGCGGCACCGTCGTGATGAATCCGATCAGCGGGACGTACCGCTACCCGGCCGGTGGCCCCACGGCCGACGGCGTCCTGGACTTCCTCGGCGACCGCAAGGAGGCGGAGGAGCTGTCGATGGTCGTCGACGAGGAGCTGAAGATGATGTGCACCGTCGGCGACAAGGGCGGCGTGGTGGTCGGCCCGCGGCTCAAGGAGATGGCGCACCTCGCGCACACCGAGTACGAACTGCGCGGTCGCACCACCCTGGACGTGCGCGAGGTGCTCAGGGAGACGATGTTCGCTGCCACCGTCACCGGGTCGCCGGTGCAGAACGCCTGCCGGGTCATCGCACGCCACGAACCGGTCGCCCCCGACGGCCGGGGCCGCGGCTACTACGCGGGCGCCCTGGCGCTGATCGGGCGGGACGCCACCGGCGCGCAGACGCTGGACTCGCCGATCCTGATCAGGACCGCGGACATCGCGGCCGACGGGCGGCTGCGGGTGCCGGTCGGGGCGACGCTGGTGCGCGCGTCCGATCCGTACGGCGAGGTCGCCGAGACGCACGCCAAGGCCGCCGGGGTGCTCACCGCGCTCGGCGTCCGGCAGGCACCGGACCGGCCCGCCGCGGGGCGGGCGCCGCAGCTGGCCGACGACCCGCGGGTGCAGGCCGCGCTGGAGCGCCGCAGGGCCGGCCTCGCGCCGTTCTGGCTGCGGATGCAGACCACCGCGCCGACCGCGGCACTGCACGGCCACGCGCTGGTCATCGACGCCGAGGACACCTTCACCTCGATGCTGGCGCACCTGCTGCGCACCTCGGGCCTCACGGTGACGGTGCGCCGCTTCGACGAGCCGGGGCTGCGCGCTGCTGCCCTGGCGCACCGGGGCCCGGTCGTGCTGGGCCCCGGGCCCGGCGACCCGTCCGACGCCGCCGACCCGAAGATGCGCTTCCTGCGGAAGCTGACCGCGGACCTGGTGTCCGGGCACCGGGGCGCTCCGGACCGCCCCGTACTCGGCGTCTGCCTCGGCCACGAGCTGCTGGCGGCGGAGCTGGGCCTGGAGATCGTGCGCAAGGACGTGCCGTTCCAGGGCGCCCAGGAGCGCATCGACTTCTTCGGGCGCCCGGAGACGGTCGGCTTCTACAACACCTTCTCGGCCCGCTGCGACGAGGCCGCGGCGGCCGAACTGGCCATGCACCGCATCGAGGTGAGCCGGGACGCGGCGAACGGCGAGGTGCACGCGCTGCGGGGGCCCGGGTTCGCCGGGGTGCAGTTCCACCCCGAGTCGGTGCTCACGCTGGACGGGGCCTCGCTCACCGCGCAGTTGCTGGCCGCTGTCCTGGTGTGACCAGCAGGTTCTCGCCGGTGCGGCCGGCCAGGTAGTCCTCGACGTTGGCGACGGTGGCGTCGACGATCTGGCCGACCGCGTCCGCGGTGAAGTACGCCTGGTGCGAGGTGACCAGGACGTTGCCGAAGGTCATCAGGCGGGCCAGGGTGTCGTCGCGGACCACTTCGAGCGACCGGTCGAAGAAGAACAGCCCGGCCTCCTCCTCGTAGACGTCCAGGCCGACGCCGGAGAGCCGGCCGTCCTTGAGGGTCTCCACCAGCGCGGCGGTGTCGACCAAGCCGCCGCGGCTGGAGTTGATCAGGACCGCGTCGTCCTTCATCGCGGCCAGGGCGTCCGCGTCGACGAGGTGGCGGGTGTCCGCCACGAGCGGGACGTGCAGCGAGATCAGGTCGGCCTCGGCGAACAGGCGCCGCCGGTCGACGTAGCGCATGCCAAGGTCGCGGCAGGCCGGGTTCTCCACGAGGTCCCAGCCCAGCAGGTTCATGCCGAAGCCGTGGGCGATGCGGGTGAACGCCTCGCCGATCCGGCCGGTGCCGATCACGCCGGCGGTACGGCCGTGCAGGTCGCGGCCCATCAGGCCGTCCAGCCTGAAGTCGAAGGTGCGGGTGCGGCCCACGGCGCGGACGATCCCGCGGTCGACGGCCAGCGCGAGCGCCCAGGCGAATTCGGCGACCGCGTAGGGCGAGTAGGAGGAGACCCGGCCGATCGTCAGGCCGAGGTCGGCCGCGGCCTCCAGGTCGATGTTGTTGTGGCCGGTGGAGCGCTGGCTGATCATCTTCGTGCCGCCGGCCGCGAGGGTCTGCAGCACATCGGCGTTCAGCGCGGCGTTCACACTGGACGTGACGATCTCGTAGCCGCGGGCGATGGGGGCGGTGTCACGGTTGAGGAAGACGTCCAGGCTGCGGAGCTGGTGCCGGCCGGCGAACGCCCGCTCCAGCAGGGGCCGCTCGTCGGCCTGCACCCCGAATGCGAGGATCTCCACGTCCGCCTCCCACCGGTTTCGCCGCATGCGCCCGTTCCGTGCGCAGAAGTTCCGGAACATCCCGGTTACGCCGAATATACGGCCGTGGGCGTGCCGGTGCCGTCCGGGCGGCGGACGGCACCGGGCGCCCGCGGGTCAGCCGAAGAAGACCCCGGCCTCGGCGTAGAGCGCCGGATCGACGGTCTTGAGCCGCGCCGTCGCCTCCGCGATCGGCACCCGCACGATGTCCGTGCCGCGCAGCGCGACCATCTTCCCGAAGTCACGCTCGCGCACCGCGTCGATGGCGTGCAGCCCGAAGCGGGTCGCCAGCCAGCGGTCGAAGGCGCTGGGCGTGCCGCCGCGCTGGGTGTGCCCGAGCACGGTGGTGCGCGCCTCCTTGCCGGTCCGCCGTTCGATCTCCTTGGCCAGCCACTCCCCCACACCCGACAGCCGGACGTGCCCGAACGAGTCGGTGCTCCCGTCCTTGAGCACCATCTGGCCGTCCTGGGGCATCGCCCCTTCGGCGACGACGACGATCGGGGCGTAGCGGACCGTGAAGCGGGACTCGATCCAGCCGCAGACCTGCTCGATGTCGAAGCGCTGCTCGGGGATGAGGATGACGTTGGCGCCGCCGGCCAGCCCGGAGTGCAGCGCGATCCAGCCGGCGTGCCGGCCCATCACCTCGACGACCAGCACCCGCATGTGGGACTCGGCGGTGGTGTGCAGCCGGTCGATGGCCTCGGTGGCGACCCCCACGGCGGTGTCGAAGCCGAAGGTGTAGTCGGTGGCCGAGAGGTCGTTGTCGATCGTCTTGGGGACGCCGACGCACGGGATGCCGTGCTCGTCCGAGAGCCGGGCGGCGACGCCGAGGGTGTCCTCGCCGCCGATCGTGATCAGCGCGTCCACCTCCTCCTTGGCGAGCGTCTCCTTGATCCGGCGGATGCCGTCGTCCCGCTGGAAGGGGTTGGTCCGCGAGGAGCCCAGGATCGTGCCGCCGCGCGGGAGGATGCCGCGGACCGCGGGGATGTCCAGCGGCACGGTGTCGCCCTCCAGCGGTCCGCGCCAGCCGTCCCGGAAGCCGACGAAGTCATATCCGTACTCCTGGGTGCCCTTGCGGACGGCACCCCTGATCACCGCGTTCAGACCGGGGCAGTCGCCACCGCCGGTCAGTACTCCGACCCGCATCGCTGCTTCACCTACATCCCGTCAGTGGCCGCGCACGGCCGTGAATGAGCCGACCCGGTCACGCTAATGGTGATCTGGGTCACTCCGGGATGGGGTGGATGCCGATTCCGTTGTGCCGTCGGGGAGTTGACGCGGAGCGTTCACCCGTACGAGCGGAACGGGCCGCCCGGTGGACGCGAAGGCCGTCCGCGCCCCGGGACGGTCACGCCTCGTCGAGACCGCGCTCTATCGCGTATCTGACCAGCTCGACACGGTTGTGCAACTGGAGCTTGCCCAGGGTGTTCTGGACGTGGTTCTGCACCGTGCGGTGCGAGATGACGAGCCGTTCGGCGATCTGCTTGTACGAGAGGCCCTTGGCGACCAGCCGCAGCACCTCGGTCTCCCGCTCCGTCAGCCGCGGTGCGCCCGGCTCGTCATCCGTCGCGGGCGCCGGCTCCGTCGCCAGCCTGCGGTACTCGCCGAGGACCAGGCCCGCGAGTCCCGGCGTGAAGACCGGCTCGCCCGCGGCCGTGCGCCGTACCGCGTCCAACAGCTCTTCCGTGCTGGCCGACTTGAGGAGGTAGCCGGTCGCGCCGGACTTCACCGCCTCCAGCACATCGGCGTGCTCGCCGCTCGCGGAGAGCACCAGCACCCGCAGCGCGGGATTGCCGCCGACCAGTTGCCGGCACACCTGCACGCCGGGCAGACCCGGCAGATTGAGGTCCAGGACCAGCACGTCGGGCGCCGCCGCCTGCGCCCTGCGGACCGCCTGGGGCCCGTCCCCCGCCGTGGCCACCACGTCGAGCCCGGCCGCCGCCAGGTCACGCGCCACCGCGTCCCGCCACATCGGGTGGTCGTCGACCACCATCACCTTCAGGCCGGTCTGTTCACTCACGTGTCCGCCTTCCCCCGTCGTCGCCCTCGGACGCAGCGCCCTTGGGAACCGTCAACTCCACTTCCGTGCCCTGGCCGGGGACCGAGACCCAGGCGGCGCTGCCGCCCAGCTCCGCGAGCCGCCCGCGGATCGAGAGGGCGACCCCGAGCCTGCCCTCGCGTTCGGCGTCCGCGAGCCGGCCTTCGGGGATGCCGGGGCCGTCGTCGCGCACCGTCACGATCACCGCGTCCGGCTCGTCCTCCACCAGGATCCACGCCTGGGCCCCGTCCCCCGCGTGCACCTTGACGTTGTCCAACGCGGCACCGACAGCAGCCGCGAGACCGGCGGCGGCACCGGCCGGCAGCTCCACCGGGGCGCCCGGTTCGGAGAAGGTGACGCCACGGCCCGCGTACGGCGCGAGCAGCGCGCGGACGTCGCACGGCGCCCCCGACCGCGCATCCGCGCCGTCCTGCGCCGGCACCACCACGGGAGCGCCCGCCGCTTCCGTACGGGGCGCGGGCACCAGGCCGCTGGAGACCAACGTCCGCAGCGCGACCTCCTGTTCGCCCGCCATCCGGCCCAGCTCCGCGGCCTCACCGCCGATCGCGGCGCCGCGCCGCTGCACCATCGCCAGGACCTGGAGGACGCTGTCGTGGATGTCGCGGGCCAGCCGCTCCCGCTCGCGGGTCGCCGCCTCGATCTGGAGGGCGCGGGCGAGGGTGCGCTCACTGGCGCGGGCCACCTCGACGACATAGCCGATCGCCACGCTGGCCACCCAGACCAGGACGACGTTGTGGATGGTGTTGCCCGCAAATTCCTCGCGTTCGACGAGGTTGGCGACGGCCACCGCGCTGGACGCCGCCATCGCCCAGCGCCAGCCGCCCTTGATCGCGAAGCCCAGGACGGCGCCCGCGGTCCAGATGGACGGCAGCGTCGCCGCGCCGCCCATGATGCGCTCGTGCGACTCGACCAGCATGGTGAGCAGGATGCCGCCCACCGCGAAGGTCAGGTCGGCGAGGAGGAAGGACCGCGTGCAGCGCTCGGCCGAGGTCGTCCGGTGCCAGGTCAGCGCCATCCAGACGGTGAGCGCCCCCATGTAGCCTGCCGCGCCGAGCGGGTGCTCGTACTCGCGGTACTGGGAGGCGACCAGGCACAGGGTGTAGATCAGCGTCAGGACGCGGTAGCCGGTCAGCGCCCGCCACAGCGGGAGTTCGACCGACATCCGCAGCTTCTGCGGCGGCTTGCCGCGGCTCCGGCCCGGCGCGCCGCCGCGCCCCGCCGTCCGCATGTCGGTGTCGGTCATGCCCCCACCCCTTCGCCGGGCACGGCTACGCCCCGGCCCCGGCCTTGCCTTCGCCGTCCGTTCCGTCGCGCCCGGCCCTGCCCGGCTCGGCCTCGGCCTTCTTCTTCGCCTCGGCCGCCTTGGCCGCCTCGGCCATCTGCCGCTTGGCCGCCGTCGCGTAGATGTCGACGTACTCCTGGCCGGACAACTTCATGATCTCGTACATCACTTCGTCGGTGACCGACCGCAGGATGAAGCGGTCGCCCTCCATGCCCTGGTAGCGCGTGAAGTCCAGCGGCTTGCCGATCCGGATGCCAGGACGGATCATCTTCGGCACGACCTTGCCCGGAGGCTGCACCTTCTCGGTGTCGATCATCGCGACGGGGATGACCGGCGCACCGGTCGCCAGCGCGACCCGCGCCAGGCCGCCCGGTTTGCCGCGGTAGAGCCGGCCGTCGGGCGAGCGGGTGCCCTCCGGGTAGATGCCGAACAGCTCACCGCGCTCCAGCACGTCGATCCCGCTCTTGATGGCGGCCTCGCCCGCGCCCCGGCCGCCCGAACGGTCCACCGGCAGCTGCCCCACACCCTTGAAGAACGCGGCCGTCAGCTTGCCCTTCACACCCGGGGACGTGAAGTACTCGGCCTTGGCGATGAAGGTGACCTTGCGGTCGAGCACCGCGGGCAGGAAGAAGGAGTCCGAGAAGGACAGGTGGTTGCTCGCGAGGATCGCCGGACCCTCGGCGGGAATGTTCTCGATGCCTTCCACCCAGGGCCGGAACGCGAGCTTGAGCGAGCCGCCGATGGAAAACTTCATTGCGCCGTAGATCAACCGACTGCCTCCTGTGTGTGACGCAAAGACCTTAACCTGCCCCCGGCGACCGGCTCGCCGCAACGGGGCTGCCGCCGCCCCGCCACGGACGGCCCCGGCCCCCCGCGGTGCCCGTCGACGCCCTCCGGCCTACCCGCACGGCGTCACTCCGCGTACGCTGCAAGTGACCTGCCAGGCCCCTTTACCGATCGGAGTCCCCCGGTGCCGCTCCTTCCCGGAGCCGAGCCGTTCCGCCGTGACGGCGGAGAGGTCGGCGTCCTCGTGTGCCACGGCTTCACCGGCTCCCCTCAGTCCGTCCGTCCCTGGGCCGGGTATCTGGCCGACCGGGGGCTGACCGTCGCGCTGCCGCTGCTGCCAGGTCACGGCACCCACTGGCAGGACATGCAGGTCACGACGTGGCAGGACTGGTACGCGGAGGTGGACCGCGAGCTACGGGCGCTGCGGGAGCGCTGCGCGAAGGTCTTCGTCTGCGGCCTGTCGATGGGCGGCGCGCTGGCGCTGCGGCTCGCCGCCCGGCACGGCGACGCGATCAGCGGGGTGGTCGTGGTGAACCCGGCCAACAAGATGCACGACGCGGCGGCGCCGCTGCTGCCGGTGCTGCGGCACCTCGTCCGCACCACCAAGGGCCTGGCGAGCGACATCGCAAGGCCCGGCGGCGCCGAGGTCGGCTACGACCGGGTGCCGCTGCACGCCGCGCATTCGCTGCGCCGGTTCTTCCAGGTGGTGGACGCCGAACTCCCGCAGGTCACCCAGCCGTTGCTGGTGATGACCAGCCCGCAGGACCACGTCGTGCCGCCCGTCGACTCGGAACGCATCCTGGGCCGGGTCTCCTCCACCGACGTGCGCCAGACGCTGCTGGAGCGCAGCTACCACGTCGCCACGCTCGACCACGACGCCGAGCAGATCTTCCGCGACACCGCGGCCTTCATCTCCCGGCTGGCCCCGGAGGCGCTGACGGACGCGGCGGACGAGAGGACGGCGGGCCGTGGCGGAGCCTAGCCCTCGCGATCCGCGGGATCCGCTGGACGAAGAGGCCGCCTGGGCCGAGATCGTGGCGGGGTACGGCGAGGAGCCGCGTATCCCGGGGTGGGAGGACCTGCCGCGCGATCCGGACCACGAAGGGCGTGCGGGCGAGGACGGCGGCGCCCCGGCCGGCCGGACCGGAGCGCCGGACCTGACCAAGCCCGACCTGACCAAGCCCGACCCGGCGAAGCCCGCAGCGGACGGTGAACGGCCCGCCGCGGACACCCGTCCCGACGGCATCGGCGAGATCCAGGAGCGTCCGCGCAGCGGCCCTGGTGCGCCCGGCGGCGGCTCGCCCGGCAGCTTCGTCGTCTACGCGCCGGGGGTCGGCCCCCGCGACTGGGAAGCCGGGCAGCCGTCCGACGACGACTTCGACGACAGCGACGAAGGCCACTTCACGCCGCCCGAGCCGCCGCCGCTGCCGCAGGCCGACGTGACCGCGAAGTTCGCCTGGCTCGCGGTGCTCGGCGGTCCGCTGCTGCTGCTCGTGATGGTGCTCTTCCAGCAGCCCATGACGTGGTGGATCACGGTGCTGGGCGTCGGCGGTTTCCTCGGCGGCTTCGGCACCCTCGTGGCCCGGATGAAGAGCGACGACGAGGACGACGACGGCCCGGCGCCGGGCAGCGGCGCGGTGGTCTGACGCGGCTCAGGGCGCGTCGGCCGGCACCCGCAGCGCCGCGAGTACCGGCAGGTGGTCGGTGGCGGCCGTGAGGTCGGCGGCGCGCACACCGGGCAGGCCGTGCGGCACCCCGCAGCCCAGCACCTCGATGCCGTCGGTGGTGAAGACCGCGTCGATCCGCTGGTGCGGGTCGCGGGGCGTGGACGTGAACTCCCCGCCCCACGGCTGCGCCGCCCACGCGTCGGTGAGCGCGCCCGCAAGACGCCGGAAACTCCGGCCCTGTGGCCGGTCGTTGAGGTCGCCGGCCACCACCGCGTACGGCACGTCGAGCCGCTTCAGCCGCTCCAGCAGCAGCCCCGCCTGCGTGTGGCGTTCCCCGGCCGCCAGGCTGAGATGGCAGCTGAGCACGCCGAGCCTGGCCCCGCCGATCCGTACCACCGCGGTCGCCAGACCCCGCTGGTGCAGGCCGGGGGTGCGGGGCAGCAGGACGTCGTCGGTGCGCTCCACCCGGGCGCGCAGCGAGGAGAGGATCATCGGCCCCGCGGTGGTGGCGCCGCCGGTGACGTACACCAGGCCGCTCGCCCTGGCCAGCCGCTCGGCGGCCTTGCGCCAGCGGAAGAACCGCGGCGCCTCCTGGACCAGCACCAGGTCGGGGGCGCAGGCGCGGATGACCCGGGCCAGTGCCGCCCGGTCGTCGCGCAGCGAGCGGATGTTGTAGCTGAGTACCCGGACGACGGCCGAACCGTCGGGCTCGGTACGGGAATCGGGCAGCGCGATCACGGATTCGGGTCCTCTCACCGGCGGCGTCACCGCCACGATAGGACAGCGCCCGCCGCATCCCCACAGGGCGCGGCGGGCGGCACAGCTCAGCCCTGGCGCGCCAGGTCGGCGGCGCCCACCAGACCTGCCTTGCCGCCGAGTTGGGCGGCGAGCACCTGGGCGTGCGGACGCCACTGGTTGCCGACCAGCCAGCGGCGGAACGACTTGCGGATCGGGTCGAGCACCAGCTCGCCCTCGTCCGATACGCCGCCGCCGACGATGAAGGCCGACGGGTCGAAGAGCGAGGCGAGGTCGGCCAGGCCCGCGCCGGCCCAGCGGGCCAGCTCGCGGAACGAGTCGATGGCGACCGGGTCGCCCTGCCGGGCCGCCTCGCTGATGTGCCGGCCCTCGATGCCGGCGGACGTGCCGTCGCCCAGCGCGAGCAGCACCTCGGCGTTCTCGGGGGTGGCGAAGGCGCGCTGGCGTGCGTAGCGCAGCAGGGCGCGGCCCGATGCGTACTGCTCCCAGCAGCCCTGGCTGCCGCAGCCGCACAGCAGGCCGTCCGGTACGACCCGGATGTGGCCGAACTCCGCGGCGACGCCGAAGCGTCCGCGGCGCAGCTTGTTGCCGATGATGATGCCGCCGCCGAGGCCGGTGCCGAGCGTGATGCAGATGACGTCGCTGTGGCCCTGGCCCGCGCCGAAGCGGTACTCGCCCCAGGCCGCGGCGTTGGCGTCGTTCTCCACGACGACGGGGAGGCCGACGCGCTGTTCGACCTTGTCCTTGAGCGGTTCGTGGCGCCAGTCGATGTTCGGCGCGAAGAGGACCGTGGCCCGCTTCTCGTCGACGTAGCCCGCCGCGCCGATGCCGACCGCCTCGATCCGGTGGGCGGCGCCGACCGTGCGTACCGCGTCGGCGATGGCCTCGGTCAGCTCGTCGGTGGCCTGCGGAGTCGGTACCGTGCACGTCTCCAGGATCGAGCCCTCTTCGTCGACCACGCCGGCCGCGATCTTCGTGCCGCCGATGTCGACGCCGATGGTGAGTCCCATGTGTCCCTCAGTTTTTCGCTCGAACCCCGCCGGGTCCAACCGTACCGGAGCACCTGGGGCCCGGATGTCAGTCGAGATCGATCCGCTCGGTGCCCGACGGGCCGTCGTCGTCCCGGGGGTCGCCGGTGCGTCCGGTGCCTTCGCTGCCGGGCGGGCGGCCGGTGCCAGCGGGGCGGTCGGCGGTGTCCTCGCGGGTCCACCGGGTCTCGCTGCCCTCGACGGCCGAGCGGTAGGCGGCGAGGAGCTCGGAGCCGGCCGCCGCGAGGTGGTCGAAGACGTCGGGATGGCGCTCGACGACCGGTTCGACCGCGGCCTTCGCCTGCTTGAACAGCTGGTTGACCGCGCCCTGTGCGGCCATCCCGCCCAGGGCGCCGGGCAGCTGGATCCCGGCGAGCTTGTCGGTCACGGCCTCGGCGAGCTTGCGCAGCTCATCGGCCGCGCTGCCGGGCTGCGGGCCGTGCTCGGCGCGGTGCCTGGCCTGCTCGGCGGCGAGGTCCTCGGCGCAGGCCGTCTCCCAGGCATCGGCTTCGGGGCCGGCCGTACGGTCGGCCGGTCGCTCGGTGGCATCACTCATGGTGAACTCCGTGGACTCCTGCGGCGGGCGGCTGCGGCGGCGCGGGGCGCAGCGGCAGCCGGGACTCACATCCGACGGTACCCGAACGGGGGTACCCGGTTCAGTCGCTCACGGGCCAGAGCGCGGGATCGGGGGTGAAGCGGATCTCCAGGGCACCCTCCCGCAGTCCGGCGCCTGAGACGGTGCAGCGGCGCAGCGCGGACGGCAGGGTACGGATGCGGCGGTGGCGGCCGACGGTGACGACGATCTCGTCGCCACGGCGCACCAGGCCGAGCCCTTCGCGCGCCGCACCGGGCAGCGGCACCCGCCAGACCAGCAGTCCTTCGGTGGCCAGCCGGTCGTCGACGACCCACGGGTCGGCTGCGCCCCCGGCGTCCTGCGGTGCCGCCCCGGCTATCTGCCAGGTCTCGTCGCCGCACCCGTCGGCCAGCGCGTCCAGGGCGTCGATGCCCTGCGGGTCGCGCCCCAGGTGCCCGACCTCGTGCACGGGGACGTCGGGGAACTCCTCGCGGAGCACCTTGAGCGCGTCCTGCTGGCTGCCGGAGAGTCCGGCGAGGAACGGGTCGGCCGAGCCGGTGGGCAGCAGCCGGTTGACGAGGACGGCGTCGGTGCGGCGGCCGTGCAGGGCGAGTCCCGCGCGCACCGCGCGCAGGGTGCCTGCGGCGACCGGTCCGGCGTCGGTGACCAGCCGCACGGTCGTGCCGGGTGCGTCGATCACCCGCTGGACGGCGGCGAGTTCGGCCTCCCAGCGTTCGGCGGCCTCGTAGAGCTTCTGGGCCGGCATGGGGACGCCGGCGAGCTGGGCGAGCACCGGGCGCAGGGCGCGGGCCGCCTGGCGTTCGGCGGGCAGCAGGCGGCGCAGGTAGCGGCGTACCTGGGCGGGCAGCGCGAGCAGCCGGATCGTTTCGTCGGCGGGCGGCATGTCGACGACGACGGCGTCCCAGGCGTCCGACGCGGCCTCGGTGCGCAGCGCGTGCAGCAGCGCGAAGGCTTCGGAGCCGGGGAGTTCGGTGAGTTCGTCCTCGTCGAGCGGGGCGGCGCCCAGCAGGTCGAGGGCGGCGCCCGCGCGGTCCTGGAAGGAGAGGAACTCCTGCCGGAAGCGGTCGCCCGGGTCGATGCGGCGGGCCGTGAGGCCGGGGGCGATCCCGGTGGGTGCGTCGGCGGCGATCCGCGCGCCGAGCACCGTCTGCGGGGCGCTGCTCTCGGTGGTGAGCAGCAGGGTCCGCGCTCCCCGCCGGGCGGCGGCCAGGGCGGTGGCTGCCGCGAGGGTGCTGCGACCGCTGCCGCCCGGGCCCGTGACGAGGAGGGTGCGCACGGTCAGCGCTTCTCGGCCTCGTCGGCGGGCGCGGGGCCGTCGGGGCCGCTCTCGACGCGCTTCTTCAGTCCGGCCAGCGCGCGGTCGATGATGACCTTCTCCGCCTTGCGCTTGATCATGCCGAGCATCGGGATCTTGACGTCGACGGTGAGCTGGTACGTCACTTCGGTGCCCGCGCCGCCGTCCACCGCGGCGAGGCGGTAGGAGCCGTCGAGCGCCCGCAGCATCTGCGACTTGACCAGGGACCAGCTGACCTCGTGGTCGCCGGTCCAGGTGTAGGCGAGGGTGTGGTCGTCCTTGATGGCACCGGCGTCGAGCAGCAGCCGCACCTGCGCGGCGCGGCCGTGGTCGTCCTTGGCCAGCACTTCCGCTTCCTTGACCTCACCCGTCCACTGCGGGTAACGGTCGAAGTCGGCGATCACTCCCATCACCTCGGCGGGTGCCGCCGCGATCGTGATGCTAGAGCTGGTGTGTTCGGCCATCGCCGTGACTCCTCCATGCCGATCCCTGCCGGTCCCGCCGGCCCGCCGACCCGCGTCGAACCCGGTGTCTGTGCTGCTGAAGGCTACCGCGCGGCGGAAGGCCGCCGGACACCAGCGGGCCTACGGGCACCGGGCCGCGGGACGGTGCCCTGCGCGCTCACCACTCCAGCACGTACGGCGTGCCGGTCGCGTTGAAGTGCCCGACGTTGACGCATTCCGTGCCGCCGATCCTGACCCGGCGGGCCAGCGGCTGGTGGACGTGGCCGAAGAGGGCGTAGCGCGGCCGGGTGGCGCGGATGGCGTGCAGCAGGGCGGAGCTGCCGCGTTCGAAGCGGCGGGCGACGGTGTCGTAGCAGAGTTCCGGGACGTCAGGCGGGATGTGGGTGCACAGCACGTCCACCTCGCCGACCGCTTCGATCTTCGCCGCGTACTCCTCGTCGGAGATCTCGTAGGGGGTGCGCATGGGGGTGCTCAGGCCGCCGCCGACGAAGCCGAAGACCCGGCCGCCGATCTCGATCCGCCGGCCGTCCAGGACGGTGGTGCCCTCGCGGGCGAACTCGGGCCACAGCCGCGGGATGTCGACGTTCCCGTAGGTGGCGTAGGTGGGGGTGGGGAAGGCGCCGAAGAGTTCGGCGTACTGCTTGCGGACCGCGCTTTCGATGACCGTCTCGCGGTCGTGTCCGGCGGCGTCCAGTTCGCCCCACAGGCGGCGCCCCAACGCGTGGGCCTCGTCGAAGCGGCGGGCGGTGCGCAGGGCGACCAGCCGGCCGGCGTTCTCGGCGCCGAAGAGGTCGGGGAAGATCCCGCGGCCGTGGTCGGCGTAGTCGAGGAAGAGGACGAGGTCCCCGAGACAGATCAGCGCGTCGGCGCCGTCGCCCGCCCTGGCGAGGTCCTGGCTGTTCCCGTGTACGTCACTGACCACATGCAGTCGCATGGGCGCAGCCTAAGTCGTCGTCACGGGCTCCGGGCAGGGCCCCGTGGACCTGCGGTTACTTTCGGGTCACCGGAGCGCTGGTCTAGTCTGCGCGCAGCAGTCCCATGGCGTGTCGCAGGCATGTGACGCATCGAACATCTGGCCGTAACCCTCTATGCCAACAGCAATACCGGTGGGTAACGTCCGGGCAGTCCAGGCCCCCTGCCTGATCATGGACCGCAACCGGTGCAGCACACAGCGTCGTGGCACCGGCGCCAATGAGGAGCAGCAGTCTTGCGCGAGTTCAGCCTTCCGGCCCTGTACGAGGTCCCAGCAGACGGCAATCTGACGGATCTCATCCGCCGAAATGCCGCGCAGCACCCGGATGTTGCGGTCATGGGGCGCAAGGTGAACGGCGGGTGGCAGGACGTCACGGCCACCGTCTTCCTCGACGAGGTCAGGGCCGCGGCCAAGGGGCTGATGGCGTCCGGCATCCGGCCAGGCGACCGGATCGGCCTGATGTCGCGCACCCGCTACGAGTGGACGCTGCTGGACTTCGCCATCTGGAGCGCCGGAGCGATCACCGTCCCGGTGTACGAGACCAGTTCCGCCGAGCAGATCCAGTGGATACTCGGCGACTCCGGCGCGGTGGCCTGCCTGGTGGAGACGCCGGCGCACGAGGCCGCCGTCGAGTCGGTGCGCGACCGGCTGCCGGGACTGGAGAACATCTGGCAGATCGAGCGGGACGCCATCGCCAGGCTGCACGCCGCGGGGGACGGCATCTCCGACGAAGAGGTCGACGAACGCAGCGCGCTCGCCGACGCGGACACCCCCGCCACCATCGTCTACACGTCCGGCACCACCGGCCGTCCCAAGGGCTGTGTGCTCAGCCACCGCAGCTTCTTCGCCGAGTGCGGCAACGTCGTCGAGCGGCTGCGCCCGCTCTTCTCCACCGGCGAATCCTCGGTGCTGCTCTTCCTGCCCGTCGCGCACGTCTTCGGGCGGCTGGTGCAGGTGGCGTCCGTGATGGCCCCCATCAAGCTGGGCCACGCCCCCGACATCAAGCACCTCACCGACGATCTGGCGTCCTTCCGGCCGACGCTGATCCTGGGCGTCCCCCGGGTCTTCGAGAAGGTCTACAACGGGGCGCGCGCCAAGGCGCAGGCCGACGGCAAGGGCAAGATCTTCGACAAGGCCGCGGACACCGCCATCGCCTACAGCCAGGCCCTGGACACCGCGGCGGGCCCGAAGTTCGGCCTGAAGCTGAAGTACAAGCTCTTCGACCGCCTCGTCTACGGCAAGCTGCGCGCGGTGCTCGGCGGCCGGGCCACCCACGCCATCTCCGGCGGCGCCCCGCTCGGCGAGCGCCTGGGCCACTTCTACCGCGGCATCGGCTTCACCGCCCTGGAGGGCTACGGCCTGACGGAGTCCTGTGCGGCCACCGCGTTCAACCCGTGGGACCGCCAGAAGATCGGCACCGTCGGCCAGCCGCTGCCCGGCTCCGTGGTGCGGATCGCCGACGACGGCGAGGTGCTGCTGCACGGCGAGCACCTGTTCACGGAGTACTGGAACAACGAGACGGCGACCGCCGACGCGCTGTCCGACGGCTGGTTCCACACCGGCGACATCGGCACCCTCGACGAGGACGGCTACCTCGCCATCACCGGGCGCAAGAAGGAAATACTGGTCACCGCTGGCGGCAAGAACGTCGCCCCTGCGGTGATCGAGGACCGCATCAGGTCGCACGCGCTGATCGCCGAATGCATGGTCGTCGGCGACGGCCGCCCGTTCATCGGCGCGCTGATCACCCTCGACGAGGAGTTCCTGCCCCGCTGGGCCGAGGAGCACGGCAGGCAGGGCACCACCGCCGCCGCGCTCGCCGGCGACCCCGAGCTGCTCGCCGCCGTGCAGCGCGCGGTGGACGACGGCAACGCCGCGGTCTCGAAGGCCGAATCGGTGCGCAAGTTCCGTATCCTGCCGACCCAGTTCACCGAGGAGTCGGGACACGTCACGCCGTCGCTGAAGCTCAAGCGCAACGTCGTGGCGAAGGAGTTCGCCGAGGAGATCGAGGCCATCTACCGCGGCTGACAAGGCTGTTGGGCACGGGCGGGACGCCGCGGGCGCCCCGCCCGCGGCCTACAGCAGTTCCTTGAGGCGCTCGGCAAGCAGGTCCCAGCGCCACTTCTCCTCCACCCAGGCGCGGCCCCGCTCGCCCATCCTGCGGCGCAGCGCCGGATCTTCGAGCAGCGCCACGATCCGTTCGGCGGCGGCAGCCGGGGAACCGCCTGGCACCACCCAGCCGGTCTCGCCGTCCCGCACCGCGTCCGGCGCACCGCCCGAGTCGCCCGCGACGACGGGCAGGCCGGTGGCGGACGCCTCCAGGTAGACGATGCCCAGGCCCTCCACGTCGAGGCCGCCGCGCCGGGTGCGGCAGGGCATCGCGAAGACGTCACCGGCGCCGTAGTGGGCCGGCAGCTCGTCCCAGGGCACCGCGCCGGTGCAGCGCACCGCGTCCGCCACCCCCTTGGCCGCCGCCAGCGCCCGCAGCTCCTTCTCGTACGGGCCGCCGCCGACGATCAGCAGCACCGCGTCCGGCACCGCCGCCAGGATCGCGGGCATCGCCTCGATGAGGGTGTCCTGCCCCTTGCGCGGGACGAGCCGTGAGACGCACACCACGACCGGCCGGTCCGTGAGCCCGAGCCTGGCCCGTACCTCGTGGCCGCCGGAGCCGGGGTGGAAGGTCTTCTCGTCGACGCCGGGCGGGAGTTGGGCCATCCGCCCGGCCGCTTCGGGGGTGAGCGCGGCGGCGATCCGCGACCGGGTGTAATCGCCGAGGTAGGTGAGGGTGTCGCAGCCCTCGCCGATCCGGCGCAGCAACTGCCGGGCGGCCGGCAGCTGCGCCCAGCCCGCCTCGTGGCCGTGCGTGGTCGCGACGATCCGGCGGGCGCCCGCCGACCGCAGCGCCGGCGCCATCAGACCGAGCGGCGCGGCGGCACCGAACCACACCGACCCGCAGCCGTGCTCCCGCAGCAGGCCCGCGGCCCGCCGGGTGACCCGGGGCGTCGGCAGCAGCATCGTCGTACGGTCGCGGATCACCGGGAACGGCTGCTCGGCGTCGAACGCCGCGGTGGCCTCGACGCCTTCCCTGCTGCGCTTCCAGGTCGAGGCGTAGACGACGACCTGGGTGGGGTCGAGCCGCAGCGCCATGCTGTGCAGGAACGCCTGGATGCCGCCGGGGCGGGGCGGGAAGTCGTTGGTGACGATGAGGGTCTTGTGCACGCTGGTCTCTCGGCGTCGGTCTCGGCGGCGGGCCCGCCAGGTCGTGAGGGCCCGCCGCCGACAGTACCGGCTCGGCTCGCGCGGCGGCCCGGTGGCGGCCCGCGCCCGGACCCGTCCGGCATCATGCAGGGACGCCCCGTGGCGGCGGGCGGCAAGGGCAGGACCGGCCGGCAAGGACGCGTTGACGATGACATCCCGCGGCACCCGCGGCACCCCGCGGGCGGTGCTGCTCCCCGTGACAGCGTGGGCGGCGACCCGCGCCGTGCTGCTGCTGTGCGTCCTGAAGGTGCTGGTGGTGCCGGGGCCCGACGTGACCGGTGATGTGTCGGTGATCTACCAGGGCTGGTCCGACGTCCTGCGGACCGGCACCTTCCCGGTGGACGACGTCACCTGGCAGTACCCGCCGGGCGCCGCCCTCGCCGTCCTCTCCCCCACCCTGCTGCCGTTCCTCGGCTACGCGCACGCCTTCTTCGTCCTGCTGCTCGCCGTCGACGCCGCCGTCCTCGCGCTGTTCCTGCGGGCGGCCCGGCGTCCCGGCAACCGGCAGGCCGGCGCCTGGGCCTGGGTCGCCGGGGTCGCGCTGCTGGGCCCGACCGCGTACGCCCGCTACGACCTGATGGTCACCGCCGTCGCGGTCGCCGCCCTGTTCGCCGCCGCGCGCAGGCCGCGGGTGGCCGGTGCCCTCATCGCGTGCGGCACGCTGCTGAAGGTGTGGCCAGCGCTGCTGCTGTGCGGGGCCGCGGTGCGCGGCGGGCGGGCGCGGGCGCTGTGGCGCACCGCGGCACTCTGCACGGCGGCGCCGACCGTGTGCTGTGTGGCCGCCGCGCCGGGCGCCCTGTCCTTCATCGGCGCCCAGCGTGGCCGCGGCACCGAGGTCGAGTCGCTCGGCGCCCTGGTCCTCCATGTCGCCCGGCACTTCGGCTGGAGCGGCCGGGTGCTGCTGAACTACGGCTCGATGGAGTTCGTCGGCCCGCTGGTCCCGCAGGTCAGCGCGGTGGCTCTCGCGCTGTCCTGCGCCGCGTTCGGCTGGCTGCTGCTGTGGCGGATGCGGGCGCGGGCGCTGACCGCCACCCTGTGCGCCGACGCCGCGTTCACCGCCGTGCTGCTGTTCACCACCACCAGCCGTGTGATCAGCCCGCAGTACCTGCTCTGGCTGGTGGGGCTCGCCGCGGTGTGCCTGACGGCGCGGGCGGGGCGGCAGGGCCTGCCCGCCGTCCTCGTCCTGCTCGCCACCGGTGTCACGTTCCTGGAGTTCCCGCTCGGCTTCGCCCACGTCGTGGCGAGCGACGGCACGGGCCTGACGGTGCTGCTGCTCCGCAACGGCCTGCTGGTCGCGGCCTGCCTGCTCGCCTGCCGCCGGCTGTGGCGGGCGACGGCGGCGCCCCCTGCCGCCCACCGCGCGGACGGCGGGCCCGCCGGGGAGGTCACCGCCGACCGCGCCCAGGTCAGCTCAGCTCGCCCTTGACGTAGGCCCGCCATCGCCGGGTGAACTCCGTGATGCCGATGCCGAGTTGGGCGCGCATCGTTTCGTCGATGCGCGTGCTGCGGCCGGCCGGCTGCCGGTGGTCGTCGGTGCCGTCCCGGGCGGACGGCGGGGCGGCCGTGCGCGCCACCGGGCGGGCCGCCGGGCCGTTGCCGCCCGGGGTGGCCGCGCTGTGTCCGGCCGCCCGGTAGAACGCCCGCAGCTTCGCCTCGCCCCACTTGTCGGCGATCATCCGGCAGGCCAGCCAGCCGCCCTCGTACGCGGTGGCCAGCCGGTCGGCGCCACCGGTGAAGCCGAAGTCCGCGTCGGTGGGGAGCTGCTGCGGCGGACGGCCCGTCGCCACCGCGCGGGAGAGTTCCGGCGCCGCGATGCCGGCCCTGCGGTCCTTGCCGCGGTAGGCGACCCAGTCGGCGAACCCTTCGGAGAGCCACAGCGGCGTCGATCCTGTGGTGTCCGTGCGCGTGGCGACATGGGTGATCTCGTGGGTGAGCACCACCGCGCGCCCCAGGTCGTTCAACTCCTCGTAGGCGTCCGGGTTGACGATCACCCGGTCCGCGGGCGCCTTGGCCGCCGCGCCCGCCTCGCCGGTGGTCACCGCCGCGATGCCGGTGTAACCGGACGCGTCGCCGCTGCCCAGCAGCTGCGCCATCTGCGCCACGGAATCCGGGGCCTCCACCACGACCTGCCCCGCCCAGGCCCCCTTCCAGGCCGAAGAGACGGCCGGCACCGCGGCGTCCGCCCGCTTCGCCAGATCGCGCAGCCGGCCCGGGTCCGCCGCGCCGCCCAGCACCAGGCTGTGCCGGCCGCGGACCACCCGCACCGGGCCCTGGTCCCACAGCTGACGGGTGCCGGTGTGCCCGGCGGCCGTCGCGTCGGTGTCCGACGAGATCCGCCAGCCGCCGCCGCGCCGGGTCAGCGTGAGGTACTGCACGGAGGTGACCGGCTCCGCGTCGTAGCCCTTGAGGCGGTAGCTGAGCTTGACCTTCGCCGCCAGCCGCTCGCCGTCGCCGGGCGGCAGCGGGAAGGCGTCGGTGGCGACCAGGTCGTAGCGCCAGCCGGTCAGCGGCAGCCCCGCGAGGTTGCCGAACATCCGGCGCTGGCGGTCACGGTAGCCACTGGGCCGCGGGTCGACGGAGGCGAGGAAGGCGGCCTCGTCGTGCTGCGCGACGGCCCGCGCGCGGGCCGCGAGCATCCGCTGGACGTCCGGGTGGCGGGACTGCGGCGGCGCGCCGCCCGCACAGCCGGCCAGGGAGGCGAGCAGCGCGATGACCAGCACGGCGCAGCCCGCCGTCCGGGCCCGTGACGGGTGTCGCGCACCTCGCTGACCTGCCATGCGGCCGATCGTATGCGCGGGCGCTCGGGGGCAAAACCGCTGGGGCTCCGGTCAGGGCCGCACCACGGACGTGACCGGCATCATGCCCACCGACTCGTAGCGCACCGGCGCACCGGGGTGCGGGGCGTGCACGACCTGCCCGCCCCCGACGTACAGCGCGACGTGGCTCGCGTCCGACCGGTAGATGACGAGGTCTCCGGGGCGCGCCTGACTGAGCGGCACCCGCCGTCCGGCGCCCCGCTGGGCCTGCGAGGTGCGCGGGATGGAGACACCCGCCCGGCCGTAGGCCCATTGGGTGAGGCCGGAGCAGTCGAACGAGGAAGGCCCGGTGCCGCCCCAGACGTACGGGGCGCCGAGTGCGCCGACCGCCGCCCGGACGGCCGCCGCGGCCCGCCCCGACGGCGCCACGGCCCCGCCGGTGTCGGGAACCACCCCGGCCCGCCCGTCGTCCCGCGACGACCGGTAGGCGGTCCTGGCGTCCGTGGGCATGTCCTGCAACATCCGGCGGGCGGCGGCCAGTTTGCGCTGGACCTCCCGCTTGTGGCGGGCCATCGCCTCGCGGCCCGCGGCCAGCTCGGCGAGGGTGTGCGCGGTCTCGCTGCGGTGCTGGTCCAGCACCCGGCGGGCGGCCAGCAGGGCGCGCAGTTCGCCGGCCCTGCTGCGGTGCAGCCGGTCGAGGGTGGCGGCCTTCTCCAGGTAGGCGCCGGGGCGTTCGGAGAGCAGCAGCCGGAGGGTGGGGTCGATGCCGCCGGCCCGGTAGTCGGCGGCGGCCAGCGCGCCGACCTTGCCGCGCAGCCGGTTGACCCGCTCCTGCGCGCGGGCGGTGCGGTCCTGGAGGTTCGCCGCCCGCACCCGCAGCTCATCGGTCCGCTCGTCGGCGCCGTTGTACTTCTCGGTGGCCCGCTCCGCCTGGGCGTAGAGCGCGTCGACGCGGGCGGCTGCGGCACGGTGATCAGCGGTCGGGTCGGCGGTGGCGGGGGCCGCGGAGAGGGTGGCCGCCGCGGTCGCCAGTACGGCCGACAGCGCGGCGGCCCGTGCGCGGGTGAGCGGTCCTGGCTGCGAGGTACGGCGATGGGACACGCGGGCCGCACTCCCTTCCGTGCAGCCCCTGCCGTCCGGGAGGACGGTCGTGACCGGCGGCTGCGAGGGCAGACAGTAACCGGGCCACTACGCGGCGGCCAATAACCCCTGCCGGTACGCAAAATGCCGCCCCGCCGGTGACTGTGCAGGTCACCGGCGGGGCGGGAAGTCAGCGGAGCGAGCCGCAATTCGCCCGTTCGGGCGGCAGGTTGGGCCGTGTCAGGGCCGCACGCCGTACTGGAACGGCATGTTGTTGATCGATTCGTAGCGCACCGATGCGCCCGGCTTGGGGGCGTGCAGCACCGTGCCGTTGCCCGCGTACAGGCCGATGTGGTGCAGGTCGCCGTAGAAGAGCACCAGGTCGCCCGGCTTGAGCGCGCTCTGCGATGCGATCCGGGTGCCCGCGCCGGCCTGCGCCTGCGAGGTGCGCGGCAGCGACTGGCCGGCCTGCTGGTAGGCCCAGGAGGTCAGGCCCGAGCAGTCGAAGGACGACGGTCCGGTGTCGCCCCAGACGTACGGCGCGCCTATCTTCGACTGGGCGGCGGCCAGGGCGGCTGCGCCGCGCTGCGAAGCGGGCACGTCGTCACCGAGGTTGACCCGGTCGTTGCTGCGGTCGGCCCGGTTCTCCTTGGCCTGGAGGGCGGCCTTCTCCTTGGCCGTCAGGGTGTTCAGCAGCTCCTGGGCCTTGCCGAGCTTGCCCTTGATCTCGTCCTTCTTCTCGCCGAGCGCCTTACGGGTGTCGGCGAGGTCCTGGATCTTGCTCGCGGCCTCCGCGCGCTCCTGCGCGAGGCGGCGCTGCTTGTCCGCGATGACCTTGAGCTGGTCGGCCTGCTTGCCGCTCAACTGGTCGAGCGTGGACGCCTTCTCCAGGTAGGTGTCCGGGTCTCCGGAGAGGAAGAGCTGGACCGAGGGGTCGATGCTGCCGCTGCGGTACTGGCCGGATGCGACCGCTCCCAGGCCCTTGCGCAGCTGGTTCAGCTCGTCCTGGCCGCGGGCGACCTTGTCCTGGAGGTCCGCGACCTCCTTCTGGAGCTTCTCCTGGTCTTCCTTGGCCCCGTTGTACTTCTCGGTGGCCTGCTCGGCCTGCTCGTAGAGCTTGTCGACCTCGGACTTCACGTCCTTCTTCGACTGCTCGGGGGCGGCCTGGGCGGCCTGGGACGAGAGGGCAACGGCAGCGGCGGCGGTCGCGGTGAGCACGGTCACACGAATACGGCTCGGCTGCTTGGGTCGACGGTGGGACGCCACGAAGGCGAGCTCCTTCTTCCTCCAGCCGCCTACCGGGAAGTGGGGGGGTGAGACCCCGGCTCCGCGTGAACGCCGCGGACTCGGCGGTTCCTTCACTGTTCATCCCGGTTGGATGATCAACTGCATGAAGGTTCGAGGCCCGACCTTAGTGACCGAGTTGTGATCGCTTCAAATCCTCACGGGAAAAAAACGGTCCGTCAGCCCGAGGTTTTACCAACATCACACAGGCAGTAGCGGGGATTTGACAGCCAGAGACGAAGCAACGGACATATCGCCGCCGCGTCAGGTCCTGGCAAGTCGCTTGAGGAGCAGGGCCGATGCGACCGGACGCGCGCCGGCTTTCGCGACCCCGTCGGCCACTTCCCGGTCCGTGGAGACCACGACGACCGGACGGCCCGGCGGTTCGGCCCTCACCAGCTGACGGATCAACTCGTCGGCCGTCACACCCGGTTTGCTGAACAGCACCCGCACCCCGCGCGGCGGCGCCAGCAGCACCGGCGCCGCCAGCTCCGCACCGTCGAAGACGCAGGTCATCTCCGCGCCGGTCTGGGCGGCGAGCACCGCGAGGCCGCCCAGCAGCCGCAGCCGCTGCTTCTCCAGCGGCATGGTCGGATAGCCGGTCTTGGTGACGTTGTAGCCGTCGACCACCAAGTGGGCCTGCGGCAGCGCCAGAAGCTGGTCGAGCAGCGCCGGATCGGTCTCCGACAGCGCGCGGGTGGCGATGTCCTTGGGCGTCATCCGGCCGGGGGCGACCGCGTCGACGGTGTCCGCCGGATGCACGTCGGCGGGCGGCAGCGCCAGCTCCCTGCGCAGCCCCTGGGCGGCGTCCAGGACGGTGTCGAGCAGCAGCCGCACCCGCATGTCCTCGGTGCTGCGCCCCTCGCGGGCGGCCCGCCTGCTGGTCTCCAGCGCCGTCTCGGCCTCGGCGATGCGCGCCTTGAGCCGGCGCACCTCACTGTCCGCCGCGGTCTTCTCCGCAGCCGCCCTGGAGCGTTCGGCCTCCAGCGCCGACTCGGCCTTGCGCACCGTCGCGGCGCCGCGCTTGACGTCGCTCTGGGCGCTGCGCAGCTTGCGCTGGAGCGATTCGTTCTCCTTGCGGAGCCCGTCCAGGTCGGCCCGCACCCGTTCGGCGTCGGCGCGGGCATCCGTACGGGCCTGCGCCAGCTCGTCGCGCAGCCTGACCAGTTCCCTGTCGGCCTCTTCGCCGGCCCGCTCGGCGCGCGCCCGCTGGGCCTCCTCGCCGGCCGCAGCGACGAGCTTGACCCAGCCGTCGGGGCGGAGCACGTACGCCGCAGCGGCGACGTCCAGCGGGTCGGCGGCGGCGGGCGGGGTGCCGTTCTCCAGGGCGCCGGCCAGCTCCGGCTGGGCCGCGCGGACCTTGCCGGCGATCCGCTGCCGGAACACCGCGTCGCTCTCCAGCGCGGCAGCCATCGCGTTACCGGCGAACTTGGCCCGGCGGGTGGGGGTGAAACGGGCGTACTGCCGCAGCGGCGGCGGGAGTTCGGCCACCGTCAGGGCGCCGAACGCGTCCGCGGCGAGCGCCACGACACGGCGCCGTACGCCCTCGGGCAGCGGGCTGTCGAGGGCCTCTTCGGCCACCCGGCCAGGCGCGTCGTCGTGCTCCGCCCCCGGCTCCCCTGCTGGACGCTCCACCACGGCTGTCTCGCTCCGATCTCAGGTGCTCGCGCCCGGCCGGTCCACCAGCTCGATCTGGTCGACCGCGTTGCACCAGCGGCAGCGCACGGACTCGATGCTCTCACTGAGCACCTCGCGCTCCTCCACCTTCGGCTCCCCGGCGAGGTCGAGGTGGAGGTACTCCACGACCTTCGACCGGCGGGTCACATCGAATCGCGTGAGGTTGCCGCACAGGGTGCAGCGCCACCGGGTTCCGTCCGTCGGCACGGGAACAGCCATCGTGATCGTCCTCTTTCCTGTTCGAGCGTGGTGACCGAAGCTGCGGGCTCACGCGGTGCGCCGTCGGACTGCGGAAGAACGCAAAGTACTGCCCGTAACCCTACGGCCTGACGAAGGGCCGGTGCGGGCACCGTCCAGGAGGTGCCGTGCGGCGAGGCAGTCTGTCCCGATTGCCCGCATTACGTCATGATCGCTTCATGATGGCGCCGCCTCTGCCTCCCCCGCCACCCCACTCCCCCCGGTCCCCGAGGCCCCGGTCGGACCCGCCCGCGACCGCCGGCGCGCTCCGCTCCGCACGCTCCCTGACCGCGGTGTTCTCCCGCATGACGAACGTCCTGATCGGCCTGTGCTGCGCGCTCTTCGCCCTCAGCCCCGCCTCGGGCCTCAACCACCTCTACGGCACCGGCGACACCCTGCTCCAGGCACAGACCGCCTACTTCGCGCACTGGGGCGTGATCCCCCGCGACCTGTGGAGCGGCTCACCGCACGCCCTGCTCACCCCGCTCACCGCCCTGTTCGTGCACGGCAGCTGGCTGCACCTGCTCGGCAACGTCCTGTTCCTCTACGTCTTCGGCGGGATGGCCGAGTCCCGGATGGGGCGGCTGCCGTTCACCGTCTTCTACCTCGGCACCGGCTACCTGGCCCTGCTCGGCTACGCAGCCGCGCACGCCACGTCGGGACAGACCCTGGTCGGCGCGTCCGGCTCGATCTCCGGCGTGCTGGGCGCCTTCCTCTACCTCTTCCCCAAGGCCCGGGTGACCAGCATCTTCCCGTTCCTCTTCTTCCTGCCGCTGCGCTTCCCCGCCTGGATCGTGCTGCTGTTCTGGTTCGTGCTCCAGTGGCTGGCGGCCCAGCGCGACCCCAGCGGCCCCGGCGTCGCCTACCTCGCCCATGTGGTGGGCTTCGCCCTCGGCTTCCTCTACGCGTGGGGCCGCTACCGGGGCGCTAGTGTGGTGGCCACCAGGGGGAACACACCGGCGACCGAGGGAGAGAGCCAGCAGTGATCACGTCGATCGTGCTCATCAAGACCAGCGTGGACCAGATCCCGGAGATCGCCGAGAAGATCGCCGCACTGGAAGGCGTCAGCGAGGTCTACTCCGTCACGGGCGCCCACGACCTCATCGCCATGGTCCGCGTCGCCGCCCACGACGATCTCGCCGACGTCATTCCCGGCCGGATCAGCAAGGTGCCGGGTGTCGCCTCCACGGAGACCCACATCGCCTTCCGCACGTACTCCCAGCACGACCTGGAGGCGGCGTTCGCGATCGGGCTCGACGCGTAGGCGCTGCGCTGGGCCGTTTCCCACGTTGCCGGCTTTCCCGCCGTGGGGGTTTTCCGCCGTTGTGCCTGCGGCGGGCCGTTGTCGCTGCGCGGGGCTGTTCGGGTGAGGGGCCGGACCTCCGGACTTCGTCCTGCGGTCCGGCCCCTCCCGTGTGTGTGGGGGGAAGAGGGTGGGGTGCGCGTCGTCGGTCGGGCGCGCCTCTGTCTCCTCAGCGGGTTGCGTCGGGGACGCAACGGCCTTCCTCTGTGCGGTAGTTCCAGCGGGCGCCGTCCGTCACCAGTTCCTTCACGGCCCGTACGAAGCGGTCGATGTGCTCGTCGGGGGTGCCGGCGCCGAAGCTGACCCGGATGGCGTTGAGCGAGCGCTCGCCGGGGGCCGCCTCGGGGGCGCCGCACTCGCCGGGCTCGTCCGGTTCGCCGCCCAGCAGGGTGCGCACCAGCGGGTGCGCGCAGAACAGGCCGTCGCGCACGCCGATGCCGTACTCGGCCGACAGCGCAGCCGCGAAGTGCGAGCTGTTCCAGCCATCGACGACGAACGAGAGGACGCCGACCCGCGGGGCGTCGTCGCCGAACAGCGACAGCACCCTGACCTCGGGCACCTCGGCCAGGCCCGCCGTGACCCGGGCGATCAGCTCCCGCTCGCGGGCGACCAGGGTGTCGAATCCGGCCTCGGTCAGCGCCTGGCAGGCAGAGGCGATCGCGTAGGCACCGATGACGTTCGGCGAACCGGCCTCGTGCCGGGCCGCGCTGGTGTGCCACTCGACGTCCACGCCGCCGTCCGTACGCCGCGCGACCTTGCGGCTGGCGCCGCCGCCCGCCAGGTACGGCTGGGCCTCCCGCAGCCAGTCGGCGCGGCCGGCCAGCACACCCGAGCCGAACGGCGCGTAGAGCTTGTGTCCGGAGAAGGCGATCCAGTCCACGTCGAGTTCGGCGATGTCGACGGGGTGGTGCGGGGCCAACTGCGCGGCGTCCAGGACGATCCGGGCGCCGTGCGCGTGCGCGGCGGCGGCCAACTCGCGCACCGGCCACAGCTCACCGGTCACGTTCGAGGCACCGGTCACGCAGACCAGGGCGGGTCCGTAGGGCTCGCGCGCGGCGAGGGCCGTCTCCAGCGCGTCGACGGCCTGCTGCGGGGTGCGCGGCGCGTTGAGGTACGTCACCTCGACGCCGGGGCACTGCTCCCAGGGCAGCAGCGACGCGTGGTGCTCGGTCTCGAAGACGAACACCCGGGTGTGCGGGGGCAGTACGGCGGCCAGCAGGTTCAGTGAGTCGGTGGTGGACCGGGTGAAGACCACCTGGTCGTCGGGGCGGCATCCCAGGAAGTCCGCGATCGTGGTGCGGGCGTTCTCGAACAGGTCGGTGGAGAGCTGCGAGAGGTACCCGGCGCCGCGGTGCACGCTGCCGTAGTACGGCGCGTAGCCCGCCACGTCGTCCCAGACCCGCTGGAGCGCCGGGGCGCTCGCCGCGTAGTCCAGCGCGGCGTAGTCGACCTCGCCGCCGGTGACCAGCGGCACCAGGACATCTCGCCCCAGAACGGCCAGCGGGGCACAAACGGAACTGTCGGCGGCAACGGCGGAAACAGGCATGGCGAACTCCCGTGAGAGAAAGGCGAATTCACTGCGTGCGGGCGTACGGCAGCGCGGCGACGCAGTGTGAAAGGAAAAAGCAGAAAGCGGAAAAGGGGCCTTCGGGCCCTATCGCATTCGCTGGTTCACGGAAGATCTCCCTCGAAGACCAGGATCCCTGGCGAGGGATCCGCGCTTGCCGCAGACCTCGCTGACTGCGGCCTGGTCATCACCCGGGGCACCCCGCCACGGACGGAGGGTTGCCGGACAGCGGGCCGGGGCCATATCGCTGTCACTCGTGACCTGGGCAGAATCATGCCACACGCTCCGTACGGCGCAAGCCCGGTCCAGTTTTTGAGATCAAACCGGGCCGGGCTCACGTCCGCACGCCGCAACTGCGGCGCCACACTCAGGCGTTGCTGGCCGCCACCCAGCGCTCCAGGGCCCGCTTGGCCGCACCGGAGTCGATCGACTCGGCGGCCCTGCCGATCGCCGCCCCGATCTGCTCGGTCAGCGGCGCGTCGGTCAGCTCCAGCGCCACCAGCGCGGCGGCGGCGTTGAGCAGCACCGCCTCCCGCACCGGACCGCGCTCCCCGTCCAGCAGCCGCCGCGCCACGTCGGCGTTGTACGAGGCGTCGGCGCCGCGCAGCGCCGCCACGGGCACCAGCGGGATACCGACGTCCCGCGGGTCGAAGGCCACCTCCCGCACCGCGCCGTCGCGGACGATCCACACCCGGGACGTCGCCGTCGTCGTCAGCTCGTCGAGCCCGTCGTCGCCGCGGAACACCAGGGCGGACGAGCCGCGCTCGGCCAGTACACCGGCCAGGATCGGCGCCATCCGGGCGTCCGCGACACCGGTCGCCTGCGCCCGCACCTTGGCGGGGTTGGTCAGCGGGCCCAGCACGTTGAACGTGGTCCTGATGCCCAACTCCCGCCGGGCGGGTGCCACATGCCGCAGCGACGGGTGGAACTTCACCGCGAAGCAGAACGTGATGCCCGCTTCGTTCGCCACCTCGGCGACCCGCCGCGGCGACAGGTCGAGCGCGACACCCAGCTTCTCCAGCACGTCGGACGCGCCGCTCGCCGACGACGCCGCACGGTTGCCGTGCTTGACGACCTTCACGCCGGTGCCTGCCACCACGATCGACGACATCGTGGAGATGTTGACGGTCTTGGCGCCGTCACCGCCGGTGCCGACGATGTCCACGCTCGGCCCCGGCACCTCGATCAGCCGCGCGTGGTCGTACATCGCGCGCACCAGCCCGGAGATCTCCGCGACGGTCTCCCCCTTGGCCCGCAGCGCCACCGCGAAACCGGCGATCTGCGCGTCACTGGCCTCGCCGCGCATGATCCGGTCCATCGCCCAGGCCGTGTCGTCGGCGGCGAGGTCACGGCCCTCCAGCAGGGCGTTCAGTACGTCCGGCCAGGTGCGGGCCGCCACGCTGTCGCCGCCGACCGGGGTCACAACGTTCATGGTCCACACTCCTGGTTCGTGTCCTGCTTGTGGTCAAACCCTACCGAGCCGCCGGAATGCCGGAGGGCCCCGTCCGATCTCAGGACGGGGCCCTCTGGGTGGCGTCACTTACCGCCGTGCGTCACACGGCGTGGTGGTGATCAGTGGTGGCCGTGGCCACTGGTGATCTCCTTGTACTCCTCTGCCGTCGGCTTCGGGATGACGTTGTCCTCGCTGTAGTAGGACTTCGAGAGCTTGGCGCGCAGCTTCTTCGACCGCGACACCTTGCGCTCGACGCCGTTCTCGTCGACCTCCGGGCCCAGCTCCAGCGGCGTCGGCTGCTCGTGCTGGGTGAGCACGTGCAGCTGCTCCTGGTCCAGCGGCTCGTGGATCTCGACGAACTCACCGTGCGGCAGGCGCTTGATGATGCCCGACTCGCGGCCGTGCAGCACCTTGTCCCGGTCACGCCGCTGCAGACCCATGCAGATCCGCTTGGTGGCGATGAAGCCGAGCACCGGACCGGCGAAGAACGCGATCCGGACGAACCAGGTGATCGAGTTGATCGACAGGTGGAAGTGGGTGGCCCACAGGTCGTTGCCACCGCCGATGAGCATCACGAAGTACGCGATCAGCCAGGCGACACCGAAGCCGGTACGGGTCGGGACGTTGCGCGGGCGGTCCAGGATGTGGTGCTCACGCTTGTCACCCCGCACCCAGGACTCGACGAACGGGTAGACCGCGATGGCGACCAGGACCAGCGGGAAGATCAGGATCGGGATCAGCACACCGAAGTTGATGGTGTGGCCCCAGAAGTTCCACTCCCAGCCCGGCATGACACGCACCAGACCCTCGGCGAAGCCCATGTACCAGTCGGGCTGGGCGCCGGTGGACACCTGGTCCGGACGGTACGGACCGATCGCCCACACCGGGTTGATGCTCGCGATGGCGGCGATCACCGAGATGACACCGAAGACCAGGAAGAAGAAGCCTCCGGCCTTGGCCATGTAGACCGGCAGCAGCGGCATGCCGACGACGTTCTTGTTGGTCTTCCCCGCACCCGGGAACTGCGTGTGCTTGTGGTAGAAGACCAGGATCAGGTGCGCCACCAGCAGACCGAGCATGATGCCCGGCAGCAGCAGCACGTGCACCGTGAAGAACCTCGGGATGATGTCGTGCCCCGGGAACTCCCCGCCGAAGATGAACATCTGCAGGTACGAGCCGATCAGCGGCATCGCCAGGATGACACCCTCGATGAACCGCACACCGGTACCGGAGAGCAGGTCGTCGGGGAGCGAGTAGCCGGTGAAGCCGGTGAACATGCCCAGCACCAGCAGCAGGAAGCCGAACAGCCAGTTGACCTCGCGCGGCTTGCGGAAGGCGCCGGTGAAGAACACCCGCATCATGTGGACCATCATGCCGGCCAGGAAGATCAGGGCCGCCCAGTGGTGGATCTGCCGGATCAGCAGACCACCGCGGACATCGAAGCTGATGTCCAGGGTCGACTCGAACGCCTGGGTCATCCGGATCCCGTGCATCGGCACGTAGGAACCGTGGTAGGTGACCTCGGCCATGCTCGGGTGGAAGAACAGCGTCAGGTAGACGCCGGTCAGGATGATGATGATGAAGCTGTAGAGGCAGATCTCACCGAGCATGAAGGACCAGTGGTCCGGGAAGATCTTGCGCATGTTGGACTTGGCGAGGCTGTAGATACCCAGCCGGCCGTCGGCCCAGTCGGCGATCCGCTCGCCCCGCGGCGCCTGGCCGCGACGCGCGGTGGTCGCGCTCGTCTCGTTACTCATCCGCGCTCCCAGAAGCTCGGGCCGACGGGCTCCGCGAAGTCGCGCGCGGCCTCGAGGAAGCCGTCCTTCACCGTGATGTGCAGCTGCGGCAGGGCGTGACCGGCAGGACCGAAGATCACGCGACCACCGTCAGAGAGGTCGAAGGTGGACTGGTGGCACGGGCACAGCACGTGGTGCGTCTGCTGCTCGTACAGGCTGATCGGGCAACCCACGTGGGTGCAGATCTTCGAGTACGCCACGATGCCTTCGTGCGACCAGGCGAGTTCCTGCTTGTCCTTGATGTTCTGCGGCTGGATCCGCACGAGCATCAGGGCGTCCTTGGCAATGTTCTCGTTGAAGTCCTCGCTGTCCTCCTCCAAGCCCTCGGGCTTGGCGAAGGTGAGCGAACCGACCGCGATGTCCTCAGGACGCAGCGGGAGGTTGGTCGACTGGTTGACGAGGCGGATGCCCTTCTTCCAGCCGGTGGTCCGCAGCTTCTTCTCGGGCAGCGGACCGAGGTCGCGCAGCAGCACGACGCCGGAGAGCGGCACCAGGGCCAGCGCACCGAACATGGTGTTGCGGATCAGCTTGCGGCGGCCGAAGCCCGACTCCTTCGCACCCTGTGCGAAGTCCGCCAGGACCTTGGCCTTGACCTCGGGCTCGGCCTCGATCGGGTGCCGGTCGTCGGCGATCTCCTCGTCCGACATCAGCGTGCGGGCCCAGTGGACCGCGCCGGCGCCGATGCAGAACAGCGCCACGCCCAGGGTCAGACCGAGAGAGAAGTTCAGGGCGCTGATGTGACCGATCGGCCAGATGTAGACGATCTTGTCGATCGGGAAGATCACGTACGACGCGATGAACGCGACCGTCGCGAGCATGGACAGCAGGAAGAGATAGGCGACCACGCGCTCGGAGCGCCGGGCGGCCTTCTCGTCGATGTCCTGGACGCGGTGCTCGTGGGCCGGCAGCCCCGGGTCGGCGAAGGGGTTCTCCCCCTTGGCCACCGCGTCGCCGTGAGCGTCGTGGCGCTCACTCGGAAGGGTTTCTTCTGGCACGTCTGCGTGTCGTCCAGTCTCACTCATGACTTCTTGGCCTTCGTAGTCCGGGCTGCGACCCAGATGGCGACCGCTACCAGCGCGCCCAGGCCGAAGATGTAACCGAAGAGGCCCTCGCTGACCGGCCCCAGACCGCCGAGGTCCAGGCCGCCGGGGCTCTCGGAGCTGTCGCTGTTGACGGCGCCGAGGTACGCGACGATGTTCTTCTTGTTCTCCTGCGACAGCGAGCCGTCGCCGAATGAAGGCATGTTCTGCGGGCCGGTTTCCATGGCCTCGTAGATGTGCTTCGGGTCCACACCCTCGAGCGTCGGGGCGAACTTACCGTTGGTCAGGGCGCCGCCCTTACCGGTGAAGTTGTGGCACTGCGCGCAGTTCGTGCGGAACAGCTCACCGCCCTTGCCGACGTCGGCACCGTCCGGGCTGTACTGGTCCTTGCTCGGCACGGTGGGACCGGCGCCCAGCGACGCGACGTAGGCCGCGAGCTGGTCGATCTCGGCGTTGTTGTAGATGTTCTTCTTCCGCGGCACCTGAGCGCCGGGCTGCTGGGCCGGCATACGGCCGGTGCCCACCTGGAAGTCGACGGCTGCGGCGCCCACGCCGACCAGGCTCGGGCCGTCGGAGGTGCCCTGACCGCCGGTGCCGTGGCAGCTTGCACAGCCCACGGCGAAGAGCTTCTTGCCCTCCTTGATGGCAAGAGACTGGGCGGTGTCATCGGCCTGAGCCTTGTCCGCCGGCGCGAACGCGGCGTACAGCCCCCCAGTGACCGCCAGCGCGAAGAGTAGGACGACGAGCGCCGCCAGCGGATGGCGCCGTCGTGCGGAGAGCTTTTTCACGGATTACCCCGGTGTCAGGATCTTCTGCGTCGATGCTTGGCTATGTCTGTCTGAACTGCGGTTCCGGTCGGGACCGGTTACCGGATCAGGTAGATCGTGGCGAAGAGGCCGATCCAGACGACATCGACGAAGTGCCAGTAGTAGGACACGACGATGGCCGCGGTGGCCTGTTCGTGGGTGAACCTCTTGGCCGCGTACGTCCTGCCCAGGACCAGCAGGAAGGCGATCAGACCGCCCGTCACGTGCAGTCCGTGGAAGCCGGTGGTCAGGTAGAACACCGAGCCGTACGGGCCGGAGGAGAGCGAGAGGCCCTCTTCCTTGACCAGTTCGGTGTACTCGAAGACCTGACCGCCGATGAAGATCGCACCCATGATGAAGGTGATCACGAACCACGTACGGAGCTTCTTGACATCGCCGCGCTCGGCCGCGAATACGCCGAGCTGGCAGGTCAGCGAGCTGAGCACCAGGATCGTCGTGTTCGTCGCTGAGAACGGAAGGTTCAGCGCATCGGAGGTTTCCTTCCAATACTCGGCACCGGTCACCGATCGAAGGGTGAAGTACATCGCGAAGAGGGCCGCGAAGAACATCAGCTCGGAACTCAGCCAGATGATGGTTCCGACGCTGGTGAGATTCGGTCGATTGACCGACGGGTGCGCGTGCCCGGTTTCTACTGTCGTTGCTGTCGCCACGACCGACATTATGTCGGTCGCTTATCCCGCCCTCACTCCGGGGGGTGCCGTTCGGTGTGTCAAGGGCGTATGCCCTGCTCGTACGGACCGTCCCCGCGGTCGCCCGAAGGAGGGAAGCGCGGGCCCTTCCGGCATCCCCGGGACGCGCCGCGACCAGTCCTGACGGGGCGTCGGGCAGATCTTGGTCCGGTTCGGACCCTCCTGCGGACGCCCCTTCCGGGAGTAGCATCCGAGCCCTACCTACGGTGGGGACGCCCCATGCACAGGTGCCGCCCCGATCCGTGCCGCTTCGAAGCGTGGAGGAACGATGCAGGCGACTGCCACGGTGCTGGTCTACAGCGACAACGCCACCACCCGCGAGCAGGTCAGGCTGGCCACAGGCCGGCGGCCCGCAGCCGATGTTCCGCAGGTCGAGATCCTGGAGTGCGCCACCCAGCCGGCCGTTCTCGCGGCCCTGGACGCGGGCGGCATCGACGTGTGCGTGCTGGACGGCGAGACCGCGCCCGCCGGCGGCATGGGCGTCTGCCGGCAGATCAAGGACGAGATCTTCCGCTGCCCCCCGGTGCTGCTGCTCATCGGGCGCCCGCAGGACGCCTGGCTGGCCACCTGGAGCCGCGCGGATGCCGCCGTGACCCATCCGGTGGACCCGGTGGCGTTCGCCGACTCCCTGGCCGCGCTGCTGCGTGAGAGGCTCCTCACGCGGGCCTGAGCGGCCTTCTGAGGCGCCCTCAGACCTGTGGGCGCAGCCGGGCCGCATCGGCGGATTCCGGCTGTTGCTCGGCGGCTCCTGTGGTGCCGGTGGCCTTGTTCTTCAGCGCGCTGCCGTCCCGCCATTCCTGCCAGGGCATGTTCCAGTCGCCGAAGCCGTTGCCGAAGGGCGCCATGTCCTCGCCGCCGCTGTTGACGACCTTGACGATGTCGCCGACGCGTACGGCGTTGAAGAACCATTCGGCGTCGCCCGTGGACATGCCCGTGCAGCCGTGGCTGACGTTGGCCGCGCCCTGTGATCCGACGGACCAGGGCGCGGCGTGCACGTACTCGCCGCTGTTGGTGACCCGGGTCGCCCAGTAGACCGGCAGGTCGTACGACTCCGAACTCCCGTCCGGGATACCGATGCTGCCGCTCGTCATCCGGACGAAGCTCTCCTTGCCGAGCACCACCTTGATGCCGTTGCGGGTGTCGAACCCGGGCTTTCCGGTGGTGACCGGAATCGTGTTGATCTCCTTGTCGTTGCGCGCCACCGTCAGTTGGTGCGTCGCCACGTCGGTGACCGCCACGATCTTGTCCCCGGTGGTGAGCTTCACGGGCTTGGCGGGCCCTCCGTAGAGGCCCTTGGAGATCTTCAGGCCCTCCAGGTTGCTGTGCACGGCGATGCTCGCGTGCGCGGGCCAGTACTCCTGGGGGCGGAAGTGGAGGGTCTTGCCGTCCACCCAGTGCCAGGAGCCCTGCACGCGGGGGGTGGAGTCGACCTTCAGGGCGCTCTCGACGACCGCGCGCGCCTTGGGGTCCTTGACCTCTTTGCTCAACTCGGCGGTGACCGGCTGGCCGACGCCGTACTCGCCGCTGTTCGGGCCGAAGGTGACCTGGAGCCGGTTGCCGCCGCCCTTGGTCTCGACATCGAGGGTCTTCAGACCGGGGTTGCCGTCCTCGTCCTCGGTGCTGACCCGCACCGAGTATCGGGTGCCGGCCGCCAGCGGCACCGTGGTGCGCCAGTGCTTGCCGTCCGCGGTGAGTTCGCCGCGGATGGAGCGGCCGGAGGCGTCGGTGGCGGTCACGTCCGTGATGCGCGCCTCGTCGCCCTTGACGGACACCTCAAGCGGCTTGTTGGGATCCGCTTTCTGCGTACCGTCCGGGGTGTTGGACGAGATCTGGTCGGCCGCGTCGTAGGGCTTGGTGGAGAGCGGTTCCGACGACGAGCCCCCGCACGCGGTGGTGCTCACCGCGAGGGGCACGAGCAGGAGGCCGCAGCTCAGCACCGTCCGGGTTCGAGGTCTGTGACTCATGCACCAAAAATATGAAGAATCCCCTGGTGCAGCGCGCTGGAGTACTGCAAACGGGGCGGGCCCGGACACCAGTTGAGGTGTCCGGGCCCGCCCCGTACGGCGCGTGGACCGCGGTTACTGCGTGCGGTTCTCGCCGCGGTAGTACTCGAAGACCCAGCCGAAGAGGCCGATGAAGATCACCGGGGCCGAGAAGTAGAGCAGCCACCAGCCGAAGACGACTCCCATGAAGGCGAGCGCACCGCCGACGGCCAGCGAGAGCGGCTGCCAGCTGTGCGGGCTGAAGAAGCCCAGTTCGCCCGCGTCGTCGGAGACCTCGGCGTTCTCGTTGTCCTGCGCTCCGGCGTCCACCCGTCGGGCCGTGAAGGCCAGGTAGTAGCCGATCATGATGCACAGGCCGAACGCGAGGAACAGCGCGGTGGTGCCCGCCGGCTCCTTCGACCAGACGCCGTAGACGATCGCCATGGCCAGGACGAAGACGGAGAGCCAGATGAACATCTTGCCCTGGATCTTCACTTGCCAGCCTCCTTGCCGCCGGCGAGAGCCTTGTCATCCGCCGAGCCGTGGCCGTTCTGGAGAGCGTCGAGCGCGGCGATCTCCGGGTGGTGCAGGTCGAACGCCGGGGATTCGGACCGGATGCGCGGCAGCGTGAGGAAGTTGTGCCGCGGGGGCGGGCAGGACGTCGCCCACTCCAGCGAACGGCCGTAGCCCCAGGGGTCGTCGACCTCGATCTTCTTGCCGTACTTCGCCGTCTTCCAGACGTTGTACATGAACGGCAGCATCGACAGGCCCAGCAGGAACGAGCTGATCGTCGAGATGGTGTTCAGCGTCGTGAAGCCGTCCGCCGCGAGGTAGTCCGCGTAACGCCGCGGCATGCCCTCGACACCCAGCCAGTGCTGGACGAGGAAGGTGCCGTGGAAGCCCACGAACAGCGTCCAGAACGTGATCTTGCCGAGCCGCTCGTCCAGCATCTTGCCGGTGAACTTCGGCCACCAGAAGTGGAATCCGGAGAACATCGCGAAGACGACGGTGCCGAAGATGACGTAGTGGAAGTGCGCCACGACGAAGTACGAGTCCGAGACGTGGAAGTCCATCGGGGGCGACGCGAGGATGACGCCGGTCAGACCGCCGAAGGTGAAGGTGATCAGGAAGCCGATCGCCCACAGCATCGGTGTCTCGAAGGACAGCGAGCCCTTCCACATCGTGCCGATCCAGTTGAAGAACTTCACACCGGTCGGTACCGCGATGAGGAATGTCATGAAGGAGAAGAACGGTAGGAGTACACCGCCCGTCACATACATGTGGTGCGCCCAGACCGTGACCGAAAGGCCGGCAATCGAAATCGTCGCCGCGATCAGACCGATGTAACCGAACATCGGCTTCCGGGAGAAGACCGGAATGACCTCGGAAATGATGCCGAAGAACGGCAGCGCGATGATGTACACCTCTGGATGGCCGAAGAACCAGAAGAGGTGCTGCCAGAGCAATGCGCCGCCGTTCGACGCATCGAATACATGCGCCCCGAATTTACGATCCGCCTCCAGGGCGAACAGCGCAGCCGCGAGCACCGGGAAGGCCAGCAGGACCAGCACGGCGGTCAGCAGCACATTCCAGCAGAAGATCGGCATGCGGAACATCGTCATGCCGGGTGCGCGCATGCAGATGATCGTGGTGATGAAGTTGACCGAGCCGAGGATCGTGCCGAAGCCGGAGAAGGCCAGACCCATGATCCACATGTCGGCACCGACACCGGGCGAACGCACCGCGTCCGAGAGCGGCGAGTAAGCGAACCAGCCGAAGTCCGCCGCACCCTGCGGGGTGAGGAAGCCGGCCACCGCGATCAGCGAGCCGAAGAGGTAGAGCCAGTACGCGAACATGTTCAGCCGCGGGAACGCCACGTCGGGCGCGCCGATCTGCAGCGGCATGATCCAGTTCGTGAATCCGGCGAACAGCGGCGTCGCGAACATCAGCAGCATGATCGTGCCGTGCATCGTGAACGCCTGGTTGAACTGCTCGTTCGACATGATCTGCGTGCCGGGACGGGCCAGCTCGGCGCGCATGAGGAGCGCCATCAGGCCGCCGATGCAGAAGAACGCGAACGACGTGACCAGGTAGAGCGTCCCGATCGTCTTGTGGTCGGTGGTGGTGAGCCACTTGACCGCGGCGATGCCGGGCTGCTTCTGGCGTACGGGCGGTGCTGCCGGGGCCGTATCGGCGGCGGCACCCTGGGGTTCGTTGAGGATGCTCACTGGTTCTTGGTCTCCGCGTTCCTGGCGTGATCCGTCTGCTTGATGCCCGACGGCAGGTAACCGGTCTGGCCCTTCTTCGCCAGGTCCTTCAAGTGCTCCCGGTACTTCTCGGGGGAGACGACCTTGACGTTGAAGAGCATCCGGGAGTGGTCGACGCCGCAGAGTTCGGCGCACTTGCCCATGAAGGTGCCCTCCTTGTTCGGAGTCACCTCGAAGACATTGGTGTGGCCCGGAATAACGTCCTGCTTCATCAAGAACGGCACCACCCAGAAGGAGTGGATGACGTCACGCGAGGTCAGGATGAACTGGACCGTCTCGCCCTTGGGCAGCCACAGGGTCGGACCCGGGTTGCCGGTCTGCGGGTTCCGCTCGCCCGGAGTACCGGTGTCGTAGACACCATCGGCACCGGCCGGGACGCTCTTCTTCCACTTGTCCGGGATCCCGGAGACTGCCTTGGAGTCGAGGTTCGAGGTCGACTTGTCGCCGTCCACGTCCTCCATGTAGTTGAACGCCCAGCTCCACTGGAAGCCCACGACGTTGACGACGTGGTCCGGCTTCTTGGAGGTCTTGAGGATTGCGCTCTCATCACGTGCGGTGAAGTAGAACAGCACCGCGATGATGATGAACGGAACGATCGTGTACAACGCCTCGATCGGCATGTTGTACCGCGTCTGTGCGGGGACCTCCACCTTGGTCCTGCTGCGGCGGTGGAAGATCACGCTCCAAATGATGAGGCCCCACACCAGCACGCCCGTTGCGAGGGCGGCGGCCCAGGAGCCCTGCCAAAGAGAGAGGATCCGCGGTGCCTCGTCCGTGACGGGCGTTGGCATGCCGAGGCGGGGGAAGTCCTTTGATGTGCAACCAGTTGCGGTCGCCAGGACCAGGCCCGCAGCAAGCACCTGCGGCAGCTTCCGCCGCATCGGGCGCCGCGACGAGCGGTCGGAGCCGTTGGGACTCACGTAGCGCCTTCCCGAGAGTCTCGCCCGCGAGACCGGCTGCGGCCGTCTCGCTGGTCGGTCGCCGGCCCTGGCACGGGCAGGGGTTTGGATGTTTATGCGGACCAAACCCTACTGGACGCTATTTGGGGCCGCGCGGGGAGGGTGCCCAACGCGGCGCGTCACTCCCCGAAGGGGTGGCCGCAGGCCCTTCGAGGAGCCCGCCGAGCCGCCGAATGCCCGTTGCCACCCGGCATCTGACGCCGTGCCCGGCACCTGCAGGACGGCCGGGGTTCCGGCGCGCGGCGCGGCGCGACGGCCCGTCCTCTACCGTCTCGTACGTGCCCTACTTCGACGCCGCGTCCTCCGCCCCGCTGCACCCCGTCGCCCGTGAGGCGCTGCTCGCCTCACTGGACGAGGGCTGGGCCGACCCCGTCCGGCTCTACCGCGAGGGGCGCCGGGCGCGGCTGCTCCTGGACGCGGCGCGGGAGGCCGCTGCGGAGGCGGTGGGCTGCCGGCCCGACGAACTGGTTTTCACCCCTTCGGGGACGCAAGCGGTGCATTCGGGCATCTCCGGCGCGTTGGCGGGCCGCCGGCGGGCCGGCCGGCGGCTGCTGCACTCCGCCGTCGAGCATTCCTCCGTGCTGCACGCGGCCGAGGCCCACGAGGCGGCGGGCGGCAGCCGCTCCGAGATCGCCGTGGACCGTACCGGGCGGGTGGCCGCCGCGGACGTCGCCGCCGCGCTGGGTCCTGACGCGGCGCTGGTCTGCCTCCAGTCGGCCAACCACGAGGTCGGTACGGAGCAGCCGGTCGATGAGGTGGCACAGCGGTGCCGGGAGTCCGGGGTGCCGCTTCTGGTGGACGCGGCGCAGTCGCTGCCCTGGGGTCCGGTGGCCGGCGCGTGGTCGGTGCTGACGGCGAGCGCCCACAAGTGGGGCGGCCCGCCCGGGGTCGGCCTGCTGGTGGTCCGCAAGGGCACCCGTTTCTCGCCTCAGGGCCCTCTGGACGAGCGGGAGTCGGGCCGGGCGCCCGGCTTCGGGAACATCCCCGCGCAGGTCGCCGCCGCAGCCTCCCTGCGGGCGTTGCGGGCCGCGGGGGAAGCCGGTGAGGCGGCGCGGCTGCGCGGTCTGGTGGACCGGATCCGCGGGCGGGTGCCCGCGCTGGTCCCTGACACCGAGGTGGTCGGCGATCCGGTCCGCCGGCTGCCGCACCTCGTCACGTTCTCCTGCCTCTACGCCGACGGGGAGGCCCTGCTGCACGAGCTGGACCGTGCGGGCTTCTCGGTGTCGTCCGGGTCGTCCTGCACGTCCAGCACGCTGACGCCGAGCCATGTGCTGCGGGCGATGGGGGTGCTGTCGGAGGGCAATGTGCGCGTCTCGCTGCCGCGCGGCACGCGGGACGCGGACGTGGACCGGTTCCTGGAAGTGCTGCCGCGGGCGGTGCGGGCGGTGCGCGAGCGGCTGGGGGTGCCGGCGGGCGCGGGGGCCGCGGGGGCGAAGGAGGCGGCCGGGGCGGGTGAGGCGGCCGATGCGGGCGGCCGGACCCTCGACGCGCTGGGCAAGCGCTGCCCGCTGCCGGTCATCGAGCTGGCGAAGGTGATCGGCGAGGTGCCGGTCGGCGCGACGGTCACCGTGCTGTCCGACGACGAGGCGGCGCGGCTCGACATCCCCGCGTGGTGCGCGATGCGCGAGCAGGAGTTCGTGGGCGAGCGGGAAGCGGAACGCGGCGCCGCGTATGTGGTGCGGCGCCGCGTCTGACCTCGCGCTCCCGGGGCGGGTGCGGCCCGTCAGGCCAGGTGGGCCTGGATCTCGCCCGCGGCCTCGTGGCCGTACGCCTTGGTGAAGCGGTCCATGAAGTTGCTGCGGTGCAGCTCGTACTCCTGGGTGCCGACGGTCTCGATGACCAGGGTCGCCAGCATGCAGCCGACCTGCGCGGCGCGCTCGGGGCCGACGCCCCAGGCGAGGCCGGACAGGAAGCCGGCGCGGAAGGCGTCGCCGACGCCGGTCGGGTCGGCCTTGGCGTGCTCCTCGGGCGTGCCGATCTCGATGACGGGCTCGCCGGCCCGCTCGATGCGGACGCCGTTGGCGCCGAGGGTGGTGACGCGGGTGCCGACCTTGGCGAGGATCTCCTCGTCGCTCCAGCCGGTCTTGGACTCGATCAGGCCCTTCTCGTACTCGTTCGAGAAGAGGTAGGCGGCGCCCTCCATGAGGGTGCGGATGGCGGGGCCGTCCATGCGCGCGATCTGCTGGGAGAAGTCGGCGCCGAAGGGGATGCCGCGGCTGCGGCACTCCTCGGTGTGCCGGATCATCGCCTCGGGGTCGTCCGCGCCGATGACGACGAGGTCGAGGCCGCCGACCCGCTCGGCCACGGTCTGCAGCTCGATGAGCCTGGCCTCGCTCATCGCGCCGGTGTAGAAGGAGCCGATCTGGTTGTGGTCGGCGTCGGTGGTGCACACGAAGCGGGCGGTGTGCAGCACCTCGGAGATGCGGACCGAGCGGGTGTCGACGCCGTGGCGGTCGAGCCAGGCGCGGTACTCGTCGAAGTCGTTGCCCGCGGCGCCGACCAGGATCGGCTCGGCGCCGAGCTGGCCCATGCCGAAGCAGATGTTGGCGGCGACGCCGCCGCGGCGGACGTCGAGCTGGTCGACGAGGAAGGAGAGGGAAACCGTGTGCAGCTGATCGGCGACCAGCTGGTCGGCGAAGCGGCCGGGGAAGGTCATCAGGTGGTCGGTGGCGATGGAGCCGGTGACTGCGATACGCACGACGGGTCTGCTCCTGCGGATGCGGGATGGACGTGACGGACGTGAAGCAACGCTACCCGGTCGGCACGCCCCGCTCCCACCTGCCGAAACTACCCAATAGTAGGGCTTTCTTCGCAGGCCGCGTGATGCGTACCGTTCCCCCATGACCAAGACTGTGAAAGCCGTCACATCCCCTGTGCGCCCGTCCGTCGCCGACCCCGAGTCGCTGGACCAGCTGCGCGGCGACTGCGCGCGGATGGCGCCGCACTGGAAGGCCGTGCACCGTACCCCGCCGGCCGCAGGCCGTGCGTCGGATCTGCGCGGGATCACGGTGTCCGCCGCCTCCGCCGCGCTGGTCGACGGCATGTCCGAGTACGGCGACTGACCCGGCCCGCCGGCCCCGGGTGCGGCCCGCCGGGCGGCACCCGGGGGAACCGCCCGCACCCCCGCTCCGTCCCATCGGTGCCCCCTTCACGGAGGATGGCACGTCAGATGTCCAGCGGAGCCGAAGGAGCGATGCGGTGAACACCGAGGACACCCCCGATCCGGCACACCCCAAGGAGCGCAGGCGGCGCACCCCGTTGGTGGCCGCCTCGATGGCCGCCGCGGTGCTGCTGGCCGGCGGCGGGGCGGCGTACTGGGCGTCGTCCGCTTCCGGCGACGGTTCCGGCGCGCCTGCCGGGGCCCCGGGCGAGCCCCCGCCGCTCGCCCTCGACGGCTACACCGGCGGCGGGATCGCCGCAGGTGAGCCCAACCCGCAGGGCGCGAACTACCGCGCCGTGCACCAGCTGCCCGACGGGCCGGATTCGGCGCCGGTCTACCGCCCGAAGGGGCAGATCGGGCAGGACGCGGTGAAGCGGCTGGCGAAGGCCCTGGATGTGGCCGGAAAGGTCCGTTCGGAAGGCACCTCCTGGAAGGTCGGCGGGCTGACCCGGGACGCGCGCAGCCCGGTCCTCCAGGTGAACAAGACCGGCGCGGGGTCGTGGACGTACTCGCAGTACGGCACCCCGGGCGGTACGAACTGTGCGCTGCCCGCCTCCCCCGAAGGGACGTCCGGTCAGGACGGCGGCTCGGGTACGCCGTCGAGCCGGCCCGGCTGTCCGTCGTACCGGGGCGGCCCGGACGCGACGACGGAGGACGACGGCAGCGGCAAGGGCGCGGTGTCGCAGGAGAAGGCGAAGCAGGCGGTGCGGCCGGTGCTGAAGGCGCTGGGCCAGGAGAACGCCGCGCTCGACGCGCACGGGCTGTCCGGGGCGGTGCGGATGGTCACCGCCGACCCGGTGCTCGCCAAGCTGCCGACGTACGGGTGGCAGAGCGATCTGCAGGTCGGCTCGGACGGTCAAGTGGTGGGCGGCAGCGGGCAGTTGGCGCATCCGGTCAAGGGCGCGGACTATCCGGTGCTGAGTGCGGACAAGACGCTGGAGCGGCTCAACTCCCGTGACGGGCGCGGCAGGCCGGGCGGCTGTGTGACGCCGCAGACGGAGAAGGGCACGCCGGGCGACGGGATCGCGCCGTGCGAGCCGGCGCCGACGAAGGCGCAGAAGCCGTCCGAGGTGACCGGCGCGGTCTTCGGGCTCGCCGTGCAGTACGTGGACGGCGGGCAGGCGCTGGTGCCGTCGTGGCTGTTCAGGGTCGAGCAGCCGGGCGCGAGCCGGGGCCCCGACGCGTCGACGACGGTCGCGCACCCCGCGGTGCAGCCGCGCTACCTCGCACAGCGGGACGGCGGCCCTTCGGCGTCTCCCCAGCAGCCGCACCGGCCCTCGGGGAAGCCCGGCGCGATGGCGCTGGAGGCGTACGGCGTCTCGGACGGCGGCCGGAAGCTGACGCTGCATTTCTGGGGCGGGGTGTGCAGCGATTACTCGGTGTCGGCCGAGGAGTCGGCGACGGCGGTGAAGACCAAGGTGGTCGGCGAGGACAAGAAGCCGGGACAGGTCTGCGTCAAGATCGCCAAGGAGTTCACGAAGACGGTGACGCTGGAGAAGCCGCTGGGCGGACGCAAGGTGATCGACGTGTCGACCGGCACGTCCGTGCCCAGCCAGTAGCCCCGGGGCCACGGCGACCCGGCATGACGAAGGCGGCGCTCCCTCTCTCCGAGGGGCGCCGCCTTCGTACGTCCGGCAGCCTCAGCTGAAGGAGTCGCCGCAGGCGCAGGAGCCGCTGGCGTTGGGGTTGTCGATCGTGAAGCCCTGCTTCTCGATGGTGTCGACGAAGTCGATGGAGGCACCGCCGAGGTAGGGGGCGCTCATCCGGTCGGTGACGACCTTGACGCCGTCGAAGTCCTTGACGACGTCGCCGTCGAGCGAGCGCTCGTCGAAGAAGAGCTGGTATCGCAGGCCGGAGCAGCCGCCGGGCTGAACGGCCACGCGCAGCGCGAGGTCGTCACGGCCCTCCTGCTCCAGCAGGCCCTTCACCTTCGACGCGGCCGCGTCGGACAGGATGATGCCGTCACTGACGGCGGCCTTCTCGTCCTGAACGCTCATCTACATCTCTCCCGGGTTGTACGGACCGCTTGTCAACGGATGCAACCAACTGCAACCGGCGACGTCCCGGATTAATTCCGGCTGGGCGCGTGGTGTCGAGGGACCTCCCGGGCACAGCCGGCAGGGCTCTCATGACATTGCCTCTTCATGCTCGCACACCTGCGCGCGGAGCCCGGCCGGCGTCCGGAATTCGGCCCGGCACGGATGCGTCACATCGACACGATGCCCATCGTCAAAGTGACGTGAAGCGGCTATGATAGATAGCGTCAAATAGACGAAAAGGTTCCCGGTGCGAGGCACCGGCTCCCCTGGTGCGGCCACCTCGCCGTGCTCACCGAAGAAAAGAGAGGGTGCGTGTCGTGACCACCGCCCAGCCCCTGGACGTCCAGCCGACCCCGCTGGCCCTGCTGCTCCTCGGCCGCGAGGCCGACCCCAAGAGCGAGCGCGGCGTGGAGTGCCCCGGCGACCTGCCGGCCCCGTCCGACCCCGGCCTCGTCGAGCGTGCCCGCGCCGCCAAGGCGAAGCTCGGGGACAAGGTCTTCATCCTCGGTCACCACTACCAGCGCGACGAGGTCATCGAGTTCGCCGACGTGACCGGCGACTCCTTCAAGCTCGCACGGGACGCCGCCGCACGGCCGGACGCCGAGTACATCGTCTTCTGCGGCGTGCACTTCATGGCCGAGTCCGCCGACATCCTCACCGGCGACGGCCAGCAGGTGATCCTCCCCGACCTGGCCGCCGGCTGCTCGATGGCCGACATGGCGAGCGCCGAGCAGGTCGCCGAGTGCTGGGACGTGCTGACCGAGGCAGGCATAGCCGAGCGGGTCGTGCCCGTCTCGTACATGAACTCGTCGGCCGACATCAAGGCGTTCACCGGCAGGCACGGCGGCACGATCTGCACCTCGTCCAACGCGAAGCGGGCCCTGGACTGGGCCTTCGAGCAGGGGGAACGCCGGGACAACAAGGTGCTGTTCCTGCCCGACCAGCACCTCGGCCGCAACACCGCCGTCCGTGACCTCGGGATGTCCCTGGAGGACTGCGTCGTCTACAACCCGCACAAGCCGAACGGCGGGCTCACCGCCGAGCAGCTGCGGGACGCCCGGATGATCCTGTGGCGCGGCCACTGCTCGGTGCACGGCCGGTTCTCCCTGGAATCGGTCGAGGACGTAAGGGCCCGCATCCCCGGGGTCAACGTCCTCGTCCACCCCGAGTGCAAGCACGAGGTCGTGGCGGCGGCCGACCACGTCGGGTCGACCGAGCACATCATCCAGGCCCTGGAGGCCGCTCCGGCCGGTTCGAAGTGGGCCATCGGCACCGAGCTGAACCTCGTCCGCCGCCTGGCGAACCGGTTCGCCGCCGACGACAAGGAGATCGTCTTCCTCGACAAGACGGTCTGCTTCTGCTCGACGATGAACCGCATCGACCTGCCGCACCTGGTGTGGGCCCTGGAGTCGCTGGCGGACGGCAAGGTCGTCAACCGCATCGAGGTCGACAAGGAGACCGAGCACTTCGCGAAGCTGGCGCTGGAGCGGATGCTGGCGCTGCCGTAGGCGCCCGGCGGGCCGCCGATGCCCCCGCGAGAGACGGCTCGCGGGGGCATCGTTTTCGGCTGTGCTTCCTTCCGGCGGGACGCAGGTCAGACGCCGGCGGGCTCCGGTGTCCTGTCGCCGTCCTCAGCGGCGGCCGGTGTGCCGGTCTTCCCGGTGTGCCTGGCCGCCTTCTTCGCCGCCCGGCGTTCCTTGCGCAGTTCGATGACCGCGTAGAGCGTCGGGACGAGGAGGAGGGTGAGCAGGGTGGAGGTGATCAGGCCGCCGATCACGACCACCGCGAGCGGCTGGGAGATGAAGCCTCCGTCGCCGGTGATGGACAGGGCCATCGGCAGCAGCGCCATGATCGTGGCGAGCGCCGTCATCAGGATCGGCCGGAGCCGGTGCCTGCCGCCCTCGACGACCGCTTCGACGACGCCGTATCCCTGGGCCCGGTACTGGTTGATCAGGTCGATCAGCACGATGGCGTTGGTGACGACGATGCCGATCAGCATCAGCATGCCGATCATCGCCGGGACACCCAGCGGGGTGCCGGTGACCACCAGCAGGCCGATCGCGCCGGTCGCCGCGAAGGGGATCGAGACGAGCAGGATCAGCGGCTGGACGAGGGACCTGAAGGTGCCCACCAGCAGCATGAAGACGATGGCGATGGCGGCCAGCATGGCCAGGCCCAGCGAGGAGAACGCGTCGGACTGGTCCTGCGAGAGGCCGCCGATCTCCGCGGTCGCGCCCTGTGGCAGCTTCAGGTCGCCGATCGTCTTCTGCAGGTCGGCGGTGACCGCTCCGGTGTTGTCGCCGACCGGCTTGGCGGTGATCGTCGCCGCGCGGGCGCCGTCGATCCGGGTCATCTTGACAGGACCGGGGACCGTCTTGACGGTGGCGATGTCGCCCAGCTCGACGGGGCCGCCCGGCGTCGGGATGTCCAGCGCCTTCAGCTCGGCGAGTGTGGTGGCCGGACGGGCCGCCTTGATGACGACGTCCCGCTCGGTGTTGTCCAGGATCGCCTTGCCGCTGGTGGTGCCCTGCACGGCCTGGGCGACGGCGGCGCCGAGCGTGGTCTGGCTGTAACCGGCCGCCGCCGCCTTGGCGTTGGCGGTGACGGAGATCCGGGGCACGCTCTGCGAGAGGTCGCTCTGGACCTCGGTGACGTCGTCGATGCCCGCCACCGCGGTCCTGACCTGGTCGGCGGCCTTCTTGAGTACGTCCGCGTCACCGGCCTTGACGATCACGCTCAGGTCCTGGCTGCCGAAGCCGCCGCCCGCGGTGACGGTGGTCTCGCCGATGCCCTTGCCGAGCTTGTCCAGACCCATGCGCAGCTCGTCGGTGACCTGGTCGGAGTCCGCGTCGTCGGCCAGCTTCACCTGGTACGTCGCCTGGTTGCTGCCGCTGCCGCCGCCGAACGCCGCCATGATGCCGGCGGAGCCGACGGTGACCTGGTAGTCCTCGACCGCGTCCGTGCCTGCCAGCAGCTTCTCGACCTTCTTGGCCTGCGCGTCGGACGCGTCCAGGCTGGTGCCCGGCTTCAGCTCCTGCTTGATGCTGAGGGTGTCCTGGCTGCCCTGGTCGAGGAAGTTGGTCTTCAGCAGCGGGCCCATGCCGAGGGTGCCGAGCAGGATGACGACGGCGATGACCACGCTGGTGGCGCGGCGGCGGGTCGCGAAGCGCAGCACCGGCACGTACAGGCGCTGCAGCGCGCTGCGGGCCTCCTTCTCCTCGGCCTCGCGGCGGAGTTGCTCCGGGTCGCTGCCCTCGGGGATCTCCGGGGTGCGCAGGAACCAGTACGACAGGACCGGCACGACCGTCAGGGAGACCAGCAGCGAGGACAGCAGGGCGACCGCGACGGTCAGCGAGAAGGAGCCGAACAGGGCGCCCACCATGCCGCCGACCACACCGATCGGGAGGAACACCGCGACGGTGGTGAGGGTGGACGAGGTGATCGCGCCGGACACCTCGCGGACCGCGCCGAGGATGGCCTCGCGGCGCTCCTCGCCGTAGCCCAGGTGCCGTTTGATGTTCTCCAGGACGACGATGGAGTCGTCCACGACACGGCCGATCGCGATGGTCAGCGCGCCGAGGGTGAGCATGTTGAGGGAGAGGTCGCCGGTCCACAGCACGATCAGTGTGATGACGACCGAGAGCGGGATGGAGACCGCGGTCACCAGCGTCGAGCGCAGGCTGAGCAGGAAGAGCAGGATGACGACGACGGCCATGATCAGGCCGAGCAGGCCCTCGGTGGTCAGCGACTCGATCGACTTGGAGACCGCGGGGCCCTGATCGGAGACGATCGTGACCTGCGCCTTGCCGAGGTCCTGGCGGATCTTGGGGAGCTTGTCCTTGACCGCGTCGGAGATGTCGACGGCGCTGCCGTCCTGGTCCATCGTCACCGAAACGGCCAGGCTGCGCTCGCCGTTGGTGCGGGTCAGCGAGGTCGGGGTGGCCGACTCCTGCTTGACGGTGGCCACGTCGCCGAGCCGGACGGCGTGACCCGCGCCCGCGCCGCCGGCCGCGGGGACCGGGGCGACGCTCAGGTCCTTGATCTGCTGGACGGAGGTGAAGCCCGCGCCGACCTGGACCGTCTTGTTCCTGCCGTCCTCGGCGAACGAACCGGCGGGCACCGACGTGCCGCCCGCCTCCAGCGCCTGCCCGAGCGCGGACGCGGACAGTCCGGCCGCGGCGAGCTTCTTGTCGTCGGGGGTGACGGCGACGACGCGGTCCTGGACGCCGCTGACCGACACCTGGCCGACGCCTTCGATGTTCTTCAGGTCGGGCACGACGCTGCGGTCCAGCTTGTCGGCGAGCGTCTGCTGGTCCTGGTCGGCGGATGACACGGCGAGGACGACGCTGGGGAGGTCGTCCGACGAACCGGCCACGACCTGCGGGTCGACGTCCTTGGGCAGCTTGGCGCGAGCCCGGTTGACGGCCTGCTGGACGTCGGCGACCAGCGTCTTGGAGTCGTTGCCGTAGTCGAACTGCGCCATCACGACACCCGAGCCCTCGCTCGCCGTCGAGGTGACGCCCTTGATGCCGTCGACCGCCTGGATACCGTCCTCCAGCGGCTCGATCACCTGCTTCTCGACGACGTCGGGCGAGGCCCCCTGGTACGGCGCCATCACGGACACCATGGGGAGATCGATGGAGGGCAGGAGCTGCTGCTTGAGCTGCGGGATCGCGATGGCGCCGAAGGCGACCGCGACGACCGCCATCAGGGCTATCAGGCCCCGTTGTACGAGGCTGAGTCGGGACAGCCAGGCCATGGGTGGGGTCTCTCTTCTGTTCTGAAAAGGGCGGCGGGAGGGCACTGCGATGCCCACCTACACCTTCGGCCATGGCCCGGCCGGTTTTCCTCGCTCGCAGGTCGGTTTCCGCTCACCGGGTCGTACAGCGTTCGGAGTACGGGGTCTGCACCCTCACTGCACCCGTGGGCGTACGAGTCCGGTTTCGTACGCGATGACCACCAACTGGGCCCGGTCGCGGGCGCCGAGCTTGGCCATCGCGCGGTTCACATGGGTCTTCACCGTCAGCGGGCTGACCGCCAGCTGCTCGGCGATCTCGTCGTTGGACAGGCCACCCGCGACCAGCGCCAGCACCTCACGCTCCCGGCCGGTCAGGCTCGCCAGCCGCTCCGCGCCCGCGCCCGGCGGCCCGTCGTCGGCCGAACTCCCGCCCTGCGCGAGGAACTTGGCGATCAGCCCCTTGGTCGCCGCCGGTGACAGCAGCGCCTCGCCGGCCGCCGCGATCCGGATCGCGGCGATCAGCTCGTCGGGCTCGGCGCCCTTGCCGAGGAAGCCGCTGGCACCCGCCCGCAGCGACTGCACGACGTAGTCGTCCACCTCGAACGTCGTCAGGATCACCACCCGTACGCCGGTGAGCTGCGGGTCCTCGCTGATCATGCGGGTGGCGGCGAAACCGTCGACCCCGGGCATCCGGATGTCCATCAGGACCACGTCGGGCGCGCTCGCGCGGGCCATCTCGTACGCCTGGGCGCCGTCGGACGCCTCGCCCACCACCTCCATGTCAGGTTCGGAGTCGACCAGCACCTTGAACGCGCTGCGCAGCAGCGTCTGGTCGTCGGCGAGCAGCACCTTGATCGTCATGTCGTGGACTCTCCCGTACGGGCGGTGTGCAGGGGAAGCGTCGCCCGCACCTGGAAACCTCCGGTGGCCCGCGGCCCGGTCACGACCGTGCCGCGCAGCGCGTGGACCCGCTCGCGCATCCCGATCAGACCGTGGCCGCCGCCGCTCTCCTGCGGCGCGCCGTCGCCTTCCCTGGTACCGGGCTCCTGGCGCCGGTGGGGCACGGCGGGGCGCCCCGCGCCGTCGTCGAGCACGGTCACCGTCAGCGTGGACTCGGTGCGGATGATGCGGACTCTCGCCCGCGCGCCGTCGCCCGCGTGCTTGCGGACGTTGGTCAGCGCCTCCTGGACGATGCGGTAGGCGGTGAGATCGACGGACGCGGGCAGCCCCTGGGAGGTCTGCGGCGCCTCCAGTTCGACGGGGAGTCCTGCGCGGGTGAATCCGTCGATGAGCTGGTCCAGGACGCCGAGCCCAGGCGCGGGTTCGGTCGGGGCCGTGGGGTCGTCGGACTGGCGCAGCAGGCCGACGGTGGCGCGCAGTTCGTCGAGCGCCGACCTGGATGCCTCGCGGACGTGAGCCAGCGCCTGTTTGGCCTGGTCGGGGCGGCTGTCCATGACGTGGGACGCGACGCCTGCCTGGACGTTGACCAGCGCGATGTGGTGCGCGACGACATCGTGCAGTTCGCGGGCGATCCGCATCCGCTCCTCGGCGACCCGGCGCCCTGCCTCCTCCTCGCGGGTCCGCTCGGCGCGTTCGGCGCGCTCACGGATGGCGTCGATGTAGGCGCGGCGGCTGCGCACCGCGTCCCCCGCGGCTGCCGCCATGCCCGTCCAGGCGAAGATCGCGAGGTTCTCCTGCGCGTACCAGGGGCGCGGCCCGTAGAGCATCGCCGCCGCGGTCAGCACGACGGCGGTCAGGGCGCCGAGCCGCCAGGTGGTGGAGCGGTCGGTGTGCGCGGCAAGGGTGAACAGGGCGACGACGGCGGCTGCGACGACCGGCGCGCGCGGCGCGGATGTCTGGCCGACGAGCTGGACGATGGTTACCACGCCGACCGCGGCGAGCACCGTGCGGGGCCACCGGCGGCGGGCGACCAGCGGGAGGCAGGCGAGCGCGGCGAGGAGGACGGTGGTGGGGGACAGCTCGCGGTCGAAGCGCGGGCCGTTCGGGCGGTGCAGCTCGGCCACCGCGCCGACCAGGATGGCCGCGAAGACGCAGGCGGCCACGGCGGCGTCGAACGCCAGCGGGTGCGTCCGGTGCCGGCGCGGGCGGGCGGCGCGGCGCGCGTCCCGGCCGGGGTCGAGGGAGGTCACGAGAGCAAACGGTAGCGCCCCGGTCCCGTGAGGGAGCCGGGGCGCCGTCCGCCGTGCGCTGGAGTGGCGGCGGGGTCCTGCCTGCGTGGCGCGGTGCGGACGCGGGCCGGGCCGTTCAGCCGGGGATGAGGCCGTCGTCGCTGAGCATTTCCCTGACCTCGTCGAGCGTGGCATCGGAAGCCGGCAGGATCAGCTCGGACGGCTCCAGGGAGTCGTCGGGCAGCGGTGTGCCCAGCCGGCGCACCGCGTCGAGCAGTGCGGCCAAGGTGGTGCGGAAGCCGGCCTCGTCGCCGCTCTCCATCTCGTCGAGCAGCTCGTCGTCCAGCTTGTTCAGCTCGGTGAAGTGGGCGTCGTCCAGCTTCACCTGGCCCTCCCCCATGATCCGTACGATCACGACGGTCTCCCTCGGTCCGGTCCTGCGGTGCTGTGAGGCTAACCGCAGGTGCGGGTCACTGCTTGTCGAAACGCGGCTGGTCCTGCTGCGGCGCGGGCTGCCCCTGGGCACCCTGGCCGCCCTCGATGGCCTGCTTGCCCGCGGACGGGCCGCCGGCCAGCTCGGCCTTCATCCGCTGGAGTTCCAGCTCGACGTCGCTGCCGCCGGAGAGCCGGTCAAGTTCGGCGGTGATGTCGTCCTTGGCCATGCCGGTCGGGTCGTCCAGGGCGCCCGACGCCAGCAGTTCGTCGATCGCGCCGGCCCGCGCCTGCATCTGCGCGGTCTTGTCCTCGGCCCGCTCGATGGCCATGCCGACGTCGCCCATCTCCTCGGAGATGCCGGAGAACGCCTCGCCGATCCGGGTCTGCGCCTGGGCCGCGGTGTACGTGGCCTTGATGGTCTCCTTCTTCGTACGGAAGGCGTCGACCTTGGCCTGCAGCCGCTGCGCGGCGAGGGTGAGCTTCTCCTCCTCGCCCTGGAGGGTCTGGTGCTGCGACTCCAGGTCCGTGACCTGCTGCTGGAGCGCGCTGCGGCGGGACAGCGCCTCGCGGGCGAGGTCCTCCCGGCCCAGTGCGAGGGCCTTGCGCCCCTGGTCCTCCAGCTTGGACGACTGCCCCTGGAGCTGGTTGAGCTGCAGCTCCAGGCGTTTGCGGGAGGTCGCCACGTCGGCGACGCCCCGGCGTACCTTCTGAAGCAGCTCCAGCTGCTTCTGGTACGAGTAATCGAGGGTCTCGCGCGGATCCTCGGCCCGGTCCAGGGCCTTGTTGGCCTTCGCGCGGAAGATCATCCCCATCCGCTTCATGACACCGCTCATGGGCCTCGCGCGCCCCCTTCTGACCGAGTTACATCGGGCTTGGACTCCAGCACACCTACAGACCCCACACTACGGGCCCTGGTTCCATTACCGCACTGTTCGGACCCGGATGCGCTCCTCCTCCAGGACGATCGGCTCTCCGGCGCAGGGAGTAGAAGGTGCCCCGGCGGACGTCATCCGGTCCGCTCTGTCCCGGTACGGCACCCGGAACGGGCCGACTCCGTTGCCGGATCGTGCCCCTCGGACCGTCGGCTTCGCCCGCCGACCCCGTACCCTTGGGTGTTGTGTTCCGAAGCCGTTCGAAGGATGAGCAGGCCGCGACCGCCAAGGTGACCGCGGACCAGCCCCAGCAGCCCCGCGACCCGCAGGCCCCCAAAGGCCGCCCGACGCCGAAGCGCAGCGACGCCCAGTCGCAGCGCCGCTCGCGCGCCCAAACGCCGACCAACCGCAAGGAGGCGTCGAAGGCCCAGCGAGATGCCCGTCGTGCCGACATGGCCAAGCAGCGCGAGGCCATGGCCAGTGGGGACGAGCGCTATCTGCCCGTCCGCGACAAGGGCCCGGTGCGCAGGTTCGCCCGTGACTTCGTCGACTCGCGCTGGTGCGTCGCCGAGTTCTTCCTGCCGATGGCCGTGATCATCCTGGCGCTCACCATGGTGCGGGTGCCGCAGATCCAGAACATCGCCCTGCTGCTCTGGCTCGTGATCATCGTGCTGATCGTGCTGGACTCGATCACCATCTGGATCCGGCTCGGCAAGCGGCTGCAGGAGCGCTTCCCCCAGGAGAACCTCAAGGGCGTCAAGGCGTACGCGGTGATGCGCACCCTCCAGATGCGCCGGCTGCGGCTGCCCAAGCCGCAGGTCAAGCGCGGAGAGCGGCCCTGACCGCGACCGAGGCCCGGCCTGTCGGACAGGCCGGCGAACGGCCCGGCGCGCCCGCGGGTGTGCCGGGGAGCGTGGGCCAGGAGCTGGTCGCGCGGCAGGTCGATGAGCAGATCGCCGCGCGGTTCCCCGTGGGGCAGCGGCTGCGGGTGCTGGACGCCGGTGTCGGCGACGGCGTCCAGGCGCTGCGGCTGGCCCGCGCGGGCCATCACGTCACGGGTCTGGAGTCGGACCCCGCGGCGCTGGCGCGGGTCCGTGCGGTGCTTGCCGGTGAGCCGGACGGCATACGCGAACGCGTGCGTCTTGTCGAGGCCGACGGCCGCGAGACCGGCGTGCACTTCCTGCCAGGCTCGTTCGACGTCGTGCTCTGCCACGGCGTGCTGAGCGACGCCAAGGACCCGGACGCGCTGCTGGCGGGACTGGCCAGGGTGCTGGCCCCCGGCGGGCTGCTGTCCCTGGTCGTACGGAACGCCGACGCAGCCGCGATGCACCCCGGTCTCGCGGGCGACTGGAACGCCGCGCTCGCGGCCCTCGACTCCCCCGCGCGGGCCGGCCGGCTGGACGCGCTGACCACGACGCTCGCCGGAATCGGGGCGCCGTTGCAGAGCTGGTACGGCGTGCGGGTGTTCGGCGGCGCTCCGGACGGGGCCCAGGTTCCGGCGCAGGGCGGCCCGGACGCCGCCCGCAGGCGGGAGCTGCTGCTGGCCGCCGAGGACCGTGCCGGGCGCACCGATCCGTACCGCGCGGTCGCCGGGCAGCTGCACCTGTGCGGGGTGCGGGGCGGCTGACGCCCCACCCCGCACGCCACACCCCGCACGCCACACCACGCACGGTGCCCGCAGACCTTCCGGCCTGCGGGCACCGTCGTCTCTGCGGACCTGGGCTAGTCGGCGTGCAGGCTCATGGGGCCCGCGTAGACCTCCGTGCCGTCCTCGAAGAGCCTGACCTGGTCCACGCCGCCGTCGAGCAGCGCCTTCCATTCCTCACCGACCCAGGATTCGGCGTCCCCCTGCGTCGTGAATTCCTCCGGCTGCACCGCGGGCGCCGTCTGCGTACCGTCCGCCTTCTCGAACCGCCACGTCCACGCCATGTCCGCCTCCTGGATCCCACCGAGTACGTGCCTGGGCCACGGCGGGCCGTACGCTGCGCGCCCCGCCGTGCCGTGCTGTCGTGCTGATCAGCAGCCTAACGGCCGTGTCGAGAGGTCCCCCGGCGCGCTGCCCCGCGCGGGCCGGGGGAAAATCGGCGGGTGGAACTGACTTTGCTCGGCACCGGAGCCCCCCAGGGGCTGCCGCGCCCCGGCTGCCCGTGTGCGGCCTGCGCCACCGCCGTGGGCGATGCGGCGCGGGCGGCGACGGCGCTGCTCATCGACGGCGCGCTGCTCATCGACCTGACCCCGGGCCCGGCCTTCGCCGCCGCCCGCGCGGGCCGGTCGCTCACCGGTGTCAGGCAGGTGCTGCTCTCGCACCCGCACGACGGTCCCGTCCTGGAGGTGCCGGCCGGGCTGCCGCAGCCAGGCCGGGTCGCCGACGGGCGGGAGCTGGCGCTGCTGGACGGCCACCGGGTGCGGGCCGTCGCCGTGGACGTCCCCGGCACCGGGTACGAGATCACCGGCGGCGGCGGTGAACGGCTGCTGTACCTGCCGCCCGGCGCGGCGCCCGCGGGCCTCGGCAACGGCACGGCGGCGGGCGGCGGTTACGAGGCGATGGGCGGCTCCGGTCCTTACGACCTGGTGCTCCTGGACGTGCTGGGGCGCCCTGACGCGCTGGCCAGGCTGCGGGCGAGCGGGGCGGTGGACGCGGCGACGGACGTGGTCGCCGTGCATCTCGACCACGACGTGCCGCCGGGGCCCGAACTGCACCGCAGGCTGGCGGCTGCGGGCGCGCGTGCGGTGCCCGACGGCGGGACGCTGCTGGTCGGCGAGTACCACGCGGTGCCCGATCTGCCGCGCCGCACCCTGGTGCTCGGCGGGGCGCGCAGCGGCAAGTCGGCGGAGGCCGAGCGGCGCCTGGCGGCCTTTCCCGACGTGCTGTACGTGGCGACCGGCGGCACCCGTGACGGGGACGCGGAATGGGCGGAGCGGGTGTCGCTGCACCGCGAGCGGCGCCCCGGCAGCTGGCGGACCGCGGAGACCTGCGACCTGGTGCCGCTGCTGACCGACGGCGGCCTGCGCGACGCGTCCGGCGGGCCCGTCCACGGCCCCGTCCGGGAGCCGGGCACCGGACGGCGCGCCGGGTCGGGCGGCGACGACGGGGCGATGCGGGTCTTCGACTCGTCGCCGCTGCTCATCGACTGCCTGGCGCTGTGGCTGACGCACGTCATGGACGAGGTGGGGGCCTGGGACGACGCGACGTGGGAGGCGACCGGCAGGCGGGCGCTGCGGGAGCGCACGGACGCGCTGGTGGCGGCCGTCCGGGCGACCCACAGGCCGGTGGTGGCGGTCAGCAACGAAGTCGGTTCCGGTGTGGTGCCTGCGACCGCGGCGGGCCGCAGGTTCCGGGACGAACTGGGGCGGCTCAACGCGGCGTTCGGGGCCGAGTGCGAGCAGCTGCTGCTGGTCGTCGCGGGCCAGCCGCTTGCGCTGCGCGGATGACGGAGGGCCGCGGGGGCCCGTGTCCGCTTGCCCGGGGGCCCGGCTGCGGGTGCTCTTGAGCCGTGACCGAATCCGAGCTGACCGGAACCGCATCGCCCGACGGGCGCGCCGCCGCGCCCGGTGCCCCGTCCCGCGCCGTGCTGCGGGCCCGCCCGGACGCGGGCCGGTGGGCCCCCGACCCCGAGGACCCGTTCGGCCGGGCGGGGCGCGCCGACTCCGTCGATCCGCCGGGGGTCAGGCGGTCGGGCCCGCGCGCCCGCTGCTTCGACGCGGCCGTACGGGCCTATGTGGCGCGGCACCCCGAAGCGACCGTGGTGGCGCTGGGCGAGGGACTCGGCACCGGCTACTGGCGCCTGGACAACGGGCGGTTGCAGTGGCTTTCGGTGCTGTCGCCGCGGACCGCCGCGGTGCGCAGGATGCTGCTGCCCGACGGTGCCAGGCGGCGCACCGTGGTGCGTCCCGAGCACGGCAACGGCTGGCTGGACGCGGTGTGCGCACCGGAGCGCGGGGTGATCGTGACCGCTCCTGGGCTGCCGGTGCGGCTGGCCCCGCACGAGGTGCGGGAGCTGCTGGCGGCGTGCGCCGAACAACTGCCGGGCGGCGCGCTGGTCTTCGACGCGCTGCCGCACCCGGCGGCCACCCTCAGCAGCCGCTGCACCACGCTGTCCGGCGGCCGGTGGCCCGCGCCGGTGCGCTGGGGCCTGGACCGCGGTCAGCTGGCCGCGGTCGCCGCGCTGCACCCGGCGATCACCGCGGTGCGCGAGCTGCCGCTGCCGGGCGGGCGGGGCGCGCTGCCGGGCGCTGCCGGGGCGTACGGGCAGCGGTTCCCGGTGCTGCGCTCGTGGACACCCCTGGTGTGCGAGGTGCGGTTCGGCAGGGCGTAGGGCGTGCCCGGTGGCGTCCGTACGGTCCGCCCGGTGTGCGCGCGGCGGCCCGTGATCCGCTCCGGTGCGGCTGCGTCCTTGCCGGCCGGCTCGCCGTCGGACGGTTGCCGGTAATCTGCGCCCAATGAGCGCCCTGAACCTCGATGACTTCGCCCACCTGATCGAGCGCCCCGACGGCGGTGCGCGCCGCGACGCCGAGGAGCGGCGGGCGCGCCTGGCCGTGCCGCCCGGGGCGTTCGGCCGCCTCGACGAGCTGGGTGACTGGCTGGCCGCCACCCAGCAGCGGGTGCCGGTTCGGCCCCTCGGGCAGCCGCGGGTGCTGTTGTTCGCCGGCGATCACGGCGTGGCCGGTCTCGGGGTCTCCAGCCGTCCCGCGGGCGGCACCGCGGACCTGGTGCGGGCCACGCTGGACGGCGCGAGCGCGACCGCCGTGCTGGCCCGTGGCGCCGGGGTCCAGGTGCGGGTGATCGACATGGCGGTGGACTGCGACGCCGACGAGCTGCCGGGGGACGTCACCCGGCACCGGGTGCGCCGCGGCTCGGGCCGGATCGACACCGAGGACGCGCTGACGGCCGAGGAGGCCGAGGCCGCCTTCCGGGCCGGCATGGCGGTGGCCGACGAGGAGGCGGACGCCGGTACGGACATGGTGGTGCTGGGCGATCTCAGCGTCGGCGGCACCACCGCGGCGAGCACCCTGATCGCCGCGCTGTGCGGCACGGACGCCTCGGTGGTCACCGGGCGCGGCGGGGCCGGTCTCGACGACCTGGCCTGGATGCGCAAGTGCGCCGCGATCCGGGACGCGCTGCGCCGGGCCCGGCCTGCGCTCGGCGACCCGCTGGCGCTGCTGGCCACCATCGGCGGCGCCGACCTGACCGCGATCACCGGCTTCCTGCTCCAGAGCGCGGTGCGCCGTACGCCGGTGATCCTGGACGGGGTGGTCTCGGCCGCGTGTGCCCTGGTGGCGCAGCGGGTGGCGTTCCGTGCGCCGGACTGGTGGCTGGCCGGGCAGCGCAGCGGGGAGCCGGCCCAGGCCAAGGCGCTGGACCGGATCGCGCTCAACCCGCTGCTGGATCACGGCGTCACAGCGGGCGAGGGGACCGGCGCCCTGCTGGCGCTGCCGCTGGTGCGGGCGGCGGCGGACCTGGCGGCGGAGCTGCCGGTGCGTGACTGACACCGCGCCCCTCCTGACCACGACACGGAGGGGGCGGTCGGCTTGCGCCGGACGGGTACGGGGGACGGCGGGGCCGGCGAGGCGGAGGTCACGCGGCTGCGGGTGAACGCGGTGGCGCGCGGCGGCGTCTTGGTACGCGGTGCGCGGCCCGCGGGCCCGGTGGCGCATCCGGTGCGCGTGCCGCTTCGTTCCGTCTCCCGGTGGTGTCCCATCGATTCGCTCTTCCGCGCCCCGGCGAAATACCGGCCGTCCCCGGGGCCCCGGTCCATGCTCGGTGGTCAGCGCACCGTGCGGCGCGGCGACGGCGCCGGCGGCTTTCCCGGGCGGCCCGGCCTTCCGGAACGGTGCGGCCGTGAGCACCTGGAGAGCACCCGATGAGCGAGCCGGCCCTGCGTCGCGCCGTACGCGCCGAGTGGGGGCCGCTGCTGCGGTGCGTGCGGGCGGCGCTGGCGGAGCGGAAGCTGCGGGCGATCCCGCTGACGCTCGCCTCGGTGGCGCTGACGCTGGTCCTCCAGTTCGTGCAGAACCAGCCGTGGGGCTATCAGCCGGTGCAGGATCTGGGCGCGGTGTACGCCGAAGCGCCGCTGTGGCTGGCCCTGTTGCGCACCCCGCTGTCGCTGTTCGTCCCGGCGCTCGACCTGCCGGTGTGGGGCGCGCTCGCGCAGGTGCTCGTGGTGTTCGGCGTCGCCGAGATCGCGCTGGGCCGGCGCTGGACGCTGGCGCTGGCGTACACGGCGACGCTCGCCGGGACGCTGTACGCGCGGCTCGGCATCGCCCTCGGGCCAGGCCATCCGCTCGGGCTGCCGCCCGGGGAGGCGCTGGTGGTCGACACGGGTCCTTCGGCGGCTGTGGTGGGCCTCGCGGTGTTCGTGTGCTGGCGCTACCGCGCGCGGGTGACGTGTGCGGCGGTGGTGGCGGCGATGGTCGGCGAGGTGCTGTTCATCAAGAACAACCTGGCGGGCAAGGAGCACATCGCGGCGGTGGCGGCGATGCTGCTGGTGTGCGCGGGGTGGGAGCTGGTCCACCGGCGGCGTGCGGCGGCGCCCGCCCCGTGCGTCAGCGGCTCGGAGCACCCCCGATGAGGTGTTCGGCCTTGCGGCGCAGTCCCGACCAGCGTTGGTCGTGGCGCCGCGCGCGGAGCGCGGCGCGGGCCCGCGCCCGGGGACGGCGGCGGTAACAGCGCCTGGCCCAGGGCGAGTTGGGGCGGGCGAGCCGGACGGCACCGAAGAGCGCGACGAACGGTACGAGCACGCCGATGACCGCCATCCTGACCTTCCCCTTGGCGAGGGCGATGAGGGCGAGGAGGAAGTTGAGGCCGGCGGTGCGGACCACGTTCAGCCGGTCGCGGGCCTCGTCGGGCCCCAGTTCGTTGACGCCGAACGGCAGGAAGCTGCCGAGGATCAGGGCGACCAGCGCGGCGGTGACGATGACGATCTCGACGCTCTTGGTGCCTTCCTCGGTCCAGTAGACGTCGCCGAAGTGCAGGATCAGCGCGAACTCGTCCAGGACAAGCCCCGTGCCCGCGCCGAACAGCACGGCGGCGATCCCGGACCCGACGCCCTGCCGCCCGCCGGCGATGGTGGTGAAGCCGCCGACGACCATCAGGCAGACGCCGGGGACGACGTGGTGGACGTGCACGCCGCCCGGGGTGACGTTGCGGAACGGGCCCTTCCCCGCGCGGATGAGGCGGGTGACGGCCCGGGTGAAGGCGAAGGTCAGCACGAACGCGGCGAGGGCCAGCAGCAGGGGCAGCTTCCCGGGTTCGACGATGTTGCGGAACCACCAGTGACCCATGCCACATGCTCCACATATGTCGTGATTGATGGGTTTGGGCAATTTACCGCCGGGTGCGCCGGGATAGCCTGCCGCGATGACCGACGCGCCCGACCCCGCCGCCGACGCCGCGCCCCCCGCCGCTCCGGGGCCCGGTGACGCGCTGCGCTTCGCCTTCGGGACGCTGACGGTGCTGCCGGTGCGGGTGCGCCGCTGGGACCGGGCGACCGCGCGCGGCGGGATGCTCTGCGCGCCGCTCGCCGGGCTGGTGGCCGGACTGCTGTCGGCCGCGCTCGGCGGGGTGCTGCTGGCGCTGGGCGGCGGGCCGCTGCTGGCCGCGGTCGGCAGCGCGGCGGTGCCCGCCGCGCTCACCCGCGGACTGCACCTGGACGGTCTCGCCGACACCGCCGACGGGCTGGGCAGCGCGAAGCCCGCCGAGCAGGCGCTGCGCATCATGAAGCAGTCCGACATCGGCCCGTTCGGCGTCCTCACGCTGCTGTTCACGCTGCTTGCCCACGTGGCCGCGCTGGCCGAGCTGTACGCGACGGGCTGGGTGCCGGGCGCCGTGGCCGCCACCGTCGCCGGGGTCTGCGCCCGCTGCGCGCTGACCCTGGCATCCCGGCGGGGGGTGCCGGCCGCCCGCCCCGAGGGCCTGGGCGCCGTCGTGGCCGGGACCGTACCGGTGCGCGCCGGGCTGCTGTGCGCCGCGCTGGTGGTCGCCGCCTGCGCGGCGGCCGGCGCACTGTCCTCGCCGTACGGCGCGGTGCACGCGGGAGTGGCGGCGCTGCTCGCGCTGGCCGCGTCCGAGCTGCTGCTGCGGCACTGCCTGCGGCGGTTCGGCGGGGTGACGGGCGACGTGTTCGGCGCGCTCGCGGAGACCGCGGGGCTGACGGCGCTGGTCGTCCTGGCGCTGGGCTGAAGCGGGCAGGGAACGGGGCCGCTCCGGGGTGCGCCGGGCCGACCGGCCCGCCACAGGAGGCACGGTGACACCGCCTCACCCGGACGCCCCTTGTGGCACGGGTCTCATTCCGGGTGGATACCCGGTGAACCCTCCCCTTCCCACCCCCGTGGCAAATCCGTACGGATCACCGCAACTCCCCCGCCTCGGACGCCCTGTTGGGCCCCACGGGCACGGCCTCGACCCCCTCGGCACACCGCTCCCGCCCGGCCGCACCCGGCGCCTCGCGGGCCCGCCGAGCGTAGGCTCGGCCGCAGCAGCGCCCCGAGCGCGAACGGATCCCCGGACGGAACAGGACTTTCATCACCGTGACTGCACTGACCCTCAGTACTTCTTCCGCCGCAACGGCGCGCGCGGATGCTGTCGTCGTGGGAGTGGCCAAGGGCGCCAAAAGCGTCGTGCCCGCCCCCGGCGCCGAAGCCGTGGACGAGGCGTTCGGCGGCAAGCTCGCCGCCGTCCTGGAGACCCTCGGCGCGACGGGTGCCGAGGGCGAGGTGACCAAGCTGCCCGCAGCCGGTGGCCTCAAGGCTCCGGTCGTGGTCGCGGTCGGCCTCGGCGCGGCACCCGCCAAGGGCGACGCCTACGACAACGAAACGCTGCGCCGCGCAGCGGGCAGCGCGGCCCGCGCGCTGACCGGCACCAAGAAGGCCGGCTTCGCGCTGCCGCTGGAGGACGCCGAGGCAGCCGCCGCGGTCGCCGAGGGCGCACTGCTCGGCGCGTACGCCTTCACCGCGTACCGCAGCAACGGCGCGAAGAAGGGCACGAAGGACGCGAAGGGCACGAAGGGCGGCGACAGCGCGTCGGCGCCGCTCGCGGAGATCGCGCTCATCGGCGGCAAGCCGCGCGACAAGGAGTTCAAGGCCGCCGCCGAGCGCGCCCAGGCGCTGGCCGCGGAGATCAACCGCGCCCGCGACCTGATCAACATGGCGCCCAACGACCTCAACCCGAAGTCCTTCGCCGCCGAGGCGCAGGCCGCGGCCAAGGAATTCGGCCTCAAGGTCGAGGTGCTGGACGAGAAGGCGCTCAAGAAGGGCGGCTACGGCGGCCTGATCGGCGTCGGCCAGGGCGCGGACGCCCCGCCGCGCCTGGTGCGCCTCGCCTACACGCACCCCAAGGCGGCCAAGACCCTCGCACTGGTCGGCAAGGGCATCACCTACGACTCGGGCGGCATCTCGCTCAAGCCGGCCGGCCACAACGAGACCATGAAGTGCGACATGAGCGGCGCCGCCGCGGTCTTCGCCACGGTGACCTGCGCCGCCAGGCTCGGCCTGGAGGTGAACGTCACCGGCTGGCTGGCGCTCGCCGAGAACATGCCGTCGGGCAACGCCGTCCGCCCCGGTGACGTGCTGACCATGTACAGCGGCAAGACGGTCGAGGTGCTCAACACCGACGCCGAGGGCCGGCTGGTGCTGGCCGACGCGCTGACCCGCGCGTCGGAGGAGTCGCCTGACGCGATCGTGGACGTCGCGACGCTGACCGGTGCGATGGTGCTGGCGCTGGGCAACCGCACCTTCGGCATCATGGCCAACGACGAGGCGTTCCGTACCACGATCCACGAGATCTCGGAAGAGGTCGGCGAGCAGTCCTGGCCGATGCCGATGCCCGCCGAGCTGCGCAAGGGCATGGACTCCACCGTCGCCGACATCGCCAACATGGGCGAGCGGATGGGCGGCGGCCTGGTCGCCGGACTCTTCCTGAAGGAGTTCGTCGGCGAGGGCATCACCTGGGCCCACCTGGACATCGCGGGCCCTGCCTTCCACGAGGGCGCCCCGTTCGGCTACACCCACAAGGGCGGCACCGGCTCCGCCGTGCGCACCCTGGTGCGGCTGGCCGAGCGCACCGCGTCGGGCGACCTCGGCTGACGGGCACCCGTCCCGCTCGCCTGATTTGTCCGTACGGCCCCGGGCGCACCGCCCGGGGCCGTCGGTGTGCCACCGGTGTGCGCGGGGGCCGCGTTCGCCCTCAACGAAATCCGCACGCCATTACGCACGAGTAACCCCGGAAGGCGGCCCGTCGGGCGCCTCCTGGCCCGGCCCGCCGTCCCAGCTTCGTGGAACAAGTGCGAAGATGGGTTCTTGGCAGGACAGGGCCCCCCTTACCCAGGGCCGAAGTTAAAAGCGGCCGAACCACAGCCGCCGCCCGGTCATCGGAGACCGGCTCCGGCGTACCCATGCATGGAGGACGTGACGTGGCGAACGACGCCAGCACCGTTTTCGACCTAGTGATCCTCGGAGGCGGTAGCGGCGGTTACGCCGCTGCCCTGCGCGGGGCGCAGCTGGGCCTGGACGTCGCCCTGATCGAGAAGGGCAAGGTCGGCGGTACCTGCCTGCACAACGGCTGCATCCCCACGAAGGCGCTGCTGCACGCCGGCGAGATCGCCGACCAGGCGCGCGAGAGCGAGCAGTTCGGTGTCAAGGCCACCTTCGAAGGCATCGACATCGCGGCGGTCCACAAGTACAAGGACGAGGTCATCTCGGGCCTGTACAAGGGCCTCCAGGGTCTGATCGCCTCGCGCAAGGTGACCTACATCGAGGGTGAGGGCAAGCTCTCCTCCCCGACCTCCGTCGACGTCAACGGCCAGCGTGTGCAGGGCCGCCACGTCCTGCTGGCGACCGGCTCCGTGCCGAAGTCGCTGCCGGGCCTGGAGATCGACGGCGACCGGATCATCTCATCGGACCACGCGCTGACGCTGGACCGCGTGCCGAAGTCCGCGATCGTCCTGGGCGGCGGCGTCATCGGCGTCGAGTTCGCCTCGGCGTGGAAGTCCTTCGGCACCGACGTGACCATCATCGAGGGCCTCAAGCACCTCGTCCCGGTCGAGGACGAGAACAGCTCCAAGCTGCTGGAGCGGGCCTTCCGCAAGCGCGGCATCAAGTTCAACCTCGGCACCTTCTTCGACAAGGCCGAGTACACCACCGACGGCGTGAAGGTCACCCTCGCCGACGGCAAGACCTTCGAGGCCGAGGTGCTGCTGGTCGCGATCGGCCGCGGGCCGGTCTCCGCGGGCCTCGGCTACGAGGAGCAGGGCGTCGCGATGGACCGCGGCTACGTCCTGGTCGACGAGTACATGCAGACCAACGTGCCGACCATCTCGGCCGTCGGTGACCTCGTTCCCACCCTCCAGCTCGCGCACGTCGGCTTCGCCGAGGGCATGCTGGTGGCGGAGCGGCTGGCCGGTCACAAGACCGTGCCGATCGACTACGACGGCGTGCCGCGCGTGACGTACTGCCACCCCGAGGTCGCCTCGGTGGGCATCTCCGAGGCGAAGGCCAAGGAGCTGTACGGCGCCGACAAGGTCGTCGCACTCAAGTACAACCTCGCGGGCAACGGCAAGAGCAAGATCCTCAAGACCACGGGCGAGATCAAGCTCGTCCAGGTCAAGGACGGTGCCGTGGTCGGCGTCCACATGGTCGGTGACCGTATGGGCGAGCAGGTCGGTGAGGCCCAGCTGGTCTACAACTGGGAGGCTCTGCCGGCCGAGGTGGCGCAGCTCGTGCACGCCCACCCGACGCAGAACGAGGCTCTCGGGGAGGCCCACCTGGCCCTGGCCGGCAAGCCCCTCCACTCCCACGACTGACCCCAGTCCCGGGCGCGACCACATCCGCACTTCCCCGCCGTCTCGACACCGTTCGGGCAGGGGAAACCCCATCCGTTAGGAGCAACAGAAACCATGGCGGTTTCCGTAACCCTTCCGGCGCTCGGCGAGAGCGTCACCGAGGGCACCGTCACCCGCTGGCTCAAGGCCGAGGGTGAACGCGTCGAGGCCGACGAGCCGCTGCTCGAGGTGTCGACCGACAAGGTCGACACCGAGATCCCCGCGCCGGCCGCCGGCATCCTCTCCTCCATCAAGGTGGCCGAGGACGAGACCGTGGAGGTCGGCGCCGAGCTGGCCCTCATCGACGACGGCAGCGGCGCGCCCGCCGAGGCACCGGCTCCGGCCGCCGCCGAGGCCCCGGCCGCCCAGCCCGAGCCCGCCCCGGCCCCCGCCGCCGAGGCACCGGCCCCTGCCGCCGCCCCCGCAGGCAGCGCCCAGGGCACCGACGTCGTGCTCCCCGCGCTCGGCGAGAGCGTCACCGAGGGCACCGTCACCCGCTGGCTGAAGGAGGTCGGCGAGGAGGTCTCGGCCGACGAGCCCCTCCTCGAGGTCTCCACCGACAAGGTCGACACCGAGATCCCGGCGCCGGTCTCCGGCACCCTGCTGGAGATCGTGGTCGGCGAGGACGAGACCGCCGAGGTCGGCGCCAAGCTCGCCGTCATCGGTTCGGCGGACCAGGCCGCGGCCCCCGCCGCCGCCCCGGCCGCCCCGGCACCGGCCGCCCAGCCCGAGCCCGCCCCGGCTCCGGCACCGGCCGCTCCGGCGCCCGCGCCCGCCGCCCCGGCTGCTCCGGCCGCCCCGGCACCGGCTCCGGCCCCCGCGCCGGCCCCGGCCGCCCCGGCCCCGGTCACCCCGGCCCCGGCCGCGGGTGAGGGCGACGGCGCGTACGTCACCCCGCTGGTGCGCAAGCTCGCCGCGGAGAACGGCGTCAACCTCGCCACGGTCAAGGGCACCGGCGTCGGTGGCCGCGTCCGCAAGCAGGACGTCATCGAGGCCGCAGCCGCCGCCAAGGCCGCCGCACCGGCACCGGCCGCACCGGCCGCCGCCGTCTCGAAGGCCCCCGCCCTTGAGGTCTCCCCGCTGCGCGGTCAGACCGTCAAGATGCCGCGGATGCGCAAGGTCATCGGCGACAACATGATGAAGGCCCTGCACAGCCAGGCGCAGCTCACCTCGGTCGTCGAGGTGGACATCACCGCGATCATGCGGATGCGCAACAAGGCCAAGGACGCCTTCGCCGCCCGCGAGGGTGTCAAGCTCTCGCCGATGCCGTTCTTCGTCAAGGCCGCCGTCCAGGCGCTGAAGGCCCACCCGGTCGTCAACGCCCGGATCAACGAGGACGAGGGCACGATCACCTACTTCGACACCGAGAACATCGGTATCGCGGTGGACGCGGAGAAGGGCCTGATGACCCCGGTCATCAAGGACGCGGGCGACCTCAACATCGCCGGTATCGCCAAGAAGACCGCGGATCTGGCGGGCAAGGTCCGCTCCAACAAGATCACCCCGGACGACCTGGCCGGCGCGACCTTCACCATCTCCAACACCGGTTCGCGCGGCGCCCTGTTCGACACGGTCATCGTGCCGCCGAACCAGGTCGGCATCCTGGGCATCGGTGCCACCGTCAAGCGCCCCGTGGTCATCAACCACCCCGACCTCGGCGAGACCATCGCCATCCGGGACATGACCTACCTGGCGCTCTCCTACGACCACCGTCTGGTGGACGGCGCGGACGCCGCCCGTTACCTGACCACGGTCAAGCAGATCCTGGAAGCCGCCGAGTTCGAGACCGAGATCGGTCTCTGAACGACGCGCTGACAGCGCACCGCACGCGTGGCCCCGCCCGGATCCGTCCGGGCGGGGCCACGCGCGTACCGGGACCGCGCAGGGCGGCACCCGCGGCGGCCTTTACGGGTCAAATGCCCGGAAATAGGCGGCAGTCCGGGGCGCCGGACGCACCGGCAGTGAGCAGAACCACGTGTGAATCGGGCCCGCGGACCCGGTCGGGCGGTGGCCACGCCCCGTATCGTCTCCGTCACCACCCCACCCGCGAGGAGCACGTCATGACCCCGCCCGTCGTCCATTCGCTGCGCGAGCAGATCCGCGAGCACATCCTCGAGGGGATCGTCAGCGGCCGGTGGCAGCCCGGCGAACGGATCGTGGAGCGGCGGATCGCGGTGGAGCTGGAGGTCAGCCAGACCCCGGTGCGCGAGGCGCTGCGCGAGCTGGAGTCGCTCCAGCTGATCGAGTCGGCGCCCAACAAGGGCGTACGGGTGCGGAATCTGACCGCCGACGACCTGAAGGAGAGCTACCCGGTGCGGGCCGGCCTGGAGCAGGTGGCGGCGGAGCTGGCGGCCGGGCGGCTGGCGGCGGACACCACGCGTCTGGAGCGCGAGGTGGCGGCCCTGCGCGAGGCGGACCTGACGGCCGACGGGGAGGAGCAGGTCAGACACACCGTGGCCTTCCACCGGGAGATCGTGCGGGCGGCCGGGAACGCCGTGTTGCTGCACACCTGGGAGTCGCTGGGCATCGAGGTGTGGACGACGCTGTCGATCCGCTGGTTCAGCCCCGAGCCGCGGTCGCACGCGCAGGACCACCAGGAGCTCGTGGACGCGTTCCGGCGCCGCGACCCGAAGATCGGCACACTGCTCAAGGCCCACGTACTGAGCTGCGCCCCGCGGGTCTGAGCGGGAGCCCCGAGGGCGTTCCGCGGCGGGTCCGACACCCCCTTTACGTGGCACGCGGTGCCCGTCACGCGGGCACGCTGTGCCGACTTTGGGCGATACCTCCGGAGTGCGTTGATCGATCATCGATCAGAGGCGTATCGTCGCTCGGTGGGGCGCGACACCCCTGCCTGCCGAATGCCTGCCGAACCCGCATTCCCTCTCTGTCCGGAAAGGGGCCACCCATGCCCGATCCCGTGCGCCTGCCGTACAGCCAGCTCGACCAGCTCCCGGACCGCGACCCGGAGGAGACGGCCGAGTGGCGCGAGTCGCTCGATGCCGTCACCCAGGCAGCGGGCCCGCAGCGTGCCGCGTACCTGATGCGAAGGGCCCTGGAGCACACCGCGGCTCCGGACCTCGCACCGCTGGAGACGGACTACACCAACACCATCCCGACCTCCGCCGAGCCCGAATTCCCGGGCGACGAGGCGATGGAGGCCAGGATCACCGCCTGGAACCGCTGGAACGCCGCCGCCATGGTCACCCGCGGCTCCAAGCTCGGACTCGGCGGCCACATCGCCACCTTCGCGTCGGCCGCCTGGCTCTACGAGACCGGGTTCCAGCACTTCTTCCGCGGCAAGGAGGGCGACGGCAGCGGCGACCAGCTCTACATCCAGGGCCACGCCTCCCCCGGCATCTACGCCCGCGCCTTCCTCGAAGGCCGTCTGACCGAGGAGCAGCTGGACCACTTCCGCCAGGAGGCCGGCGGCGAGGGCCTGCCCTCGTACCCGCACCCGCGCCGTCTGCCCTGGCTGTGGGAGTTCCCCACCGTCTCCATGGGCCTGGGCCCGCTCTCCGCCATCTACCAGGCGCGCTTCAACCACTACCTGAAGCACCGCGGCATCAAGGACACCGCGAACTCCCACGTATGGGCGTTCCTGGGTGACGGCGAGATGGACGAGCCCGAGTCGACCGCCGCACTGGCACTGGCCGGCCGCGAGGGCCTGGACAACCTCACCTTCGTCATCAACTGCAACCTCCAGCGCCTGGACGGCCCGGTCCGCCCGAACTACAAGATCGTGCAGGAGCTGGAGTCCCAGTTCCGCGCCGCGGGCTGGAACGTCGTCAAGGCCCTGTGGGGCCAGGCGTGGGACGAGATCTTCGCCCGCGACACGGACGGCGCGCTGCTGCGCCGGCTGCGTCAGACGCCCGACGCGCAGTTCCAGACCTACGCGACCCGCGACGCCGCCTACCTCCGCGAGCACTTCTTCGGTGCCGAGCCCTCGCTGCGCGCGCTGGGCGACTCGCTCTCCGACGCGAAGCTGCTGGAGCTGTTCCAGACCTCACGCGCCGGCCACGAGCCGCGCAAGGTGTACGCCGCCTACCGTGCCGCCGTCGAGCACAAGGGTGCGCCGACCGTCATCCTGGCGCAGACCGTCAAGGGCCACACCCTCGGCACGGGCTTCGAGTCGCGTAACGCCAACCACCAGATGAAGAAGCTGACCATGCAGGAGTTCCGCACCATGCGCGACCTCCTGGAGCTGCCGATCCCGGACAGCGCCCTGGAAGGCGACCTCGTCCCGTACTGGCGTCCCGCCGACGACTCCCCCGAGATGGTCTACCTGCGCGAGCGCCGGGCGGCCCTGGACGGTCCCGCGCCGGCCCGCAAGGTGGCGGCCAAGCCGCTGCCGATGCCCGCCGACAAGACCTTCGACGCGCTGAAGAAGGGCTCGGGCAGCCAGGAGATCGCCACCACCATGGCGTTCGTCCGGCTGGTCAAGGACCTGATGCGGGACAAGGAGACCGGCAGGCGCTGGGTGCCGATCGTCCCCGACGAGGCCCGTACCTTCGGTATGGAGTCGCTCTTCCCGACGGCGGGGCTCTACTCCCCCAAGGGCGCGACGTACGACCCCGTCGACCGCGACCAGCTCCTCTGGTACAAGGAAGCCACGGACGGCCAGATCCTCAACGAGGGGATCACCGAGGCCGGTTCGCTGGCCGACTTCACCGCCGCCGCGACGTCGTACGCGACGCACGGCGAGCCGATGATCCCGTTCTACATCTTCTACTCGATGTTCGGCTGGCAGCGCACCGCCGACCAATTCTGGGCGCTCGCCGACCAGTTGGGCCGCGGTTTCGTCATCGGCGCCACCGCGGGCCGTACGACGATGACGGGCGAGGGCCTCCAGCACGCGGACGGCCACTCGCACCTGATCGCCTCGACGAACCCGGCGGCGCTCTCCTACGACCCGGCGTTCGCGTACGAGGTGGCGGTGATCGTCAAGGAGGGGCTGCGCCGGATGTACGGCGAGAACTCCGAGGACGTCTTCTACTACCTGACGGTCTACAACGAGACCAAGGTGCAGCCGGCCATGCCCGCGGGGGTGGACGAGGAGAGCATCCTGCGCGGCCTCTACCGCTACCAGGAGGCCGCGGACGCGTCCGCCGACAGCCCGAAGATGCAGCTGCTGGCGTCCGGCACCGCGATCCACTGGGCCCTGGAGGCGCAGCAGCTGCTGGCCGCCGACTGGGGCGTCGCCGCCGACGTCTGGTCGGCGCCGTCCTGGACGGAGCTCCGCCGCGACGCGCTGGCCTGCGATGAGGCCCGGCTGGACGGCGAGGACCGGGTGCCGTACGTGACCCGCGCGCTGGCCGGTGCGCCAGGACCGGTCGTGGCGGTCAGCGACTGGATGCGGGCGGTCCCCGACCAGATCGCGCCGTGGGTCGAGCAGGACTGGGTCTCCATCGGGACCGACGGTTTCGGCCTGTCCGACACCCGTGACGCGGCCCGCCGGCACTTCGGTGTCGACCCGCAGTCGGTGGTCGTCCAGGCGCTGGCCGCGCTGGCCCGCCGCGGCGAGGTCAAGCCGGAGACCGTCAAGGAGGCCAGGCAGCGCTACGGCCTGTGAGCTGTGGGCGGCCCCGGCCGACACCGGGAGCCGCCCGCCCGATCCGAGCGTGTCCGCGGCGCGCGCCCCACGGCGCCGCGGCGGGCCGCTCACCCGGCTCCCGTGCGGAGATCACCACCGCGCCCGGGATCTTCGCACGGGAACCCCCACCGGCCCTGCCGGGACGCCGCCTTCGAGGTGGCGCCCCGGCGGGGCCGTTCAACTTCCCGCCCCCTGCCCGGTGTTGGCTGCCGCCGGGCCGTTGTCAGTGGCGCCCGGCATGATGAGGACATGCGTGCTGCACGGCTGATCAAGATGGTGCTGCTGCTCCAGTCGCGGGTGTCGATGACGGCCGGCGAGCTGGCGCAGGAGCTGGAGGTGTCCGAGCGCACGGTCGCGCGGGACGTCCTGTCACTCTCCGAGGCCGGGGTGCCCGTCTACGCCGACCGCGGCCGTAGTGGCGGCTACCGCCTGATAGGCGGCTACCGCACCCGGCTGACGGGCCTCGGCCGCAGCGAGGCGGGGGCGCTCTTCCTGTCCGGAGTCCCCTCCGCGCTGCGCGAGATGGGCCTGTCGGACGCCGCGTCCGCCGCCCGGCTGAAGGTCTCCGCCGCCCTGCTGCCCGAGCTGCGCGACGCCGCGGCGGGCGCCGCGCAGCGCTTCCATCTGGACGCGCCCGCCTGGTATCAGGAGCCGGAGCCGCCGGCCCTGCTGCCGGCCGTCGCCGACGCGGTGTGGGACGACCGCCGGATCACCGCCCGCTACCTCCGCAAGGACAAGGAGGTGGCGCGGGAGCTGGAGCCGTACGGCCTCGTGCTGAAGGCGGGGGTCTGGTATCTGGCGGCGCGCGCCCTGCCGCCGTCCGGCGAAGGGCCCGCGGACCCTGGCGTCGCCCCGGCGTTCCGCGTCTACCGCGTGGACCGCTTCACGGCCGTGGCGGCGGACAGCACGCGCTTCGCCCGTGACACCGCCTTCGACCTGCCCGCCTTCTGGGAGGAGCGGGCCGAGCAGTTCAAGCGCTCGATCCTGCGGGCGGAGGTGGTGCTCCGCCTGTCGGAGCGCGGCATACGCCAACTCCCGTACGTCACCGAGCCCGCCGCCGCCCGGGAGGCGGTCGCCGCGGCCGGGGAGCCGGACGGGCAGGGGCTGCGGACCGTCACCCTGGCCGTGGAGGACGCCGAGGTCGCCTACGCGCAGCTGCTGGCGCTGGGCCCGGAGGCCGAGGTGCTGGCCCCCGCGGCGCTGCGCGACCGGTTCGCCGCGGCGGCCCGGCGGACAGCCGCGCTGTACTCCTAACTCCTGGCCGGCGTCACTACCACCGGTCACCGGTAGTCCTCCGCGGTCGCGTCCTTCCCGCCGAAGACGACGTCCTCGAAGTAGCCGTCGCAGTCGGGCCGGGAGCCGTCGGCGTCGGTGAAGTCGTAGGCGCGCGCCAACTGGCCGCTGGAGAGCGACTGACCGGTCCAGCGCCGCCTGTCGGGGTCGGCGGCCAGTGCCCGTACGGCGCGGGCGACAAGGGCCGGTGACTCGGCGATGGCGAAGTGCGGTTCCTCGGCCACCGCGTCGCGCCAGGTCTCCTCCGTCACCCCGAAGTGGTCCAGCATCTCCTCGGACCGCAGAAAACCGGGGGTGAGCGAGACCGCGGTGCCGCCGTACTCCTTCAGCTCGGCGGCGAGGCCGAAGGCGATGCGGTGCGGGGCGTTCTTGGTGAGGTCGAAGCAGAGGCTGTCGCGGTACCTGCGATTCGAGGCGGCGGTGCCGTCGGTCATCTCGACCACCAGGCCGCCGGGCCGCCGGATCAGCAGCGGCAGCGCGTAGTGGCTGGTGATGATGTGGGTGTCGATGCCCAGCCGGAACATCCGCAGACCGTTGTCCAGGTCCAGGTCCCAGAGTCTGGTGTCGAACTCGATCAGCCGGTCGCCGCCCCAGACGCTGTTGACGAGTACGTCCAGCCGCCCCTGCTCCCGGTCGATCCGCTCGATCAGCGCCCTGACCTGCGCCGGGTCCAGATGGTCGGTCGGTACGCCGATACCGATGCCGCCCGCCCGTCGCCCACCACCACCCTTGACCGAGGCCCTACGGGCCGCCTCGCCTGCTGCGGTGACCAGCTCCGCGGTCTCCTCGATGGTCTCCGTGGGCCGGCCGACCTCGCTGACCCGGCCCCGGGTCGTCCGCCCCGTTACGTACACCAACGCGCCCGCCCGGCCCAGCTCCACCGCCATCGCCCGCCCCGCGCCCCTGGTGGCCCCGGCCACCAGGGCCACCCGTCCCGCCAGTTCGCCCTGCGGGGACCGTTCCGTCACATCGGCCGCTGCCGTCATCGCTGCCACTCCTTCGCCGTCGGTGTGTGAGAGGTACACAGCGACGGTGGCAGCCCATCCCGACACCTCCTGTCGGGTTTCGACGGCGGATTCCTCCGCGGCGGCGCCCGGCGCAGGTCCGGGGCCCGGCGGCGCCACCGCCCCGGCCCCGCCCCGGCCCCGTCACGTCCCGTCACGGCCGGAACGCGTGCAGCATCCCGCCGTCCGGCAGCCGGGCCGCCACCCGGGCGGGCGCGTCCTGCGGGGCGCGTACGGCGAGGGTGGCGCCGGCCGCCCCGTGGCGTACCGCGCCGGTGACGTCGAGTCCCTGGATGCCGTGGCTGCCGGCGGCCAGGAGGTACCACGTGCCCGACTTCGCCCGCCAGCGGGTGTCGCCGACGACCTGCCGGCCGTACCGGCTGCAGGCGGCGGTGTCCTGGGCCCTGCCGACGATCCGTACGGGATCGGCGGGCCGGGCGGCCGGTGGCTGGAACTGCACGGTGACGCGGCCGGGGCCCTGCCAGGTGTCGGCGCGGCTGCACACCCAGGTGGCGCGACCGCCGTGCTCGGGAAGGGGCTGCTGCGCATACACCCAGTTGTCCACCGACCGTACGCCCGCGCCCCGCAACTCCCGCAGGGAGCAGGCGGAATGCGCCCAGTTCTGCAGGGCGGGGGCGCCGGTCGCCTCGACGGGAGCGTCCGCCGGGTGGCCGGCGGCGGGCGGCGGCAGGTAGGTGAGGTGCACCGGCGCGAGATCGCCGAGGTCGGTCATGAGGAAGTTATGGCGCTCAACCACCCGTTCCGATGAATGGAATTGCGCCACCGGCCACTGTCCGCAGGAGGCGCCCGTCGGCGGTGTCGGCACCCGGTCGGTGACCCCGTCAGGCGCCACGCGCAGCGGCTTCGCGGGTGCCTTCGGCGTCAGCAGGTCCCGTGTGGTGGCGTCGGTGACCCACGGGGCGATCAGAAAGCGCATCCAGCCGTCGCCGCGCCCGATGACCAGCGCGCCACCGGTCGTCAGATCGGCGTTGTCGACCCGCGCGAACTCCAGTGAGGCCGGGGCGTTCGCGGGCTCGGCGTAGCGCACCAGCCGCTCGCCGTCGTGGAGAACCACCACCATGACGCCGTCGATCATGCCCGCGTACAGCAGCCGCGGCGGCTGGTCAGGCGGCCGGGTCGAGGTGCCGGCCGACGCCGTGATGTGCACGTCGTGGCCAGGTTCCGCCCAGACCCGCAGCGCCCGCCGCAGCAGCTCCCGGTCACCGGTGTCGCTGCCGCGCGGCGACCAGGCGGTGAAGTCGACCCGGGAGGTGTCGGCCCAGGCGTCGTTGGGCGTGCGCAGCAGCCGGTCCGGGTCCAGCGCCTGCTGCGCCACCGTCGTGGCCCGGCCCCGCCGCCCGCCGTCCGATCCGCCGCCGACGACGACCCCGAGCGCCGCCCCGCTCACCGCGAGCACCACGGCGACGGCCATCGCCGACCGCGTCAGCTGCCTGCGGCGCAGCAGGTCGGTGGGCCTGGTCTGCAGCGTGCAGGGGTCGAACTCGCCGGAGTCCAGCAGCGTCGCGGTCGCCGGACCCGACTCGCGGTCAAGCGCCACCGCGGCCCGCTGGGCGGCGCCCGGGTCCTCGGCGCCTGCGGCGTCCAGCACCGCGACGACGTCGTCCTCGTCCATGTCTTCCAGATGCCACAGCCCGACGGCGGCACGCTCCGGCGCGGTCAGCTTGGACAGCGCCTGGTCCAGGGCGAGTTCGTCGGCGCCGCCGGCCCGGGGGAAGAGCCGCAGCCCCCAGACGAACGGCACCGCTGACCAGCGGCGCGGCTGCCGCTCCTGGGCGAGCGCGAGCTGCACGACGCGCAGCCGCACCAGCGGGTAGCCCCCTTCGGCCTGCGGCGCGCGCTGTCCCGGCAGCACGCGCTGCGGCCTGCCGCGGCCCGTGGGCAGCGCCCGCTGGACCAGTCCGTGTGCGGTCAGCACGCGGCGGTGGCGACCCATCGACGGCGGCAGCACGAGGTACGCCAGGCGCACCAGCCGCGGGTAGTGCTCGACGATGGCCGCCTCGGCCCGTTCGACATCGGCCCGGGTTCGTTCATCCATGGGCATGGCCTGGAAGCGTCCTTCAGGGGGTGGGGGGAGATCTACCGACGGGGACGGAGAAGGTGCCGATGATGCCAGCCTTCCAACGACTGATTCTTGCACCGGTCACACCCGCGGGTGATCATTCCCGGGCAGAAGAGGGCCGCATCCGGGGCATTCCGCGTGCAGGGCGGGCCGCCAGGGCCGATCATGGAGCGGTGATGGACGAGACGAAGTTCTGGGAGCTGATCGACACCTCCCGCGAGGCCGCCGATGCCGACCCCGAGGAACAGGCGGACGAGCTGACCGAACGGCTGCTGGGCCTCGACCCGGACGCCGTCGTGGACTTCGCCCGCCACTTCGAGGCCCGCTACAACCGCGCCTACACGTGGGACCTGTGGGCCGCCGCCGCCATGATGCTGGACGGCGCGAGCGACGACGCCTTCGACTACTTCCGCTGCTGGCTGATCGGCCAGGGCCGCGAGGTGTTCGAGGGCGCGCTGCACGATCCTGACCAGCTCGCCTCCCTGGTGGGCCCGTTCGACGAGGAGTCCGACGGCGACGCGGAGGAGCTGGGCTACGCAGCCGACGAGGCGTACGAGCAACTGACCGGCGCCGCACTGCCCGATCTCGGACTGACCCCGGCACCGCGCGAACCCCTGGGCGACTACCTCGACTTCGACGACGACGCGGCTCTGGCGGAGCGCTTCCCGCAGCTGTGGGAACGCTTCCGCGCGTAGGGCCCCCGTTCCGCCGCCGCGCCTCCCGGCCGCGCTGCGGGCAGTATGGCCCCATGCGGATCGCGATCACCGGCTCGACCGGTCTCATCGGCACAGCTCTCGTACGGTCGCTGCGCGCGGACGGGCACGGCGTCGTCCGCCTGGTGCGGCGCCCGCCCGCGGCCGACAACGAGGTGCGCTGGAATCCCCTGCGCCAGGAGGTGGACGCGGCGGGCCTGGCAGGCTGCGACGCGGTGGTGCACCTGGCGGGGGCGGGGGTGGGCGACCACCGCTGGACCGCCGCCTACAAGCGCGAGATCCGCGACAGCCGGGTGCTGGGCACCGCCGCCGTCGCCGAGGCCGTCGCCTCTCTGGACGTCCCGCCGCGGGTCTTCGTCTCCGGCAGCGCGATCGGCTACTACGGCGACACCGGCGACCGGCGCACCGATGAGTCGGCGCCGCCAGGCGAGGGCTTCCTGCCGTCGGTCTGCGTCGACTGGGAGGACGCGGCGACCGCGGCCCGCGACGCCGGCATCAGGACCGTCTTCGCCCGTACCGGCCTGGTCGTGGCCCGGTCAGGCGGTGCGTGGGGGCGGCTGTTCCCGCTGTTCAGGCTGGGGCTCGGCGGGCGGCTCGGGGACGGCAGCCAGTACTGGAGCTTCATCTCCCTCCGGGACCACATCGCCGCGCTGCGCCACCTCATCGACACCGAGGCGCTGACCGGTCCGGTCAACCTCACCGCGCCCGAGCCGGTCACCAACCGCGAGGTCACCGCCGTGATGGGGCGGGTGCTGCACCGTCCGACGCCGTTCCCGGTGCCCGCGCCCGCGCTGCGCCTCGCGCTCGGCGAATTCGCCGGGGACGTCCTGGGGAGCCAGCGGGTGATCCCGCGACGCCTCCTGGAGAGCGGCTTCCGCTTCACCGACCCGGGGATCGAGGCGGCCGTCAGGGCCGCTTGACGGGCCGTCAGCCAGGGCCGGGTGCCCGGACGGTGCGCGGGCCGCACCGACGCGCCCCCGCACGACCCTGTCCGCATGCCCGATGCCGTCCCTACCGTGCACGCACACATCATTCGGCATCCCCCGCGCCGGCACCGGGCATCACCACGGTGGCGCCGGGCACCGGCACGGTGCCGCCGGCGACGGGGCCGACTCCGGGAGGGCACGTGCTGCGCACCGCATCGACCGTGGACGTCGTCATCGTGGGGGCCGGTCCGTCCGGACTGGCCGCCGCCCGCCATCTGACCGCCGCCGGGCTCTCCGTCACAGTGCTGGAGGCCGCCTCGCGGATCGGCGGCAGGTCGGCGACCGACGACCTCGACGGGTTCCGTCTCGACCACGGCGGCCGGCCGCTGATCGCGACACCGGGACTGCTCAGGACACCCGGTCTCGAGGGCCTGGCGCTCAGCCGGTTCGCGCCGTGGCTCGGCCTGCACAACGGCCGCCGGGCGCAGCGGGTCAGCGCCCTCCGAAGCACAAGGGGCGCACTGGCGGCAGCGCGCGCCCTGTCGCGCGCCGACCGGCACCTGGACCGCTCCCCCGACCGCCGTACCGACCGGCACGGCGACCGGCCGGTGCCCGACCGGCCGGTCGCCGACGCCCTGGCGAGCCGCCCGGTCTTCCCGCCGCGCGCCCACGACGCGTTCCTCCGCCCGCTGTTGGGAGCGCTGCTGGGCGACCCGCGGCTGAGCGACTCCAGCCGCGGCGCGCTGCCTGCGCTGCGGGCGTTCGCCGAGGGGCGGCTGTGTCTGCCGGCCGGCGGCGCCGGCGCACTCCCCGACGCGCTCGCCGCCGGCCTGCCGCCCGGCACCGTCCGCACCTCCGTCCGCGTCACCTCCGTCTCCACCACCGCGGTCACCACGGCGGAGCACGGTCCGGTCCCCTGCCGTGCGGTGCTGGTGGCGACCGGGGCGCGGGAGGCCGCCGGGCTGCTTCCGGGACTGCGGGTGCCGCCGTTCCATCCGGCGGCCGTGCTGCACCACACCGCACCCGCGGGCCTGGGCCCGCGCCCCGCCGCCCCGCGCGAGACGCCGCTGATCCTGACCACGGAAGGCCCCGTCGCCTGGAGTTACGCGGCCGGCGCCGTCGACCCCTCGCGTGCGCCCGCCGGACGCACGCTGGTCACGACGGTGGTGCTGGGCGCCGCCGCCGCGCTCCCGGCGTCCGCGCTGGACAGGGCGGTCCGGCCGCAGCTGGCGCGGGTGCACAACGCCGGCACCGACGAGTGGCAGCTGCTGACCGCCCGTCATGACCCGTACGCGGTGCCCGCGATGCCCGCGCCGCACGACACGGAACGGCCGGTGCGGGTGCTGGCCGGGCTCTACGTCTGCGGCGACCACCGCGACATCAGCACGCTCCAGGGCGCGCTGCACTCGGGCCGCCGCGCCGCCCGCGCGCTGCTCCAGGACTTCGGCCTGCCCGCCTTCGTCGAACCCGCCACGCTGCGCACCGCGGCCTGAGGCCGGCCGGGGCCGCCCGCTCGCGGCGCGGCCCCGGGTGCGCCCTCACCCCAGGGCCGCCACCCGGTCGCGGTAGCCCCGGACCGCGGCGGCGTCGCGGTACGGCTCCAGCCGGCGTTCGAAGTCCCTGACGTATTCGTGGGCCCGCACGGACCGCATCTCGGATGCCTGGTGGGCGGCTTCGGCGCCGAGGACGCACGCCTGGTCCAGTTCGCCCAGGCCCAGCCGCGCGGTCGCCAGCACCACCCGGCAGAACAGCCGGCTGCGGGCGAAGCCGGCCGCCCGCAGCTGGAGGGAGCGCTCGGCGTGCTGGGACGCGGCGCGGTACTGCTGGAGATCGCGGTGGCAGTGCGCCAGCTCGTCGGCCAGCTGCGCCTCGTCGAAGAACCGGGCCCAGTACGGCGTCTCGTCGCCCGGCCGCGCGCTCTCCAGGGCCCGCTCCGCGCGGGCCAGCGCGGCCGTGCAGGCGCGTACCTCGCCCAGCACGCCGTGACCGCGCGCCTCCGCCGCGTGCAGCAGCGCCTGGACCACCGGCGGCGCGCTGCTGCCGACCCCCTGCTGGGCCACCCGCGCCAGCTGCACCGCCTCCCTGCCGTGCCCGAGATAGACGGCCTGCCGGCTCATCGTGACCAGCACGTAGGAGCCGTAGGCACGGTCACCGGCCGCCTGCGTCAGCCGCAGCGCCTGCACGAAGTACCGCTGCGCCAGGCCGTGCGCGGCGATGTCGTACGAGGTCCAGCCGGCCAGCCGGGTCAGGTCGGCAGCCGCGGCGAACAGCCTGCGCCCCGCCGCCTCGCTGTAGCTGCCGCGCAGCATCGGCTCCGCCTCGTGCTCCAGGTAACGCACCAGGGCCTGCCGGGCGTGGCCGCCGCCGTAGGCGTGGTCCAGGGCGCGGAAGAGGTCGCCGACCGAGCGCAGGGCGGCGATGTCGCCCGCCGTCACCTTGGCGCCGTTGACCCGGTCGAGCGGGTCGGTACGGCGCTGGCGCGGCACCGCGATCCGGCCCTGGAGCGGCACCCGCCCCGGCCCTTCCGCGCCGGGGTCGCCGCGGGCGACCCGTTCGTCGGCGCGGCCGATGAGCCAGTCGCGGCTGGGCACCACGAGGCCCGCGGGGGTGAAGGCGATCTTGCGCAGCTCGGCGTGGCTGCCGGAGTCCTTGCGCCACAGGCCGCTGACGATGTCCACGGCCTCCGCGGGGGTCGCCGCGAACTCCAGCCCGGCGTACACGGGCGCACAGGCGTCCAGGCCGAGGTCCTGGGTGGAGAGGCGGCGGCCGAGCCGCCGGGTGAACACCTCGGCGATCAGCGCGGGGGTGGTGCCCCGTGGCTGCTGGCCGCGCAGCCAGCGGGTGACCGAGGTCTTGTCGTAGCGCAGGTCGAGGCCGTGTTCGATGCCGAGTTGATCGATGCGTCTGGCGAGTCCGGCGTTGGAGAAGCCCGCCTCCGCGATGAGCGCGGCGAGCCGGCGGTTGGGCGTGCGGTGCGGGGGTCGTTCCGTCATCAGCTTTACCGGTCTCCTGCCTTTCGGGCCGGGCCGCCGGGCCCGGCTGACCCTGTCCGGCACACGCACTCGCCCTTGTGGAACGGCGCGAATGTAACGGCCTTCGGCCCCGTTCTCGCCGCTTGCGCCCCGTGTTCATCCGATCGTGTGAGCAGGGCGCCTGCGCTCCACACGGCGGCGCGCGCCGGCTGTGCCCCGGCCGGGGAAGCCCCGTTCACCGGTTGCGGAGCGCCGCTCCCCCGGGCCCCCGGCCGCCCGCCCCGGCCGCCTGTGGCCGCCGCGGAGGGCGGCCGTACAGTGGCATGGGCGCGAAGTGGCATCAAACGTTGCAGCGCACTGCAACAGAGGTTTCGAAGAGGAGCTGCCGTGACTGCGATCTCTCGGGGGGAGACCCCCGCACCCGAGGGGCTGCGCTTTGTGCATCTGGGCTTCGGCGATGACGCCGTCGAGTACACGTCGGCCTGGCAGGAACAGCGCCGGGTGCACGCCGCCCGGTTCGCCGACGAAGTGCCCGACACCTGCCTGTTGCTGGAGCACCCGCCCGTCTACACCGCGGGCCGCCGCACGTCCGACGACGAGCGTCCCCTGGACGGCACCCCGGTCATCGACGTGGACCGCGGCGGGAAGATCACCTGGCACGGCCCGGGACAGCTGGTGGGCTACCCGATCCAGAAGCTGCCGCGCCCGGTCGACGTCGTCGCGCACGTCCGCCGCCTGGAGGACGCCCTGATCCGGGTCTGCGCCGACTTCGGCGTCGAAGGCACCCGCGTCGAGGGCCGCAGCGGGGTGTGGGTGCTCGGCGACCCGGTCGGGGAACGCGCCGCCCTGGGCGGCCTGAACCTGGACTTCGACCCGCGGCTCGCGGACGAGCTGTTCGACCCGCGGCTCAACGGACCCGAGTACGCGCCGTCCAACGCCGGCCAGCGCCGCGAGGACCGCAAGCTCGCCGCGATCGGCATCCGCGTCGCCAAGGGCGTCACGATGCACGGCTTCGCGCTGAACGTGAACCCGGACAACACCTCGTTCGACAAGATCGTGCCGTGCGGCATCCGGGACGCCGGGGTGGCCTCGCTCTCCGGTGAGCTGGGCCGCGAGGTCACCATCGCCGAGGCGCTGCCCGTCGTCGAGAAGCACCTGCGGGACGTCCTGGAGGGCGCCGAGCTGCTCCCCCGCGCGGTCTGACCCCGGCCGTCAGGAATGCCGGCCTCGTATACGGGGTTGGCGCACGTAACGACGTGCGAATTACCGGGCGTACCCTGGTGTACGCCGCTGAATCGAATGCCGCGATAGCAGAAAGGGGCGCCGACGTGTCCGCTGTCGCACCCGACGGACGCAAGATGCTGCGCCTGGAGGTCCGGAACAGCCAGACCCCCATCGAGCGCAAGCCCGAGTGGATCAAGACCAGGGCGAAGATGGGCCCCGAATACAACCATCTCCAGGGCCTGGTCAAGAGCGAGGGCCTGCACACGGTCTGCCAGGAGGCGGGCTGCCCCAACATCTTCGAGTGCTGGGAGGACCGCGAGGCGACGTTCCTCATCGGCGGCGAGCAGTGCACCCGGCGCTGCGACTTCTGCCTGATCGACACGGGCAAGCCGCAGCCCCTGGACCGTGACGAACCGCGCCGCGTGGCCGAGTCCGTCCAGACCATGGGCCTGAAGTACTCCACGATCACCGGCGTCGCACGCGACGACCTGGAGGACGGCGGCGCGTGGCTGTACGCGGAGACCGTCCGCCAGATCCACGCCCTGATGCCGGACACCGGCGTCGAGCTGCTGATCCCCGACTTCAACGCGATGCCCGACGCGCTGGCCGAGGTCTTCTCCTCGCGCCCCGAGGTGCTCGCCCACAATGTCGAGACCGTCCCGCGGATCTTCAAGCGCATCCGTCCCGGCTTCCGTTACGAGCGCTCGCTGGAGGTCATCACCAAGTCCCGCGAGGCCGGACTCGTCACCAAGTCCAACCTCATCCTGGGCATGGGCGAGACCCGCGAGGAGATCAGCGAGGCGCTGCAGGACCTCTACGACGCGGGCTGCGAGCTGATCACGATCACGCAGTACCTGCGGCCGACGCCGCGCCACCACCCCGTCGACCGCTGGGTCAAGCCGGCCGAGTTCGTGGAGCTGAAGCAGGAGGCCGACGAGATCGGCTACGCCGGTGTGATGTCCGGGCCGCTGGTCCGCTCCTCCTACCGTGCGGGACGCCTATACCAGCAGGCGATCGAGCGGCGCGAGGTCGAGGCGTCCACTCAGGCGGTCTGAGCCGCCCGGCGCGCCAATGTGGGAAACCTGGCACATGCTGGGAGGACGCGGCCCGCACTCCCCCAGGCAGGGGGCGCGCGGGCCGCGTCAACGTTTCGTCGTGTTTGACCGGCAGGTCACCCGTTGGAAACACCCTTCGGTGACGATGGAGGCACGCCCCGCGTCCGGACCTACCGCTCCCGCACCCCAGCCGCACTCCCGAGGGAGATCCATCACCATGCAGGCCGCGCCGCTCCGCGCCACCGCACATTCCGTCCCCTCCGTCACCGGAGCGCTCCGTGCCGTCGAGGCGCTGCTGCTCGGCGGCGGACAGCGCACCGCCCGCCGGAACGCCTGGACATCCGTCCTGGAGGACCGCCGCCGGGCCAGCGACCGGCAGGAGGCCCAGCACGTACTGGAGGCCGCGGCGACCCGTCGCCCGCAGGCCACGTAAACTTCCTTGTATGGCGAGGAAGGCAAACTCAGACGGCGCTGCCGGCGCCGGCAACCCCGGGCGACTGAAGCAGATCGCTCAGACCTACAAGATGACCCGTCGGGTCGACTCCAAGGTCGGTCTTGTCGTCGCTGGCGTGGGCATCGTCGTATTCGGCGTACTCCTTGCCATCGGCTTCGCGATCGGCCACCCCGTGTACGCGGGCATCCTGGGCTTCGTACTGGCCTTCCTCGCGATGGCGATCGTCTTCGGACGCCGCGCCGAGCGGGCTGCCTTCGGGCAGATGGAGGGCCAGCCGGGCGCGGCTGCCGCGGTGCTGGAGAACGTCGGCCGCGGCTGGACGGTCACCCCCGCGGTGGCGATGAACCGCAGTCAGGACGTCGTCCACCGGGCGGTCGGCAAGGCCGGCATCGTGCTGGTCGGCGAGGGCAACCCGAACCGGTTGCGCGGGCTGCTGGCCGCGGAGAAGAAGCGGATGGCGCGCACTGTCGCGGACGCCCCCGTCCACGACATCGTGGTGGGCGACGGCGAGGGCCAGGTGCCGCTGAAGAAGGTCCGTACGACGCTCCTGAAGCTGCCGCGGGTACTGCCCGGCGCCCAGGTGACGGCCGTGAACGACCGGCTGCGCGCACTCGGCGACCTGATGAGCAACATGCCGGTGCCGAAGGGCCCGATGCCCAAGGGCATGCGGATGCCCAAGGGCGGCGGCAAGATGCGCTGACCGGCCGGGCCGCCCGACGCGCCCCGACCGACCACAACGCCCCGGAGCCACGGCTCCGGGGCGTTTCTTCTGTGCAGCGCCGAACCAGGGCTCAGATCCTGACCTGCACCGCCCGCGCGAGCCGGTCGTGCAGCCCGCGGCCGTCGCGGTCCCAGATGACGGCGGGGATGACGATCACGAGCAGGACGGTGCGCAGCACCACCCGGGGCAGCGAGAGCCGTCCGCCGCCCTCGGCCACCACCCGCAGGCCGAGCAGCCGCTTGCCGGGCGTGAAGCCGACGGTGCCGACGGTCAGCACGCTCAGCACGGCGAAGACCACCAGCGCCCAGTTGCTCGCCGACTGCGCCCGGCCGCCGCTGAGCAGGCCGTACGCGATGACCATGCACAGCGCCCAGTCGATGAAGAGGGCGACGAAGCGGCGTCCCGGCCGGGCGATCGAGCCGGGGCCTTCCGCCGGCAGCCCCAGCTGCGCTCCGCGGTGGCCGAACTCGACGCCCATTTCCTCTGCCGCCGCGCGGGGCCCGGAGATCCACGATCCGATTGCTTGCCTGTTGTCCACCCGACCACGGTACTGCGACCGCATACGTTCGATTCCCCGCGGGGCGCCGCAGCCACCGGAAAACGGCGCTCACCAGGGCACACCAGGAGGTGCGGAGGGCCGCGCGCCGGTTAACCTCAGCGAAACAAATGGGTCATGCTGGAGAAATCACGCCTGCCTATGGTCGGGCAAGCGCGCCACCGCACATGGTCGCGCTCCGCGTAGCAACCCCGCGTCCGCCGACCGGTGACCGGGCTAGGAGGAGTTGGGATGTTCGAGAACGCCGACGAGGTAAAGAAGTACATCGCGGATGAGGACGTCAAGTTCATCGATGTCAGGTTCTGCGACCTGCCCGGTGTGATGCAGCACGTCACGATCCCGGCGAAGGCGTTCGACCCGAACGAGGAGCTGGCCTTCGACGGCTCGTCGATCCGCGGCTTCCAGGCGATCCACGAGTCCGACATGTCGCTGCGCGCCGACCTGTCGACGGCCCGGCTCGACCCGTTCCGCCGTGACAAGACCGTGAACATCAACTTCTTCATCCACGACCCGATCACCGGTGAGCAGTACAGCCGCGACCCGCGCAACATCGCCAAGAAGGCCGAGGCGTACCTCGCCTCCACCGGCATCGCCGACACCGCCTACTTCGGCCCCGAGGCCGAGTTCTACGTCTTCGACTCCGTGCGCTTCGAGACGTCGGCGAACCAGTCCTTCTACCACATCGACGCCGAGTCCGGCGCCTGGAACACCGGTTCCGAGGACAACAACCGCGGCTACAAGGTCCGTTACAAGGGCGGCTACTTCCCCGTCCCGCCGGTCGACCACCACGCCGACCTGCGCGCCGAGATGTCCCTTGAGCTGGAGGCGGCCGGCCTCCAGATCGAGCGCCAGCACCACGAGGTCGGCACCGGCGGCCAGGCGGAGATCAACTACAAGTTCAACACGCTGCTCGCCGCGGCCGACGACCTGATGCTCTTCAAGTACATCGTGAAGAACGTCGCCTGGCGCAACGGCAAGTCCGCGACCTTCATGCCCAAGCCGATCTTCGGCGACAACGGCTCCGGCATGCACGTCCACCAGTCGCTGTGGCAGGGCGGCACCCCGCTCTTCTACGACGAGCAGGGCTACGCGGGCCTCTCGGACACCGCCCGCTACTACATCGGCGGCATCCTCAAGCACGCCCCGTCGCTGCTGGCCTTCACCAACCCGACGGTGAACTCCTACCACCGCCTGGTCCCCGGCTTCGAGGCCCCGGTCAACCTGGTCTACTCGCAGCGCAACCGCTCGGCGGCCATGCGCATCCCGATCACGGGCTCCAACCCGAAGGCCAAGCGCGTCGAGTTCCGCGCCCCCGACCCGTCCTCCAACCCCTACCTGGCGTTCTCCGCGCTCCTCCTGGCGGGCCTGGACGGCGTCAAGAACAAGATCGAGCCGGCCGAGCCGATCGACAAGGACCTCTACGAGCTGGCCCCCGAGGAGCACGCGGGCGTCGCCCAGGTCCCGACCTCCCTCCCGGCCGTCCTGGACGCCCTCGAGGCCGACAACGAGTACCTCCAGCAGGGCGGCGTCTTCACGTCCGACCTGATCGAAACCTGGATCGACTACAAGCGCACCAACGAAATCGCCCCGATCCAGCTGCGCCCGCACCCGCACGAGTTCGAGCTTTACTACGACCTCTAAAGAGCGCGCACCCCGGCCGGCCCCGGTCCCTCCGTCGTGGAGGGGCCGGGGCCGGCCCGTTGTACGACCGGAGGCGGACGCTTCCGGTATCCGGGCACGCCCTCCCGATGCACACTGACCCCATGCCCGAATTGCCAGAAGTTGAGGCTCTTGTTCGGTTTCTTGATGAGGAGGTGGGTGGGCGGACCGTGGAGCGGGTGTATCCGGTGGCGGTGAGTGCGCTCAAGACGTATGAGCCGGCGGTGGGGGCGTTGGAGGGGCGGGTGGTCGATGGGGTGGGGCGGCGGGGGAAGTTTTTGGTTTTTGGGGTGGGGGGATTGGCGTTGGTGGTGCATTTGGGGAGGGCGGGGTGGGTGCGGTGGAACGGGCGGATGCCCGAGGGGCCGCCGCGGCCGGGGAAGGGGCCGTTGGCGTTGCGGGTGCGGCTCGTGGAGCCTGCGGGGACGGGGTTCGACGTGACCGAGGCGGGGAGTCGGAAGCACGTCGCCGTGTATGTGGTGGCCGATCCGGTGGAGGTGCCCGGGGTGGCGCGGCTGGGGCCCGATCCGTTGGGTGAGGGCTTCACCCTGGGGGCGTTCGCGGGGATGGTGCGGGGCGAGCGTCGGCGGATCAAGGGGGTGCTGCGCGATCAGAGCGTGCTGGCCGGGATCGGGAACGCGTACGCGGACGAGATTCTGCACGTGGCCCGGATGTCGCCGTTCAAGGTGGCGGGGACGCTGTCCGACGGGGAGGTGGCGCGGGTGCACGCGGCGGTCGGGGCGACGCTGACGGACGCGGTGGAGCGCTCGCGCGGGGTGGGGCTGCGGGAGTTGAAGGCGGAGAAGCGGAGTGGGATGCGGGTGCACGGGCGGACGGGCGAGGCGTGTCCGGTGTGCGGGGACACGGTCCGTGAGGTGTCGTTCAGTGACGAGTCGATGCAGTACTGCCCTACGTGCCAGACGGGCGGGAAGATTCTCGCGGACCGGCGGATGTCGCGGTTGTTGAAGTAGCGGGCCGCCGCCATGTGCGGCGGCCCACCCGTGTGTCAGTCGGTGGTCAGGAGGGTGCGGAGTTCGGTGACGGCTTCGCGGAGGTGGCCGGCGAAGGCGTGCATCGGGTCGGCGACGGCGAGCGGGGTGCTCAGGTAGAGGTTGAAGCGGTCGGGCAGCAGGACGTAGGCGACGCCGATGCAGCGGCTGCTGGTCGAGCCGAAGCCGAAGTACTGGATGTGGGCGGACGGCGCCGAGCTGGTGCTGAGGTAGTCGTCGCGCAGGGTCAGCCAGCCCGGGGAGCGGTAGAGGGCGGGCCGCTCGGCCACACCGAGTTCGGCGCCGCGGCGGCGCTGGATCAACTCCAGTTCCCACAGGTGCTGCTCGGGTGCCTGGCCCGCCTGGCACTCCTTGGCGCGGGTGACGTGCTGCTCGGCGGCGGCCCTGAACGCGGCGCGACGGGTGTCCCGGTCCGCCGCCGGGTCCTCCATCGCCGTCACGAACGACTGGATCTCCGGGGTGATCACCCGCATCGCCTCGGTCCTGCCGCGCCGCCACTGGCGGGTGGCGATCGACTCGTAGGTGGCGCCGATGTGCCCCTTGGCGCGCTGGTGGGCGAGTTGGTAGGCGAGCTGAACGAAGGCGTCGGGGGAGACGCCGAGGGCCTTGGCCGCGTCGGCTCCGAAGTCGTCGAAGGAGACGGTGCGGGTCGCGGTGGACCGGCCGTAGGCGGCGAACGCCTCGGCGGCGGTGCGCACTTGAGCGCGCAGCGCGTCGTCCAGGGTGAAGGTGACGGGCGCCGGTTCGGGGGCGCCCTGGGTGCGGGCGCCGGAGCGCCGGGACTGCTCGTCGGGCGGGGTGCCGAGGAGCGCGTCGACGAAGCTGAGGACGGTGGTGCCGTCCAGTTCGCAGTGTTCGATGTTGATGCCCGCGCGGCCGTCGGCGAAGACGATCAGGGAGACCGCCTTGTCGAACCAGCGGTTGCCGCGGTCGCCGTACAGCAGCTCGTCGCACGCCTCCTGGGTGCCGGCCGGCGCGAAGTCCTCCAGGCAGACGCAGAACAGTGCGGTCTCGACGGTGTCGAGAGCGGCGGCGTTGCCGGGGTGGCAGGCGAGGAGTGCGGTGCGGGCGGCGGCCCATTCGGCGCGGGCCATGGTGGTGAGGTGGCCCACCGATGTGCCGTCGGGTGCCGGTTCGGATCCGGCCCGCTGGACGGCGCGCAGCCCGGCACGGAGGTCGTCCAGGCTGTGCGGCGTGCCGTCCGGGCCGATGACGTCCAGCCGGAAGAGGTGGCCGTGGTGGAGGACCACGATGTGCCGGGCGTCGGAAGGGCCAGGCCACGCCTCGGTGTAGGGGCTGCGGACGGTGTCCTGGTCGGTGCCGGGGATCCTGGTGGTGGAGAAGAGGAACTTGTTCTGCTCCATCGACTGCGGACGGCCGCGCTGCACCACCGGGGGGATGGCTTCCCGGTCGAGCCGGCACTTGTAGTCGACGGCGCCGGCGATGAGTCCCGCCGCCCGGTCCAGGGCCGCCGACGCGGGCGGTGGTGACTGCGGCTGCGGCTGCGGCGGGGCGGTGTCGCGGAAGAGGAAGAAGAAGTTGGCGTTGAGGGCGATGCGGTCGCGGCGGCCCAGGTAGCGGTAGGGCCAGAAGGTGTCGAGCCAGCTGTGCACGCCGTCCGTGGTGTCGTACGCGGCCAGCGCCGCCTGGAGGGTCTCGCCGGGGCCGCCGGGGCGGCGGAAGGCCGCGACCTCGGCCTCGGTCGCGGCCAGCTCGTCGGCGGTCAGCAGCGGCCGGCACCAGGTGAGGAACCGCTCGCAGCTCTCCTCCAGCGTGGGCAGCGGCACCCGCGGCAGGCTGTCCTCGCGGGCGAAGGTCGAATCGGCTGCGACGTCCTGACGGGTCTTCAATTCGGCTCTCGATTCTGTGCGTTGGGTCCTGGCAGGTCCTCTTGGGTTACCACGGCGGTCGCACCGCGCGGCGTCAGTCCAGCAGCCGGTCGCCCCGTACGGCCGGGCCGTCGGCCGCCAGGTGGGCGGGCAGTACCCGGCCGAAGAGCTGGCGGGTGCGGGCCGCGCTGCCGATGACGCCGGGGCGCTCGCTGTAGGCGAAGATCGCGGAGTGCCGCGCGCGGTCGCCGCGTACCGGGCTGACGCGGTGCAGGGAGTAGCGGCCGGTGAAGAGCTGGAGGTCGCCAGGGCGCAGCGGGAGGCGGTGGACCAGGTGTCCGCCGCGTCCTTCGATGACGTCCCGTACGTCGTCGAAGCGTTCGTCCCGGGCCGACCTGATGTGCGGGCAGTACGCGAAGTCGCCGCCGTCGTCGGCCTCTTGGGTGAGCATGCTGACGGTGAACTCGTTGGTGTCGAAGTGCCAGGGGTGTTCCATGCCCGGCTCGACGACGTTGAGCACGAGGCCGGAGAGCGGGTCGGCCAGTTCGTGCAGCCGGGGCAGTCCGAAGCAGTGGGCGAGGAAGCGCTGGAAGGCGGGGTGGGAGTAGAGGCGGGAGATGAGGGTGGTGGTGGGGATGCGGTCGCGGGCGACGAAGGCGTTGCCCCGGCGGAAGGTCCGCCGTCCGGGGTGGCCTGGCGGCAGTTCGCGGTCCACCGCGATGTTGTAGACGTTGACCGTCTCGACGTCGAAGTGGGCCCGGGGTGCGAGGGCCGCGCACTCCTCGCGCAGCAGGCCGGCGAGGGCGGGGCGGATGAAGTCGGTCAGCACGGTGCAGCCGAGGGTGCGCAGGTCGTGCCGGGCCCGGGAGATCACGGCCTGCCCGTCGGCGCCGAGCGGGTCCGCCAGGGGGTACCGGTCCGTGTCGACCATCCGGTCGAGCGTGAGGGCTTCCAGAGTGCTCATGCAGTCCTCTCCACGTCTTTTCACGCCGTGCCGCGCGCCCCGGGAGCGCCGGGATGTGCCGTCCCGCCGTGCACGCGTCGCACGTGTCCTGACGTGGCTTCGCGCATCGCCACGCGTCCGGGCAGGCGGGCGGGCCGTGCCGAGTCGTCCTCGGATCTTCGACAACTCTACTGAGAAGTAACCGAGTTGACGCCCCCGGGCGGCGAACCGCGGTTGTGACGCGGCACACGGTGGGCGGCGGGCAGGCCGGAGCCCCGGGGGCGGCTTCGGGGCCGTGACCGCAGGGGCACCCACCGGCCACGTCGCGTTAGTCACTCTTTTATGCAACTTGTTGCACAAGCGGTGTCCTGTGCCCTACAACTGCCCTGACCACCGCCGCGCGAGGAGAGACGATGAGCCCGTACCCGCACCTGATGAGCCCGCTCGACCTGGGCTCCGTGACGCTGCCCAACCGCGTGCTGATGGGATCGATGCACGTCGGTCTGGAAGAGGCGCCGGACGGATTCGCGCGGATGGCCGCGTTCTACGCGGCGCGCGTGCGGGGCGGCGTCGGGCTGATCGTCACCGGCGGCATCGCGCCCAACGACGCGGGGCGGCCCGGTCCGGGCGGCGCGGCGCTGACGACGGATGAGGAGGCGGAGCGGCACCGGGTCGTCACGGAAGCCGTGCACCGCGAGGGCGGCCGGATCGCCCTGCAGATCCTGCACTTCGGCCGGTACGCGCACCACGCCGGGCTGGTCGCGCCGAGCGCGCTCCAGGCGCCGATCAGCCCGTTCACGCCGCACGCCCTGACGGACGAGGAGGTCGAGCGGACCGTCGACGACTTCGTGCGGACGGCGGAGCTGGCGCGGTCCGCCGGGTACGACGGCGTCGAGATCATGGGCTCCGAGGGCTATCTGATCAACGAGTTCACCGCCGCCGCCACCAACCGGCGCACGGACCGGTGGGGCGGCTCGTACGAGAACCGGATGCGCTTCCCCGTCGAGATCGTCCGCCGGGTGCGGGAGCGGCTCGGACCGGATTTCCTCATCGTCTACCGGCTGTCCATGCTCGACCTGATGCCGGGCGGCTCGACGCTGCCCGAGGTGATCACCCTGGCGCAGCGGATCGAGGCGGCCGGCGCTTCGCTGATCAACACCGGCATCGGCTGGCACGAAGCGCGGATCCCGACCATCGCCGCCTCGGTGCCGCGCGGCGCGTACGCCTGGGTGACGCGGCGGGTGCGGGGCGCGGTGTCGGTGCCGCTGGTCGCCGTCAACCGCATCAACACCCCTGAGGTGGCCGAGCAGTTGCTCGCGGACGGCACCGCCGACCTGGTCGCGCTGGCCAGGCCGCTGCTCGCCGACCCCGACTTCGTCGCCAAGGCCGGGCGGGGCGCGGCGGACACCATCAACACCTGCATCGGCTGCAACCAGGCGTGCCTCGACCACACCTTCAGCGGCAAGATCACCTCCTGCCTGGTCAACCCGCGGGCCTGCCACGAGACGGAGCTGGTGCTCGCGCCGACCCGGCTGCGCAAGCGCGTCGCGGTGGTGGGCGCCGGGCCCGCCGGTCTCGCCTGCGCGGTGTCGGCGGCCGAACGCGGCCACCACGTCACGCTGTTCGACGCGGCGGAGCAGATCGGCGGGCAGCTCACCGTCGCCTGCCGGGTGCCGGGCAAGGAGGAGTTCCACGAGACACTGCGCTACTTCCGCCACCAGCTCGACCGGTGGCGGGTCGACGTCCGGCTGGGCACCGCGGTCACCGCCGCCGCCCTGACCGGCGGCGGCTTCGACGAGACCGTGCTGGCCACCGGCGTCACCCCGCGCCGCCCGCAGATCCCCGGCATCGACCACCCCAGCGTGCTGAGCTACCTCGACGTGCTGCGGGACGGCGCCCCGGTCGGCGCGCGGGTGGCCGTCATCGGGGCCGGCGGCATCGGCTTCGACGTCGCGGAGTTCCTCACCGACGACGGCGAGGCGGCGAGCCTGGACCCGGCGGCGTTCTTCCGCAAGTGGGGCGTCGACACCGGGTACAGCGCGCGCGGCGGGCTCACCGCGCCGCGGCGGACGGCGCCGCCGCGCACCGTCCACCTGCTCCAGCGCAGGACCACCAAGGTCGGCGCGGGCCTGGGCAGGACCACCGGCTGGATCCACCGCACCGAACTGCGGCACCGGGGGGTCGCCCTGCACGCGGGCGCCGACTACCACCTCATCGACGACGCCGGGCTGCACGTCACGGTCGGCGGCGAGCGGCAGGTGCTCGCGGTGGACACGGTCGTCCTGTGCGCCGGGCAGGAGCCGCGCCGCGAGCTGTACGACGCGCTCACCGCCGCCGGGCACCCGGCCCGTCTCATCGGCGGCGCGGACGTCGCGGCCGAGCTGGACGCGAAGCGCGCCATCGACCAGGGCACCCGGCTCGCCGCCGTGCTGTGAGCGGCGCCGCCGCGGCCGGGTGCGTGCCCGCGATGCCTCCGGCGGGCCGCCCTAGGATTTCCCCATGTCCCTGCCGCACGCGATCCTCACCGCCCTGCTGGAAAAGCCCTCGTCGGGGCTGGAGCTGACGCGCAGATTCGACCGGTCGATCGGCTACTTCTGGTCGGCGACGCATCAGCAGATCTACCGGGAGCTGGGGAAGCTGGAGCAGGCCGGACTGATCCGGGCGCTGCCCGCCGCGCAGCCGTCCCGCGGGCAGAAGAAGGAGTTCGATGTGCTGCCGGCGGGCCGCGCCGAGCTGACCGCCTGGGCGTCGGGTCGGCAGGATCCCAAGCCGGCCAGGGACGCGCTGCTGCTGCGGCTGCGGGCGGCGGCGGTGGTGGGGCGGGACGGGCTCGACGAGGAGCTGCGGCGCCATCTCGCGCTGCACCGGGAGCAGTTGGCGGAGTACACGGCGATCGAGCACCGTGACTTCGCCGCCGCCGAGTCGCCTGATGACCGGCTGCGGCGGCTGGTGCTCCAGGCCGGGATCGGCCTGGAGACCTTCTGGATCACCTGGCTGGAGACGGCACTGGCGGAGACGGCCGCGTTCCCCGATGCCGGGGACGGGACGGACGGGGCGTAGCGGACCTGCGGCGGGGAGGCCGGGCGCCCCCGCGGGCGGCCCGGCCGTTGCCCCTTCAGCTGTTGTGCCCCTTCAGCCGCTTCCGCATCAGCAGTTGTCGTAGAGCAGGGCGCGCACCAGACGGCAGGTCGTGTCGGACGGCGGGTGCACGCCGATGTCCAGGGCGATGGCGCGGATCTTGCGGTTGTGGGCGTGCTCGGGGCGGTAGACGCCGATGTCGAGCAGGGCTATGGCCAGACGCATCGCCTTCAGCCGGCGATTGTGGGATTCATAGCGTTCGCGCGGCCAGCCGGCCGGCAGCGGACGCTTGGGCAGCGGGTGGGTGGGGAGAGGTTTCGTCATGAGAGTGGCAGTGGCCATCGGCGACCTCCTGATGCTGTGGTGAACCCTCACTTACTGGTTCCCATTCTACGGCCGACCACTGACAAAAGCCCCTGGCCAGCAGGGATATGAGGGAACGTGGCCGAGCACCTCAGGCGGACGCGGGACGGGCCGCGGCGGCCTCCCGCAGCCGGACCTTGTCGGGTTTGCCGACGGGAGTCAGGGGCAAGGAGTCGTGGACATGGACGGCGGCCGGTGCGTACATCGCGCCTTTGTGGTGAACCACCAACTCGCGCAGCTCCTCGGGGTCGACGGTGCGCCCCGCGGCGGCGACCACCGCGACGTGCACCTCCTCGCCCTCGTCCGCGGTGCGCGCCCCGTAGACGGCGCAGTGCGCGACGTCCGGGTGCGCGTGCAGCAGGTCCTCGATCTCGCCCGGGTGCACATGGCCGCCGACGACGATGATCACGTCCTTGGCGCGGTCGACGAGGAAGAGCCATCCCTCGTCGTCGAGTATCCCGACGTCCCCGGTGCGCAACCAGCCGTCGCCCACGAGCACTTCGGCGGTGCGGTCCCGCTGCTTCCAGTAGCCGCTCATCACGCCCACCGAGCGCACGTGCACCTCGCCGCGCTCCCCCGGCCCCAGGGTGCGGCCCGCCGCGTCGCGGACGGCCAGCTCGACGCCGGGCAGCGCGCGGCCGACGGTGACCCGGCCGCCGGGCCCGGTGACGGTGTGGCCGGCCGGGCCCACTTCGGTGATGGCCATCGCCTCCGACTGCCCGTACCACCCGTACAGCACCGGGCCGAACACCTCGGCGGCCTGCCGGAGCCGGGACGGCGAGGCGGGGCAGCCGCCGTAGGTGAGGCGGGTGAGGGAGGTGAGGTCGGTGGTGGCGAGGTCGGGGTGGTCGAGCAGGCGGTGCAGGAGCGGGGGCAGCAGCCACAGGTGGGTGATGCGGTGGCGGGCGACGGCGGCCAGCACCTCGCCGGGGTCGAAGCCGCGCCGCAGTACGACGGTGCCGCCCGCCGTGAGCGTGGCGTCGGCCAGGATGCCGGCGAGGTGCGCGAGCGAGGTGCAGGCGAGGAAGCGGGGCGGGTCTCCGGCGGCCTCCATGGGACGGGCGAGCATCCGGGCGTACGGGGCGTGGGCCATCCGGACTCCCTTGGGAATGCCGGTCGTTCCCCCGGTGTGCCGGATGCACCAGTCGTCCCCGGGGCGGGCGGCGCCCGGCACCTCCGGGGTGCCGGCGCGGGCGGCGCAGGCGGCCAAGAGGTCATCGCCCAGGGGCGGTTCGGGATCGCCGTGCCGTTCCGTGGCGCCGGAGCCGGTGTCGTCCACCGGGCCGAGGGTGAGGACGGCGGGACGGTCACCGCCGAGCCGCGCGAGCACGGCGCGGGCGGTGTCGCGCAGGTCGGGGTCGGCGATCAGCAGTGCGGTGTCCACGCTTCGCGCGACGGCGGCCAGGGCATCGGGCGCCATCCCGTCGTAGAGGAACACCACGCGGGCGCCCAGGTGGTTGGCCGCGTAGCGGGCGGCGAGCACCTCCGGGCGGTTGCCGCTCAGCAGGGAGACGGTGCTGCCGCGGCCGATGCCCCGGGCGGCGAGTTCGGCCGCCATGCGGTGCACGGTGGCGTGCAGCGCGCCCGCGGTGACCTCCGTGCCGTCGGCGGTGATCAGCGCCGTACGGGAGGGGTCGCGCCGGAGGGCGGCAAGGAGGACGTCCCCGTAGGGGGCTTCGGGGCCCGGAGGGGCGGCGGTGGCGTTCATCAGGGCGGGACTCCTTCGCGCGGCGCGGCCCCTGACGGGCGGCGGCTCGGGTGGTGCCCCTGCACGCTAAAACGGCCCGGTTGATGCCATCCACGACCAATTCCGCCATGTAGTCATGCCTTTGACGCTATGAACCCGTCGTCCCGCAGGGCCGCGGAGGCATCGCCCGCGGCCTCAGCCCAGGGCCGCCTCCGCCCGCGCCAGGAGGTCCGTGACCCGACGGCCGAAGTGGACGTCGCAGGCGTGCGGCCGGCCGGTGCGGACGGCGGCGAGCAGCGCGTCGACGGCGCGGTGGTAGGCGGGCAGCGGGCCGTCCTGGCGGCGCGGCAGCACGCTGGTCCCGGCGGCGCCGCGCAGCGTGACGGCGACACCGGCCGCCGCCGCGGGCGCGGTCAGGCTCAGGGTCGCCGAACTCGCCGCGCCGCCCCGGTGCCGCAGGGTCAGCAGCACGGTGTCGGCGGGGCCGCGCACCGCGACGACCTCGTCCGCGTCGCCGAGCACCGGCAGCAGCACGGACAGCGCGTGCGGCCCGACGTCCCACAGGGCGCCCTTCTCGCGCCGCCAGGCGGAGGCGGCGTACGGGCTGTCGCTGCCCTCGGCGAAGACCGAGCCGAGCCAGTCGGCGTGCGCGGTGAACCATCCGCCTTCCGCCGCCCGGCTGTCGATCCACGTCGCCTCGGGCTCGCCGAAGCGCGCGGTGAAGAAGACGACGGAGGCGACGGACGCCAGCTCGGCGGCCTCGGCCACCGCGCGGGCGTCGTCCGGCGCGAGGGCGACCGGCTTGTCCAGCAGCAGATGGCAGCCGGCCTGCGCCGCGCGCACCGCCAGCGGGGCCTGGACGGCGGGCGGCAGGGCGATCGCGACGGCGTCGCACGCGGCGATCAGCTCGTCGGGGGTGGCGAAGGGGCGGGTGCCGCACGCCTCGGCGAGTTCCGCCGCCGCCTGCGGCCTGCGGCCCCAGACACCGGCGAGTTCGACGCCGGGATGGGCGGCGAGTGCGGGGGCGTGGACGCGCTGCGCCCAGAAGCCGGTGCCGAGGAGTCCGATGCGCGGGGTCGTCATGGCACCAGTGTGCCGCGCCGCGGCGTACGGCACGGGTGACGGCGCCGACGGGGGCGGCGCGTGCCCCGGGGCGGCGATCCACCTCACACCGGCAACCATGTGAAGGACATATCAACGGCCGTCTGGTTGAATGGAGTCATGGCCAGCCTTACAGACACCGCGACGGGTCGCAGCGACCTGGAGCCCTTCTGGCCGTCCCGGCAGGCGCACGCCTTCGACCGTCTGTGTTGCCGCGCGCACTGAGCGCGGGCCCGCACACTCCTCCGCGACGCCGCTGACCGGCGTCCCGCACCGGCCCGCGCGCACGACGTCCCCCGACGCCCCACTGCGCGAAAGAGCTGACCCTCATGACGAACATCCGTACTCTGCCTGCCACTTCAGCGACGGCCACCCTGCCCCCCGCCCATCCCGCTCCGGCCCGCCAGAGACTGCGCGCCGTGGCACTCGACGAGGTCCCGCCCGTGGCCGAGCTGCTGAACGCGGGCGCCACCTGGCTTCCGGCGCCGCAGCACAGCCTGCCGGCGCTGCCGGGACACCCCCCGATGGTCGGCTACCTCGTGCTGGTACCCGCCGAACAGGCCGCCGCGGCCCAGCAGTCGGCGCAGCAGCAGGACCGGCCCGCGGCGGGCCCGGCCACCACCGCCGCGCCCGCCGAGCGGTTCGGTGACGCGGTCGTCCGGATCGACGCCGAGCAGCGGACGGCGCGGGTCCACGACCGGCCGCTGGACCTGACCTACCTCGAATTCGAGCTGCTGGCCCACCTGGTGGCCCATCCGCACCGGGTGCACACCCGCGATCAGCTGGTGACCACGGTGTGGGGGTACGGGCACGTCGGCGACGGGCGTACGGTCGATGTCCATATCGCCCGGTTGCGCCGCAAGTTGGGGACGGATCACCGGGCGTCGATCGTGACCGTGCGGCGCGTCGGGTACAAGTACGTGCCGAGCAGCTGACGTTCCGGGCGGGCGGGCCGTCACGGCCCGCCGGTCACGGTGCGCGGCCCGGCGGGTCCGCTCCCCCGCCGGGCCGGAGCACCCGGCCGTGCCGCGGTCGCCCTCGGCACGGCCGGGTGCTCCGGCCGGGGGCCGGCGGCCTCCCGCGGCCCCGGCAGCCCGCGTCCGGGCAGCGCTGTCCCCTGCACCAGCGCCTGGGCGCGGGCCGCCAGCGCCCTGCGGTCCCCGGTCCCCGGGGGCCCCGGCAGCAGCGGCGGGTGCGCGGTGACCCGCACGCCCAGGCCGCGGGCGGTGATCACCCGGCGCAGCGAGGCGGCGAAGGTGTCGGCGCCGCAGAACGCGGCCACCGTGCTGGCGACGCCGTGCTGGGTGTAATCGACGGTGACCGGGCGCACCGGGGCGCCGGCGTCGGCCGCCGCCTGGAACGTGGCGCTCCGGAAGGCTCCACGGGACGCGGTGCACCAGGTGGTGGCCTGCGGGAAGACGGCGACCGAGCGGCCCGACGCCAGCAGCTCGGCCAGTTCGTCCACGACGTGGGGGAGTTGGCGCGGGCTGCCGCGGTCGATGAAGTGGGTGCCGGCGGCGCGGGCCAGGCCGCCGACCACCGGCCAGCCGCCGACCTCGCGCTTGGCGAGCAGGGTCACCGGTTCGACGGCGAGCAGTGCGGGGATGTCGAGCCAGGAGATGTGGTTGGCGACGATGAGCGAGCCGGGCCCGCCGGACGGCACCCGCAGCGGGCCGCCCGCGCCGTCCTGGCGGGCCGGCGCCGCGTCGGCCTGGTGCGCGTCCGGGCGGAAGTCCAGGCGGATGTCCAGGGCCGCCAGCAGCGCACGGGCGTGGCCGCGCCGCCCGTCCTGCGCATCCGGCCGTCCGCCGTCCGCCAGCGCGCGGCGCACCGTACGGGCGAACGCGGCGCAGCGCCAGGCCACTTCGGCGGCGGGCACGCGCGGCAGGGCGTGCCGCGCGCAGGGTGCCGCGCAGTCGGACACCACGTCCCAGGGGCCCCTCACGCCCGCCCCAGGAAGTAGCGGCGGTAGCGGTCGCCGAGCTGTTCCATGTCCAGGACGACGAAGAAGTCGGCGACGCCGAACTCCGGGTCGTGGGCGGGCGCGCCATGGATCCGGGCGCCGATCCGCAGATAGCCGCGCAGCAGCGGCGGCAGCTGCGTAAGGCTCGGCCGCCCGGGGAGCGCCACGGTGGGCTGCCACGGCCGGTGCGGGGTGACCCGCATGGCGGGCGGCGCCGCGTAGCGGGTGGCGGCCAGTGCCCAGGCGTGGGCGGCTGCGGTGCCGCCGTCGGCGAGCGGCACCGAGGCGCAGCCCGCGAGGTAGCGGTGGCCGGAGAGCAGCGTGTAGCGGGCCAGCGCGGCCCACATCTGCTGGATCACCGCGCCGTCCCGGTGTCCCGGGTGGACGCAGGAGCGGCCGGCTTCGATGAGGGCGGGGCGCAGCGGGTCCAGGGCGGTCAGGTCGAACTCGCCGTCGGAGTAGAGCCGCGGGCTGCGGCCAGGCGGCAGCAGCCGGTAGGTGCCGACGACCTCGCCGGTGGCGGTGTGGGTGACCACGAGGTGGTCGGCCAGTGCGTCGAGGGTGTCGACGTCGTGGCCGGCGAGCGGGGAGTGCAGGGTGGCGCCCAGTTCCTCGCCGAAGACCTGGTGGCGCAGCCGTTGCGCGGCACGGATCTGCTCGTCCGTGGCGGCGATGGCGGTGGTGTACGCGGGTGCCTGGCCGGGTTCGGGTGCGGCGGTGCGGGCCGCCTGCCCGGTGGCGGCGGTCCTGGCGGCGGAAGCGGTCGATGCTGTGCTCATGAGGGCCCTCCATGGGGAGTCGGGAGGCTGCGGGGCCGACGGGCGGGAGCCGGCGGCGGAGCGAACGCAGCGGGCGGAGCGGGCGGAACGGACGCACGTGCGGCGGAGCGGCGCGGGACGGGGCCGGGTGGGATGGGGACCGGTACGGGAACGGGGAGGTGGAACGGTCCCGGAACGGGTGCGGAACGGGGGACGAACGGGCCCGGGACGAAGGGGACATGGCCCGGTAGCGGTGTCGGGAGGGGTGCGGAACGGTCGGGGAACGGCCGCGGAACACTCCTGGGACGCTCCCGGGACACCGTGGAACGCCCTGGAACGGCCGGGGGACGCGCCCCGGGACGGCATGACGCGACGACGAGCGACGGGGCGGGCCGTGTGCTCCCGGGGTGCGCACGCGGTCCGACGGCCTGTGGTGCCCTACGCGGCAGACTGTCCCCGCGCCCGCCGTCCGGGCGCGTGAAGCCCAGGGAGCGAACGGGTGAGGGTCGGCGGAACTCTGGTCTGCCGCACCCCGGATGGCCACGCTCCGGGCCCCGGGACCGCTCCCCCGGTCCCCCGCCGGCCGCGTCCCGCCCCCTTGGAGCGGCGCCGGCCGGCCGCTACCGTGCCCCCGCACGGATCCGTTGTTCCTGCCGACACATCCGCCGGGCTGTCACCGGCCGAGCAGTGGGGGGCCGCATGAGCCATCCGTCCAGACGCGTACTGCTGGGTTCCGCCGGAGCGGCCGGTGTCCGGGCCGCGCTGGGCGGGGCCGCCGGCCACCCCGAACCGACCGCGCCCGGCACCGGACGGCCCGCCCGCTCCGCCCCGTACGACACCGTCACCGTCCCCGGGGCGGCCGGGAAACAGGACACCGGGCTGCACCTGTCCGCCGCCAACTCCGGTACGGGGGAGCGCGCGTCGGCCGGGTTTCGCCGCTGGAGGGTGACCTGACCTCCGGCGTAGGCTGGCCCGGACGGAACACCAGTGAGGGGACGGACCGATGAGTACCGCAGCCGAGAAGGAGTGGCTCTACGCCCTCGACATCTCCGATGCCACCTGGCAGCGCGCGCCGGGTGACGCCGTGGAAGCGGTGGAGGTCGCGTTCCTGGAGCGCGGGGCGGTCGCCATGCGCAATTCCACGGAGCCCGATGTGGTGCTGCGGTACACGAAGGCGGAGTGGGACGCGTTCGTCCTGGGCGCCCGTGACGGCGAGTTCGACCTGGAGATGTGAGCCGCGTCACCCGCCGTGCCCGGTGCGCCCCGCGGGTGACCCGCGGGTGACCCGCGGGTGACCCGCGGGTGACCCGCACAGGATTCACTCGTTTCACCGAACGTGGAACAGCAGGCGACATTCCCCCGTCAGGACCGCACCTTCCCCGATCGGGCCGGCGGCTCCCCCGGCGCCGACGGCACCGGCGAGGCCATGGACGTCGACCAGGCCGAAGCCGCCCTGGTCGAGCACTATCCGCGGCTGGTGCGGCTGGCCTATCTCGTGCTGCCGTCGGGGCCGGGCCGCGGCCGGCGGGTGCCGGCCGCCCACGCGGTCGTGCAGCGGGCCCTGCCGCGCCGCCGCACCGCCACCCTCGGTCGCACCCCCGGGCTGCGCGGCGGCGCGGACGCCGGGTCCGATCCCGGCTACGCCTTCCTCCGGCAGCGGGTGCTGCGCGGCGCCCTGGCCGCCGGGCGCACCCGCCGCCGGCTCCCCGCGCCACCGCCGCTGCTGCCCCAGGTGTGGGGGCTGCGGCTGTTCCCGCGCTCCGGCGGCTGCGGTGAACTCGCCCTGGAACAGGCCCTGTCGGAGCTTTCCGGGCCGGGGCGCGCGGCGTTCGTGCTGCGCGGTCTCGACCGGCTGACGGACCCGGAGATCCACGCGGTCCTGGAGGCCGCGGGGGTGTCCGACCCGGACGCGGCGCTGGACGAGGCGGAGCGGGTCGGCCTCCCGGCGGCCGGCCGGGACGGCGCGCTGCTGGCGTCGGCGGCGTTCGACGCGTGTGCGGTGCAGGCCAGGCCCACGGACCTGATCAGGCGGCGGCAGCACGTCCGCGCGCTGCTGGCGGCGGGCGCCGCCGTGGTGGTGTGCGGGGCGCTGCTGGGGCTGCCGGGCGAGGGCTGGGGTCCGGACGGCGCGGCGGCCCCGCCGTACGCGCAGAACGCCGCGGCGCAGGCGGCGCTGGATCCCGGCCGGTTGACGGCGGTGGACGCGACGGCCTGGAAGACCGCGGCGCGGCAGGACTTCGGCGCCTGGCCGGCCCGCGGTGACCGCACCGGGGACCGGGAGCTGCTGCGCCGGGCACTGGCGGTGTGGGCCAGGCCGGGCGCCGGGGTGGCGGTGTCCGCGACGCCGGGCACGCCGGCCGGGCCCGCGGCGGGGCCGCCGCAGCTGCTGTTCGCGGGGACCGTCGACCATGCCGCCGTGGTGCTCTTCCTCGAAGGGCAGCGGGTGGTGCGGTACGCCGAGTCGGCGGACGGCGATGGCCGTACCGAAGGGGCGGGCGCCGCGCTGGACTTCGCCAGGACGGACGGCGCGCAGGCGGCGTCGGCGGGGGCTCTGGTGGTGGGCCGCACGGACCGCAACGTCCGCTATCTGACGGCCCCTTGGGCGGGTCCTGTGCGGCTGGTGGATCTACTGAAGCCGGGCGCCGCCGGTGAGCGGCTGCCCGTCGACGCGCAGGGCGTGACCGGTCCCGCGCCGGCGCCGGGCGGGGACGCCACGTGCGACCGGTGGCCCGCGCTGCGGACGGGCGGCCGGCTGCTGACCGATCTCGGCGAGCTGACCCCGGCCCGGCTGACGTACGGCGCTCCGCGCACGCCGGGCGAGGTCGACGGCCCCCAGGGGCGCACGGCGTGGGCGCGGACCGCGTGCCGGCTGCCCGCGCTGCGCGGGCAGGGTGTGCAGAGCGTGAACGCCTGGCCGTTCGCCCGGCAGGTGCTGCCGGGCGGCGCGGGCAGCGCGGCGTGGCTGTGCGCCCGCGCCGAGACCTGGCGCGGTACCGGCAGCCGGGCCCTCGCGGTGTTCCAGCCGCCCGCGACGGGCGGGCAGCCGTATACGGCGGGCGCGGTGACGGCGGCGGCCGACGGCGGTACGGCGTGCGGGCCGCGCGGTCCTCGGGTGCTGGCCGGGGTGTTGTGGAAGGGCGGCGGCGGCACGTGGTGGCTGCTGGCGGCCGGCAGTGACCAGGTCGGCTCGATCGCCGCGAGCGGCGGGGTGCGGGGCCGGGTGGCGGGGCGGCTGATGGCGCTGCCCGCGCGGCCGGGCGCCCGCGCGGAGTTGTCGGGCCGGCTGGTCGGCGGCGGCAGCATCTCGGGGCTGGGCTGACGGCCTCGGCGGCGGCTTTCCGGTGCTTGCCGACGGCGCGGGGGCGGCCCCGCGCCGTCGTCGTGTGTCCGGCGGAATTTTCCGTGTGCACGGGGCTGTTGCCTCCGACTTACCTCCCAGTACATTGACGCCATGTCTAATAAGACGTCGCCGCGGCCGGGGCCGGTCGCGTCCGAGCGCATCCCGTTGAAGGCCCGCAACGTCACGTTCGACTGGGCGGACACCCCCCTGCACTGGATACCGGGCGACCCGGCCAGCGCCCACACGATCAACGTGCTGCATCTGCTGCTGCCCGCCGGGGAGCGCTGGTTCGTGCACGTCTACAAGCAGGCGCTGCCCCTCGTCCGGGATCCGCGGCTGCGCGAGGACGTGATCGGCTTCATCGGGCAGGAGGCGATGCACTCCCAGGCGCACGACGACGTCCTGCCCCACCTGCGGGCGCAGGGCCTGGATCCGGAGCCGTACACCGCGCAGGTCGACTGGCTCTTCGAGAAGCTGCTCGGCGACCGGACGCTGCCGCCTGGCCGGGCGCGCGTGTGGTGGCTGAAGGAACGCATCGCGATGATCGCCGCGATCGAGCACTACACGGCGTTCCTCGGCGACTGGGTGCTCAACGCCGACGCGCTGGACGCCAGGGGCGCCGACCCGGTGATGCTGGACCTGCTGCGCTGGCACGGCGCCGAGGAGGTCGAGCACCGCTCGGTGGCCTTCGACCTCTTCCAGCACCTCGACGGCGACTACCGGCGGCGGCTGCGCACCTGGGCCACCGCCTTCGCCGCGCTGGTGTTCCTGTGGCAGCGCGGCACCCGCTTCTTCGTCGCCAACGACCCTTCGCTGCCCGGCCGCAGGGCCTCGGCAGGGGACTTCCTGCGCGGCGGCCGGCAGGGCGTACTGCCGACGCCTGGCGGCATGCTGCGGTCCATCCCGCAGTACCTGAGCCGGACGTACCACCCGTCGAAGTACGGCAGCACCGAGCAGGCCGCCGCCTACCTCGACCGGTCCCCCGCCGCGACCGCGGCCGACGCCACTGCCCCCGGAGGCTTCTGACATGCCCGCACTGCCGCGTATGCGCACCGTGCTGATGGTGGCCGGCGCCGCCCTGCTCACCCGCCGGGCGCTGCGCAGCCGGATCGGCCGGTCGCCGCTGTGGCCGATGCCCGCGCTGGAGCAGCCGGTTTCGGGCCGGGGGCAGGCCCGTGGGCCCGCCGCGCCGCTGCGGCTGCGGGTCGCCGAGCGGAGCGAGGCGGCCGACGGGGTGGTGGTGCTGCGGCTGGCCGGGGAGCGGCTGCCGGGCTGGGAGCCGGGCGCGCACATCGATCTGGTGCTGCCGTCCGGCACCGTGCGGCAGTACTCGCTGTGCGGGGAGCCGGCCGAAGCGGGGCGTCAGGACGGCGGTGCGTACACCATCGCGGCGCGGCTGATCGAGGACGGCAGGGGCGGCTCGCGCGAGGTGCACGAGCAGTTGCACGAGGGGAGGGAGGTGGAGGTGCGCGGCCCGCGCAACCGCTTCCCGCTGGAGGACTGCCACGCCTATCTCTTCCTCGCGGGCGGCATCGGCATCACCCCGGTGCTGCCGATGGTGCGGCAGGCGGAGGCGGAGGGGGTGCCGTGGCGGCTGGTGTACGCGGGGCGTTCGCGTGCCTCGATGCCGTTCATCGCCGAGCTGGAGAAGCTGGCGGGGGCGGGCGACGGGCGGCTGACGGTGGTGGCCGAGGACGAGGCGGGGCGGCCTGATCTGGCGGCGGCACTCGCGGACGCGCCGCCGCACGCCGCCGTGTACTGCTGCGGGCCCGATCCGCTGATGGACGCGGTGGCCGCGCTGCTTCCCCAAGGGTCGCCGGGACTGACCCTGCACACCGAGCGGTTCGCGCCCGCTCCCCTCGCCCCGGCCGGGGTGAACGCGCCGTTCTCCGTGGAGCTGCGGCGCACCGGCCGTACGGTCGACGTGCCCGCGGACACCAGTGCGCTGCGGGCGATCCGCGAGCAGGCGCTGCCCGATCTGCCGTACTCCTGCGAGCAGGGTTTCTGCGGGACCTGCCAGCAGCGGGTGCTGGCGGGCGAGGTGGACCACCGCGACGAGCTGCTGACCGACGCCGAGCGCGACGATTCGCTGCTGATCTGCGTGTCCCGGGCGCGGGGTGCGTCTCTCGTGCTGGACCTGTGATCCCCCGGTGTGCCCCGGGTCGTTAGGGTGTGCGGCATGACGACCGGGGCGCGCCGCAGGATGGGTGTCGAGGAACGGCGCGAGCAGCTGATCGCCGTCGCCCTCGACCAGTTCGGCCACCGTTCGCCCGAGGACGTGTCGATCGACGAGATCGCCGAGGCGGCCGGGATATCGCGACCGCTGGTGTACCACTACTTCCCGGGCAAACAGCAGCTCTACGAGGCCGCGTTGCGGCGGGCGGCCGACGAGTTGACGGCGCGGTTCGTGGAGCCGCACGAAGGTCCGCTCGGCGCCCGGCTGCTGCGGGTGATGGAGCGGTTCTTCGACTTCGTCGACGAGCACGGACCCGGTTTCTCGGCGCTGATGCGGGGCGGCCCGGCGATCGGTTCGGGCCGCACCGGCGCGATGATCGAGGGCGTACGGCAGGCCGCCTACGAGCAGGTGCTCGCCCACCTGCGTGTCGCGTCGCCCGCGCCGCGGCTGGCGTTGGTGGTGCGTTCCTGGATCTCGCTGGCCGAGACGACGGCGCTGTTGTGGCTGGACGGGCGGCGGATCCCGCGTCCCGAGCTGGAGCGCCAGCTGGTGCACGACTTCGCGGCGCTCGCGTCGGTGAGCGCCGCGTACGACCCGGAGACCGCTGCGGTGGTCCGCCGCTTCCTGGCGGACGAGCCGCCGGACGGGATGTTCGCGGACCTGATCAGCCGCTTGATGGCGCTGCCCGAAGCGGTCTGAGGGCGGGGGACGGCCGCCCTTTCGCTCAGTCCCCCGCCGGCGCAGGTCCCGTCGAGCCCCGCACCACCAGCTCCGGCGGGAAGACGAACTCGGTGTGCGCGACGGGGTTGCCGCGGATCGCCTCGACGAGGGCGCCGACCGCGGCCGTCGCCATCGCCTGGACGGGCTGGCGGACGGTGGTCAGCGGCGGGTCGGTGAAGGCGATCAGCTGGGAGTCGTCGAAGCCGACGACGGACACGTCGCGCGGCACCGCCAGACCGCGCCCGCGGGCCGCGCGGACCGCGCCGAGCGCCATCAGGTCGCTGCCGCAGACCAGGCCCGTGCACCCGTCGTCCAGCAGGGCGTCGGCCGCCGCGTGACCGCCCTCGACACTGAACAGGGTGTGCCGCACCCGCTGTTGGGCCGCGGCGGCCGGCAGGCCGAACACCTGGGCCGTCGCCGCCGCGAACCCCTCGGCCTTGCGGCGCGAGGGGACATAGCGGGCCGGGCCGACGGCGAGACCGATCCGTTCGTGGCCCAGTTCGGCCAGGTGCCGTACGGCGATGTGGGCGGCGGCGCGGTCGTCGGGTGAGACGAACGGCGCATCGATGTCCGGGCGGTAGCCGTTGATCAGGACGAACGGCACGCCGCGGTGGGCCAGGCGGGTGTAGCGGTCCGGGTCGGCGCCGGTGTCGGCGTGCAGCCCGGAGAGGAACACGATGCCGGTGACGCCGCGCTCCTCCAGCTGCTCGACGAGTTCGTCCTCGGTCGTCCCGCCCGGCAGCTGGGTGCAGAGCACCGGTGTGTAGCCGTGGCCCGCCAGGGACTGCTCGATGAGCTGCGCGAAGGCGGGGAAGATCGGGTTGGTCAGCTCCGGGACGACCAGGCCGACGAGGCCCGCGCTGCGCCGCCGCAGCCGGGTGGGGCGTTCGTAGCCGAGGACGTCGAGGGCGGCGAGCACCCGCTGCCTGGTGCCCGCCGCGACCCCCGCCCTGCCGTTCAGCACCCGGCTCGCGGTGGCCTCGCTGACGTGGGCCTGCCCGGCGATGTCGGACAGCCGCGGGGTGCCGCGGGCCGCGGGTACGCTCACGCCTCCCACCAGACGGTGGTGTCGGGCGGCAGGATGAACTCGCCGTCGTGGGAGGGTATTTCACCCGATGACAGGAGGGCGCGGCCGGGTGCCGGGAGGCGGGCCGGTGCGTTGGTGGTGTTGACGGTGCAGACCAGGCCCCCGGGGCGGCGGAAGGCGAGGACGCCTTCGGGCGCGGCCAGCCAGTCGACGGCGTCGCCCGCGCCGAGCCCGGGGTGACTGCGGCGCAGGGCGAGCGCCGCGCGGTACAGCTCCAGGGTGGAGTCCGGGTCGCCGGTCTGCGCCTCGACGCCGAGGGCGGCCCACTCGGGTGGCTGCGGGAGCCAGCTGCCGCCGGCGCCGAAGCCGTACGAGGGGCCTGCGGCGGTCCAGGGCAGCGGGACGCGGCAGCCGTCGCGCAGGCCGTCCTGCCCTGACTCCCGGAAGAACGACGGGTCCTGGCGCGCCTCGTCGGGCAGGTCGGTGACCTCGGGCAGGCCCAGCTCCTCGCCCTGGTAGAGGTAGGCGGAGCCGGGCAGGGCGAGCATCAGGAGGGTCGCCGCGCGGGCCCGCGCCAGGCCGCCGCCGAGGCGGGTGCGGTGGCGGACGACGTCGTGGTTGGACAGCACCCAGGTGGCGGGGGCGCCGACCGGGCGCATCGCGTCGAGGGAGGAGTCGATGACCTCGCGGAGCGCGTCGGCGTCCCAACCTGTGGTCAGGTAAAGGAAGTTGAACGCCTGGTGGAGTTCGCCGGGGCGGACGTAGCGGGCGGTGCGTCCGGGGGTGTGGGTCCAGGCTTCGGCGACCGCGATCCGGTCGCCCGAGTACTCGTCGAGCACGGTGCGCCAGGAGCGGTAGATCTCGTGGACGCCGTCCTGGTCGAAGAACGGCAGCAGGTGGTTGCCGAGGAGCCTGAGCTGGCCCGTGCTGCCCATGTCCGGCAGTCCTGGCGCCTTGACGAGGCCGTGCGCGACGTCCACCCGGAAGCCGTCGGCCCCGAGGTCGAGCCAGAAGCGCAGGATGGAGCGGAACTCGTCCTGGACGGCGGGGTGGTCCCAGTTGAAGTCGGGCTGTTCGGGCGCGAAGAGGTGCAGGTACCACTCCTCGCCTGGGCCGGGGAGCCGGGTCCAGGCGGGCCCTCCGAAGATCGACTCCCAGTCGTTGGGCGGCAGTTCACCGTGGGCACCGCGCCCGGCACGGAAGTGGAACCGCCGGCGCAGCGGCGATCCCGGGCCTTCCCGCAGGGCCTGCTGAAACCACGCGTGCTGGTCGGAGCAGTGGTTGGGGACGACGTCGACGATGACGCGCAGGCCCAGCTCGTGGGCGCCGCGGAGCAGGGCGCCGGCGTCGTGCAGGGTGCCGAACATCGGGTCGATGGCGCGGTAGTCGGCCACGTCGTACCCGGCGTCGGCCTGCGGCGACGCGTAGAAGGGGCTGAGCCAGACGGCGTCCACACCCAGGTCGCTGAGGTACGGCAGCCGGCTTCTGACGCCTTGCAGGTCGCCCATGCCGTCGCCGTCGCCGTCGGCGAAGCTGCGCGGGTAGACCTGGTAGATGACCGCGTCGCGCCACCAGTCGGTGCGGGCGGCGGCGCGCTGGGGGCCGTGGGTGTCCTGGGTCATGTCATCCCTTGGTCGTGCCGGCGGTCAGGCCGGATACGAGGTGGCGTTGGGCGAGGGCGAAGACGAGGGCGGCGGGCACCGCGATGATCACGGCGGCGGCGGTCATCGAGCCCCAGTCGTTGGTGTACTGGTTGACGAAGGTCTGGAGGCCGCCGGCGAGGGTGAGGTGCTGCTCGCCGGTCATGAAGGCGGAGGCGTAGGCGACTTCGGCCCAGGCGGTGACGAAGGTGTAGAAGCCGGTGACGGCGAGGCCGGGGCGGGCGAGCGGGAGGACCAGGCGCCAGAAGGTGCCGAAGGGGTTGAGTCCGTCGACCCGGCCCGATTCGTCGATCTCCACGGGGATGGTGTCGAAGTAGCCCTTCATCATCCAGGCGCAGAACGGGACGGCGATGGTGAGGTACGTGACGATCAGGCCGACGGGCTGGTTGAGCAGGCCGAGGGTGGCCATCAGGTTGTAGAGCGGCACGATCAGCACCGCGACCGGGAACATCTGGGTGATCAGCAGCAGCCACATCAGCGGGCGCATGCCGGGGAAGCGGAAGCGGCTGACGGCGTAGCCGGTGGTGGCGGAGAGCAGGACGCCGATGACGGTGGTCGCGCCGACGACGACCACCGAGTTCCCGAACCAGGTGAGGAACTCCGTGTCGGCCAGTACGTGGGTGTAGTTGCCGAGGGTGAAGCGGGTGATCAGGCCCGTGGAGAAGGCGTCGTTGCGGGGTTTGAAGGACGTCACCAGGAGCCAGAACGGCGGGAAGACCGCGATGACCGCCGCGGTCAGCAGGGTGAGGTGGAGCGCCACGGAGGCCAGTGGGCCGCGGTGGCCCCGGCGGCGGGCGGCGCGGCGCGGCCCGCGGGGGCCCGGGGCGTCCGCGGTGCCCTGGGTGCCCGTCCGGGGTGTGCGGGTCGTGGTCGACGTCATGGTCACCACTCCTCTCCTTGCTTGCGCAGCGCCCTGCGGTGGACGACGGCGGCCAGCGAGAGCAGCAGCAGGATCAGGACGCCCCAGGTCGCGGAGGCGGAGAAGTCGCGGGGGCTGTCGACGAAGGAGAGCCGGTAGGCGTAGGTCACCAGGATCTCGGTGGCGTCTCCGGGGCCGCCCCGGGTGAGCAGGAAGATCACCGGGAACATGTTGAAGGTCCAGATGGTGGAGAGCAGGATCACGGTGCTGCTGACGGCGCGCAGTCCGGGGACGGTGATGTGCACGAAGCGCTGCCAGGGGCTCGCGCCGTCCGTCTCGGCGGCTTCGTGGAGTTCGCCGGGGATGGACTGGAGGCCGCCGAGCAGGGCGACGAGCATGAAGGGGACGCCGAGCCAGACGTTGACGGCGATGACCGAAAGCTTCGCCCAGGAAGGGTCGTTGAGCCACGGGACAGTGTCGATGCCGCCGCCGGCGAGGACCTTGTTGAGCAGGCCGTTCTTCTCGTTGTAGAGCATCCGCCAGGTGAAGACGGAGATGAAGGCGGGGATGGCCCAGGGCAGGATCAGGGCCAGGCGGTAGAAGGTGCGGCCCCGCAGGGTGCGGTTCAGCAGGCTCGCGAGGGCCAGGCCGATGGTGAAGGTCAGGGTGACGCAGGCGACGGTCCAGGTGGCGGTCCAGCCCAGGCGGCCCCAGAAGACGCCGTCGGTGAGCACCGCTCGGTAGTTGTCCAGGCCGGTGAAGTGGTACGTCGCGGGGATGTGGTTGACGCCGATGTCCCGTGCGACGTTGGCCTCGTCGGCGTCGGTGAGGGAGAGGAAGGCGCCGCGCACCAGCGGGTAGCCGATGATCACCCCGATGACGAGGACGACCGGGGCGGTCATCGTCCAGGCGTACCAGTGGGTGCCCAGGGCCCGGCGCAGCCGTGCGGCGGAGGTCACTTGTAGTCCTTGAGCAGCTTCCGGTAGGCGTCGCCGGTCGCCCTGGCGGCCTGCTCGGGCGAGGCGGCGCCGCTGAGCACCTTGTTCATCTGCACCTTGACCGGCTCGAAGAGCGAGTTGCCCTCGGCGATCCAGGGGCGCTGGACGGCGCCGTCGACGGCGGGCTTGAAGAACCTGACCATCTCGTTCTTCCTGACGTCCGGCAGGGCGTAGACGGATTTGCGGGTCGGGAGCAGGCTGAGCTTGGCGGTGGTCCGCTGCTGGACGTCGGCCGAGCTCATGTACGTGGCGAAGGCGTAGGAGGCGGCGAGGTTCTTCGATCCGGCGTAGACGGAGAGGTTCCAGCCGCCCTGCGGGGAGCCCCGGTCCGCGGAGCCGCCGGGTACCGGGGCGACGCCGAGGTTCTCCTTGTCCTGGAACGCCCCTCCCGCGCGGGCGCCTTCGATGTCCCAGGGGCCGTCGACGGCCATCGCGACGTCGCCGTCCTTGAGTGCCTTGAGCTGGTTCTCCTGGCCGTCGGTGGCGTCGGTGACGGCGGCCTTGGAGTCGACCAGTTTCTTGATGGTGCGAAAGGCCCGGACGCCGGCGGCGTCGTCGATCCGCACGGCCCTGTCCTTGGCGCTGACCAGGTCGCCGCCCTCGCCGTAGAGGTAGGGCAGGAACCAGTAGGGGTCGTCGCCGCGGAGGTAGAGGGCGGTGGCGCCGGTCTTCTTCTTGATCTTCCCGGCGGTGTCGGCGAGTTCCGCGAAGGTCTTGGGGACCTCGACACCGGCCTTCTTGAGGAGCTTCTTGTTGTAGAAGAGGCCGAGGGTGTCGATGACTTGGGGCACGGCGTAGGTCTTGCCCCGGTACTTGGTGGAGCCGAGTGCCTGCGGGAGGTAGTCGGAGGTCTTGTCGAGGGCGGGGGTGCCGTCGAGCGGGGCGAGGTAGCCGAGGTGGGCGAAGTCGGCGACCCAGGCGACCTCTGTGCGCATCACGTCGGGGGCGCCGGCGTTGCCGCCCGCGGCGTTCTTGAACTTGGCGTTGGCGTCCCCGAAGGGCACGTTGACGTAGGTGACGTGGACCTTGGGGTGCTGCTTCTCGAAGCTCTCGGCGAGCTTCTCGTACGTCGCCTTCTCCGCGTCGTTGGAGGTGTCCCAGAAGGTGACGGTGCCCGCGATCTCGCCGCCCGCGCCGTTCGTGCCACCGTCCCCGCCGCCGCATGCCGTCGCCGTCAGGGCCAGGCCCGCTATCAGCGCGGCGGCGGTGCCGCCACGTATGCCACGCCGCATGTGAACTCCTTTGGGAATTGCCTGAGATGGCGGTCAGGAACGTAACAGCGCCGCAAGGAAACAGAAAGAGCTTGCGGTAAATTTCTGCAAGCTCACCGGAAGGTGGTGCGGGGAGATGACCGGAAGGTGACCCTGCGCCCGGCCGCCCGCCCCGTCACCGCACGGCCGCCCGAGCGTTGATTCCGGTGGAGACCGACCGACTCCTCACTCGACAGGGACGGCAGATGACCCAGGAGCTCACTTCCCCCAGCCCCGCCCGCCAGGCACCAGGACCGGGCCGCGGTCCCGGCTGGTGGCGCGACGCCGTCATCTACCAGGTCTACGTGCGCTCGTTCGCGGACAGCGACGGCGACGGCATCGGCGACCTGCAAGGCGTGCGCAGCCGCCTGCCGTACCTCAAGGAGCTGGGCGTGGACGCCGTCTGGCTCACGCCGTTCTACGCGTCCCCGCAGGCCGACGGGGGGTACGACGTCGCCGACTACCGCGCCGTCGACCCGCTCTTCGGCCGTCTCCAGGACGCCGACGAACTGATCCGCGCCGCCCACGAGACGGGCCTGCGGGTCATCGTCGACATCGTGCCCAACCACACATCCGACCAGCACCCGTGGTTCCAGGACCCGGAGCTGGCCCGGCAGCGCTACATCTTCCGCCCCGGCAAGGGCGAAAGTGGCCAACTGCCGCCGAACGACTGGGAGTCGATCTTCGGAGGCCCCGCCTGGACCCGCACCGGGCGCGGCGACTGGTACCTCCATCTCTTCGCCCCCGAGCAGCCCGACCTCGACTGGGAGAACCCGGACGTGCACGCCGAGTTCGCGGCCATCCTGCGGTTCTGGCTCGACCTCGGCGTGGACGGCTTCCGGATCGACGTCGCGCACGGCATGGTCAAGGCGGCGGGCCTGCCGGACATCGGCCACGGCCGGCAGGCCACCCTGATCGGCAGCCAGCACCTGCCGTTCTTCGACCAGGACGGGGTGCACGCCATCCACCGCGCCTGGCGCTCCCTGCTGGACGGCTACGACGGCGCCCGCATCGGCGTCGCGGAGGCATGGGCCCCCACCCCGGAGCGGCTGGCGCTCTACGTACGGCCCGACGAGCTGCACCAGGCGTTCAACTTCCAGTTCCTTGGCACCGGTTGGCAGGCCGACGGGCTCCGCGAGGTCATCGACGCCTCCCTCGCCGCCACCGCGTCCGTCGGCGCCCCCACCACCTGGGTGCTCTCCAACCACGACGTCGTCCGCCACACCACCCGCCTCGGCGGCGGCCTCGCGCGGGCCCGCGCGGCGACCCTCCTGATGCTCGCCCTGCCCGGCTCCGCCTACCTCTACCAGGGCGAGGAGCTGGGCCTGCCCGAGGTCACCGACCTGCCCGACGAGGCACGCCAGGACCCGTCGTTCTTCCGGGAGTCAGGGCAGGACGGCCTGCGCGACGGCTGCCGCGTCCCGCTGCCCTGGACCGCCGCAGGCCCCTCGTACGGCTTCGGCGCCGGCGGCAGCTGGCTCCCGCAGCCACCCGAGTGGGCCGCCCTCGGCGTCGAGGCGCAGACCGGCGACCCGGACTCCACCCTGGAGCTGTACCGCGCGGCGCTCGCCCTGCGCCGCACGCTGCCTGGCCTGGGCGACGGCCCGATGAACTGGCGGCCGGCCCCCGACGGGGTGCTCGCCTTCGCCAGGCCCGGCCTGCTCTGCACCGTGAACACCCTGCCGGACGCGGCCGAACTCCCGCTGCCGGGACGGCCGTTGCTGTCCAGCGCGCCGGTCACCACCGAGGGCGGCAGCGCACTGCTGCCGGGCGACAGCTGCACTTGGTGGGCAATCTGAGGGGCGAAAGGTAAGGTCCACTCCATGACCGCCCGGCTCGCCGATATCGCAGCTCAGGCAGGTGTCAGCGAGGCCACCGTCAGCAGGGTGCTCAACGGAAAACCCGGCGTCTCCGCGACCACCCGCCAGTCCGTTCTGGCCGCCCTCGACGTGCTGGGCTACGAACGTCCGGTGCGGCTGCGGCAGCGCAGCGCGGGTCTGGTCGGGCTGATCACCCCGGAGCTGGACAACCCGATCTTCCCGGCGTTCGCGCAGGTCATCGGGCAGGCGCTGACCCGCCAGGGATATACGCCGGTGCTCGCGACGCAGACCCCCGGCGGTTCCACCGAGGACGAGCTGACGGAGATGCTGGTCGACCGCGGGGTGGCCGGCATCATCTTCGTCTCCGGGCTGCACGCCGACACCTCCGCCGACATGCAGCGCTACGCCAGGCTGCGCGGCCAGGGCGTGCCGTTCGTCCTGATCAACGGTTTCTCCGAGCGGGTGCAGGCGCCGTTCGTCTCGCCCGACGACCGCGCCGCCGTGCGGCTCGCGGTCACCCATCTCGTGGCGCTCGGGCACCGGCGGATCGGTCTTGCGGTGGGGCCACGGCGGTTCGTGCCGGTCCAGCGCAAGATCGAGGGCTTTCTGCACAGCATGCGGGAGCAGTTGGGCCTGACCCCCGACCAGGCCGACCGCTTCGTGCAGCATTCGCTGTACACGCTGGAGGGCGGCCAGGCCGCAGCCGCCGCCCTGATCGAGCGGGGCGCGACGGCGGTGGTCTGCGCCAGCGACATGATGGCGCTCGGCGCGGTACGGGCGGCCAGGCAGCGGGGGCTCGACGTACCGCGCGAGGTGTCCGTGGTCGGCTTCGACGACTCCCCGCTGATCGCCTTCACCGATCCGCCGCTGACCACGATCCGGCAGCCGGTGCCCGCGATGGGGCAGGCGGCGGTGCGCGCGCTCCTTGAGGAGATGGGCGGCACCCCCGCGCCGCACAGCGAGTTCGTCTTCCACCCCGAACTGGTGGTCCGCGGGTCCACCGCCTCGGCGCCAAAAGGGGCAAAGCTCCCCAAACCGGCCTGCACCCCCGAGAAGTAGGGGGTCCGCAGTCCCTCTTGAGTCCTACACACAGGCGTCGGAGACCCGACCGGGGAATGATCGCCGGGTTACCGCTTTCTGGCAGACTGTCTGCCTATGGGTGAAGCGCATGTGAGGACTTTGGATGACCGGCCGGCTCCCCCGCCGCCCCACGGCGCGACCGCGGAACGTCCTTCGGCAAAGGGCCGGATCGCCCGTCTGCGCTCCCCTCGCGCACCCCGCCTGTGGTTCGAGATCCTGCTGATCGCGATCAGCTACTGGGTCTACTCCCTCATCCGCAACGCGGTCCCCGAGCAGGAGGCCAAGGCGCTGCGGAACGCCGACTGGGTCTGGCAGGCCGAGCACTCCCTGGGCATCGCGGTCGAGCAGGCCGTCAACCACGCGATGAACGCCGTGACGTGGCTGATCGTCCCGATGAACTACTACTACGCCACCCTGCACTTCATCGTGACCATCGGCGTCCTGGTCTGGCTCTACCGCTGGCACCCCGGCCGCTACACCGCGGCCAGGCTCGCCCTGTTCGCCACCACCGGCGTGGCGCTGGTCGGCTACTACTTCTACCCGCTGGCGCCGCCGCGGCTGATGGCGGGCGGCGGCTTCGTCGACACCCTGCCCGCGCACCACACCTGGGGCTCGATGGCGTCCGGCGATCTCGCCTCGATGTCGAACCAGTACGCAGCGATGCCGTCGATGCACATCGGCTGGTCGCTGTGGTGCGGCCTGACCATAGCGCTGCTGGCCCGCCCGGTGTGGGCGAAGGTCATCGGGCTGCTCTACCCGTTCTTCACCCTGCTCGTCATCGTCTCCACCGCCAACCACTTCTGGCTGGACGCGCTCGGCGGCGTCCTCTGCCTGCTCTTCGGCTTCGCCCTCGCCTGTCTCTGGTACGGCACGCTGCCGCACCATCTGGCGCGGCACGTCGGCAGGCCGGCCCGGAGCGCGGCCATCGCGGGCTGAGGACCGCTGCGGGCGGGCGGCCGTACCGCCCGCCCGCGCGACCCGTTACGCCACGCCCCGGTGGGTGACCCGGCCGCCGCTCATCGTCAGCCGTACGGGGGCGGCGGCGACATCGTCGGCCGGCGCGGATACCGGGTCGACGGCCAGGGCGGTGAGGTCGGCGCGGAAGCCGGGTGCGATCCGTCCTGCCTGTGCCTCTTCGCCCGCGGCCAGCGCGGCGTGCGAGGTGAGGCCCTCCAGGGCCATCAGCCCGGTCAGTGCCTGTTCCGGGGTGACCGGTGCGGTGCCGGGCTCGCCCGCGGGGCGCCGCAGCCGGGCGGCGGCCAGGGTGGCGCGCGGGTCGTGGTGGGCGATGGGCCAGTCGGAGCCGAGCACCAGCACGGCGCCGGCGTCACGCAGGTCACGGCAGCGCCAGGCCCGCCCGGCGCGCTCCGTACCGACCCGCTGCGACCAGGCGTCGGTGTGGTCGGCGCGGGTGTATCCGGTGTGCAGGGGCTGCATGGAGGCGACGACGCCGAGCGCGGCGAAGCGGGCGAGCTGGTCGGTGGGCACCGTCTCGATGTGCTCGATGCGGTGCCGGTGGCGGCCCTGGGCGCCGGCGCTGCCGAGGAGTTCGACGGTGTCCAGGACGTGCCGGACGGCGGCGTCGCCGATGGCGTGGGTGGCGGTGCGCACCCCGGCGCGGGCGAGGTGGTGCACGGCGTGGGTGTAGGCGGCCGGGTCGGGCCAGAACGCCTCGGTGCCCTCGCCGTGGCAGTCCGGGCGCTCCAGCCAGGCGGTGCCGCCCTCGATGGTGCCGTCCATGAAGAACTTCACGCCGTCCACCCGCCATTGACAGCCGCCCCGTCGCTGGAGCGCGACGAGGTGGTCGAGCCCTTCGGTGTCGATGCCCGGCATGCACCAGGGCGCGAGGCGCAGCCGCAGCGGGAGGTGCCCTTCGGCCTCGATGCCGTCCAGGAGCTGCACGGCGTCCGGGCTCTGGAGGTCCATGACGTGGGCGCCGGTGAGCCCGGCGGCTGCCATCTCGTCGAGGGAGGCCAGCAGCCGGGTGCGGCGTTCGGCGGCCGAGGGGCGGGGGACGACGGGCAGCAGCAGGTCCATCGCCGCGTGTTCGACGAGGTGTCCGGTGGGCCGGCCGCGGTCGTCGCAGACGACGCTGGCGCGCTGGGTGAAGGTGCGCGGCCCTTCGATGCCGGCGGCGGCCAGGGCGGCGCCGCCGGCCAGGGCGGAGTGCCCGTCGTAGAGGCGCAGGAAGGCGGGGACGCCGCCGAGCGCGTCCTCGATGAGGTCGCGGTGGACGGGGCGGTCGCCGAAGACGTTGTGGTCGAGGCCCCAGCCGGTGACCCACTGGCCGGGGCGCAGCTCGCGGGCGGCGGCGGCGAGTGCGGTGCGCAGGTCGTCGAGGCCGCGGCAGCCGGAGAGGTCGGTGCCGGTCGCCATGTCGACGCCCCAGACGGGGTGGCTGTGCCCGTCGACGAAGCCCGGGGTGAGGGTGGCGCCGCCCAGATCGATGACCTCGGTGGCGGGGCCACGCCAGTCGCGTACGTCCGGTGCGTCGCCGACCGCGGTGATCCGGCCGTCCTTGACGGCGACGGCGGTGGCCCAGGGGCGGGCCGGGTCGAGGGTGCGGACGCGGGCGCCGGTCAGGACGGTGTCGGCTGCGGTCGGGGCGGGGGTGGCGGGTGCGGACAGCACGGGGGCTCCTTCGGGATGCGGGTGGTGCGGTTGGTGCGGGTGCGGTGGGGCGGGCGGGTGGTTCAGTCGGCGTTCTCCGGTTCCGCGGCGAACCCCGCGTAGACGGCGGGGGCGGACCTGCGGGTCCTGCGGGCGAGGAGCAGGCCGAGGGCGAAGACGGCGGGGACGGAGAGGACCAGGACGGTGTTGGTGGGTGTCCGCGCGCCGGTCATCAGTCCGATCTTGGCGACGACCAGCCAGATCGCGCCGGCCATCAGCACCACGGTGGCCACCGGGGCGACGCGGGTGCGCAGGGTGCCTTCCCGGTGGCGGATGCGGCGGAAGTAGCAGGGGACGGCGGCGGCGGTGAGCGCCTGGAGCACCAGCAGGCCCAGCATTCCCGGGGTGTTCATCCACAGCAGCAGCTGCCGGTAGGGGTCGGCTCCGGCGAGCGCGAAGCCGAGGACGACGAGCACCGCGATGGCGCTCTGCACGGCGCCCGCGACGTACGGGGAGCGGTTGCGCGGGTGGATGCGGCCGAGCGCCGCCGGCAGCACGCCTTCCTGGGCGAGGGAGAGTCCGTAGCGGGTGATGGCGTTGTGGAAGGCGAGTTGGGAGGCGAGGACGCTGGTGATGATGAAGAGGTGCATCAGGCCGGCGGCCCAGGTGCCGACGTAGCGCTCGGTGGCGGTGAAGAACAGCCCGGCCGGGTCGTGGAGCGCGGCCTTGACGATCGCGTCGCCGCCGTACGCCTGGATGATGATCCAGATGATGAAGGCGTAGAAGAGGCCGAGGAAGGCGACCGCGGCGTAGGTGGCGCGCGGGATGGTGCGGGCCGCGTCGCGGGCCTCGTGGCGGTAGATGGCGGTGGACTCGAACCCGGTGAAGGCGGCGAACGCGAAGGCGAGGACCGCGCCGGTGCCGGGGACCAGGACGTGCTGCGGGGTGAAGGATTCCGCCGCCAGGCCGTGCGCGCCGCCGTGCAGCAGCACCCCGCCGGCCAGCAGGACGAGGATGCCGGTCTCGGCGACCAGCAGGACGCCCAGCACCTTGGCGCCGAAGTCGATGCTGCGGTGGCCGAGGTACCAGATGACGGCGACGCCGGCCAGGGCGATCGGCAGCCAGGGGACGTGGACGCCCCAGAAGGCTTCCAGGGCGTCCTGGGTGGTGGTGGCGAGCAGTCCGTAGACGCCGATCTGCATGCCGTTGTAGGCGAGCAGGGCGAGGGTGGCGGCGCCGAAGCCGGCCGGGCGGCCCAGACCAAGGGTGATGAACGCGTAGAAGCCGCCGCCGTGCCGCACGTGCCGGGCCATCGTGGTGAAGCCGACGGCGAACAGGGCGAGGGTGGCGCCGGCCGCGAGGTAGCCGACGGGTGCGCCGGTGCCGCCCGCTCCGATGGCGACGGGCGAGGTGCCGGCCATGACGGTGAGCGGCGCGGCGGCGGAGATGACGAAGAAGGCGATGTCCGCGACGCCGAGGGTGCCGCGGCGCAGGCCGGCGGCGGGCTGCTGCGGGGCGTCGGACGGTGCGGCGGTGCGGGTCGGCGACCCGTCTCGGGTCTCGGGGGCTGCGGCCATGGCGGTGCTGTCCTTCTGCGGCGGGAAGCGGACGCGGTACCGGCTCCGTTCCGGCGCTGTGGAGGGGTGGCACGGCGCGGGGCGGTCGGTGGTCCACGGGGGCGGGAACCAGGAAACCTGTGCAGAAACCTAAAGCCTTTCGGTTTTTGCAATGTAACCCCCGCCCGTACCATTCGGGAAGACTCACGAGCGGGAGAGATGACATGGCGAGGCCGCGCACACCGCTGCTGGACCGGGCGCGGATCGGCGAGACCGCACTGCGCCTCGTCGACGAGCAGGGCGACTTCAGCGTCCCGCAGATCGCCCGTGCGCTCGGCGTGCAGACCGCGTCCGTGTATCACCATGTGGACGGCAGGACCGGGATCATCGAACTGCTGCGGGAGCGCATCAACGACTCCATCGACGCCTCGGCGCTCGACGTCACCCCCTGGGACGCGGCCCTGGAAGCCTGGGCCCGCTCCTACCTCGCCGCGTTCGCCGCCCACCCGCGCGCCATCCCGCTGCTGACCGTCTCACCGGTACGCGCCCCGAAGGTGCTGGCCCTCTACGAGCGGGCGTCCGCGCTGCTGCTGGACGCCGGGTTCGCGCCGTCCGACGTCATCCCGGTGATCGTGGCGCTGGAGAACGTCGTGCTGGGCTCGGCCCTCGACCTGGCCGCGCCGGAGGCCATGTGGGACGTCGCCGACGCGGACCGGACGCCGCACCTCGCGCGGGCGCTCGCCGCCACCGGGCCCGGACGGGCGGGAACCGCCTTCGAACTGGCGCTGGCCGGCGTGCTGGCCCGGGTCCGCGAGGTGCCGACGGGCGGCCCGGCCGGTACCTGAACGGCCGGGCGGCGGCCGGGCTCACCCGCCGTAGAAGAGGTCCTCCACCACCGCGCGGGCCCGCCGGGTGATCCGCCGGTAGTCGTCCAGCATCTCGCCGACGTGCCCCTCCTCGTAGCCCAAGTAGCGGCCCACCGCGGCCAGTTCGCGGCCGTCGGCGGGGAAGGTGTCGCCCGGCCTGCCGCGCACCAGCATCACGGCGTTGCGCACCCGCGCCGCCAGCACCCACGCCTCGTCGAGGATCTGCGCGTCCTCCGTGCCGATCAGGCCCGCGGCGTGCGCGGCGGCCAGCGCCTGACGGGTCCGCGTCGTCCGCAGCCCCGGGATCTCCCAGCCGTGCTGCATCTGGAGCAGCTGCACCGTCCACTCGACGTCGCTCAGACCGCCGCGCCCCAGCTTGGCGTGGGTGGTCGGATCGGCGCCGCGCGGCAGCCGCTCGGTCTCCATCCGCGCCTTGAGTCGGCGGATCTCGCGCACCGCGTCCTCGCCCAGGCCCTCGACGGGATAGCGCAGCGGGTCGATCAGCTCGATGAACCGCTGCCCCAGGCCGGCGTCCCCGGCGACCGGTTCGGCGCGCAGCAGGGCCTGCGCCTCCCACACCAGCGACCAGCGCCGGTAGTAGGCCGCGTACGAGGCGAGGGTGCGCACCAGCGGACCCGACCTGCCCTCCGGACGCAGGTCCGCGTCGATCGGCAACGGCGGGTCGGCGGACGGGAGTTGGAGCAGCCTGCGCATTTCGTCGGCGACCGCCTTGGCGGCCCTGGCGGCCTCCTGCTCGTCGGTGCCCGGCCACGGCTCGTGCACGAACAGCACGTCGGCGTCCGAGCCGTAGCTCAGCTCGTGGCCGCCGAACCTGCCCACGCCGATGACGGCGAAGCGGGTGGGCAGGGTGTCGCCCCAGCTCTCGCGGACCGCGGCCCGCAGCGCCCCGGCGAGGGTCGCCGCGTTCAGGTCGGAGACCGCCGCGCCGACCCCGTCCACCGCCCGGCCCCGGTCCTCCTCCGCCGGGCTGACCTCCGTGCCGTACGCGCCGATCACATCGGCCGCCGCGGTACGGAACAGCTCCCTGCGGCGCACCCCGCGGGCCGCCGCGACCGCCGCCTCCGCACCGCTCGCCCGCCCGACCGCGGCCAGCACCTCCTGCTCAAGGGCCGCCCGTCCGCGTGGCCGCAGCCCGTCGGCCGCGCCCAGCAGCGCCACCGCTTCGGGGGCGCGCAGCAGCAGGTCGGGGGCGAGCCGCCCGGCGGACAGCACCCGGGCGAGGTTCTCCGCCGCCGCGCCCTCGTCCCGCAGCAGCCGCAGGTACCAGGGCGTCTTGCCGAGCGCGTCGGAGACCTTGCGGAAGTTGAGCAGCCCGGCGTCCGGGTCGGCGGAGTCCGCGAACCAGCCCAGCAGCACCGGCAGCAGCGTCCGCTGGATCGCCGCCTTACGGGTCACCCCGGACGCCAGCGCCTCCAGGTGACGCAGCGCCGCCACCGGGTCGGCGTACCCGAGCGCTTCGAGACGGTGCCCCGCCGCCTTCGCGGAGAGCCGCGTCTCGACGGGCTCCAGGTGCGCGACGGCGTCGAGCAGCGGCCGGTAGAACAGCTTCTCGTGCAGCCTGCGCACCTCGCGGGCGTGCCACCTCCACTGCTTGCGCAGGGCGTCGACCGGTTCGGTGCGCAGCCCCATCGAGCGGGCCAGCCGGCGCAGGTCGGCGTCGTCCTCGGGCATCAGGTGGGTACGGCGCATCCGGTAGAGCTGGATGCGGTGCTCCATCGTGCGCAGGAAGCGGTAGGCGGCGTCCAGCGCGGCGGCGTCCTGGCGTCCGACGTAGCCGCCTGCGGCGAGCGCGGCCAGCGCGTCCAGGGTGGTGGCGCTGCGCAGCGTCGCGTCGCTGCGGCCGTGCACCAACTGGAGGAGCTGGACGGCGAATTCGACGTCGCGCAGCCCGCCGGGGCCCAGCTTCAGCTCCCGGTCGACCCGGTCGGCGGGGATGTTCTCGACGACCCGGCGCCGCATCTGCCGCACATCGGCGACGAAGTTGTCGCGCTCGGCGACCTGCCACACCAGCGGCGCGAGCGCGTCCACGTACGCCCTGCCGAGGTCGGGGTCGCCGGCCATCGGGCGGGCCTTGAGCAGCGCCTGGAACTCCCAGGTCTTGGCCCAGCGCTGGTAGTAGGCGAGGTGGCTGCTGAGGGTGCGGACGAGCGGGCCGTTGCGGCCCTCGGGGCGGAGGTTGGCGTCGACCGGCCAGATGGTGCCCTCGACGGTGATGTCCGAGCAGACCCGCATCAGCCGGGCGGCGAGCCGGGTGGCGGCCTGCAGTGCCTTGTCCTCGTCGGTGCCGTCCTTGGCCTCGGCGACGAAGATGACGTCGACGTCCGAGACGTAATTCAGCTCGCGGCCACCGCACTTGCCCATGCCGATGACGGCCAGCTTGCAGACGACCGCGTCGCCCGGTGCCTCCTCCGAGGCGATCTGGAGGGCGGCGCGGACCGTGGCGGTGGCCAGGTCGGCCAGTTCCGCCGCGGCCTGGCTGACGTCCGTCGTCCCGCACACGTCGCGGGCCGCGATGCCGAGCAGCGACCTGCGGTAGGCGATCCGCAGCGCGTCGGCGCGCGACAGGTCACGGCCCCGCTCGCCCCAGACGCCCTCAGCGAGCGCCTCTTCGAACTCGGGGGTGGCGGGGTGCAGATCGGCCGCCTCGTAGGTGGCCAGCGACCGCCAGTCGTGCGGGTGCCTGGCGAGGTGGTCGGCGAGCGCCTCGGACGCGCCCATCACCCCCAGCAGCCGGTCGCGCAGCGGTTTCGCGGTGACCAGCGTGCTCAGCAGCAGCTGCTGCTCGTCCGGGTCCTGCGCCTCGACCAGCCGGACCAGGCCGAGCAGCGCCAGGTCGGGGTCGGCGGTGCCGGCGAGCGCTTCCAGGAGCTGCGAGTCGTCGCGTACGGAAGCGAGTTCGGGCGCGTCGAGCAGCCGCCCGGCCGCCGACGCATCGGTGAAACCGTGCCTCAGCAGCCGGGTGAAGGTGCTGCTCCGCCGGCCCTGCGGGGCGGGTTGTGCCATGGCGTGCGCCTCTCGGAACTCACCCGGCCGACGGCCCGCACGCGGTGGCGCGGGCCGCCCCGGGCAGGACGGAACGGAGACGGTGCGGACACCGCGAAGGGCCCTAGAGCACGGGCAGCATCTTGCGCAGCTCGAAGGCGGTGACCTCGGAGCGGTACTCCTCCCACTCCTGCTTCTTGTTGCGCAGGAAGAAGTCGAAGACGTGCTCGCCGAGGGTCTCGGCGACCAGTTCGCTGCGTTCCATCAGCTCGATGGCCTCGCCGAGGTTCTGCGGCAGCGGCTCGATGCCCATCGCGCGGCGCTCGGAGTCGGACAGCGCCCAGACGTCGTCGTCGGCGCCGGCCGGCAGGTCGTAGCCCTCTTCGATGCCCTTGAGGCCGGCCGCGAGCAGCACCGCGTACGTCAGGTACGGGTTCGCGCCGGAGTCGATGGAGCGGACCTCGACCCGCGTCGACCCCATCTTGCCCGGCTTGTACATCGGCACCCGGATCAGCGCGGAGCGGTTGTTGTGGCCCCAGCAGATGTAGGAGGGTGCCTCGCCGCCCGCACCCGCGGTGCGGTTGGTGCCGCCCCAGATGCGCTTGTAGGAGTTCACCCACTGGTTGGTGACGGCGGAGATCTCGCCCGCGTGCCGCAGCAGTCCGGCGATGAACGACCGTCCCACCTTGGAGAGTTGGTACTCGGCGCCGGACTCGTGGAAGGCGTTGCGGTCGCCCTCGAACAGCGAGAGGTGGGTGTGCATGCCGGAGCCCGGGTACTCGGAGAACGGCTTGGGCATGAACGTCGCCTGCACGCCCTGCTCCAGCGCCACCTGCTTCATGACCAGCCGGAACGTCATGATGTTGTCGGCGGTCGACAGCGCGTCGGCGTACCGCAGGTCGATCTCCTGCTGGCCGGGGGCGCCCTCGTGGTGGCTGAACTCCACCGAGATGCCCATCGATTCCAGCATCGTGATGGCCTGCCGGCGGAAGTCCATGCCGACGTTCTGCGGGGTGTGGTCGAAGTAGCCCGACGAGTCGCCGGGCGTGGGCCGGGTGCCGTCGACGGGCTTGTCCTTGAGCAGGAAGAACTCGATCTCGGGGTGCGTGTAGAAGGTGAACCCGAGGTCGGATGTCTTGGCCAGGATCCGCTTGAGTACGTAGCGCGGGTCGGCGTACGACGGGGAGCCGTCGGGCATCAGGATGTCGCAGAACATCCGGGCGGTGCCGGGTGCCTCCGCGCGCCAGGGCAGGATCTGGAACGTCCCCGGATCCGGCTTGGCGATCATGTCCGACTCGTAGACCCGGGCGAAGCCCTCGATGGCCGAGCCGTCGAAGCCGATGCCCTCGTCGAACGCCTGCTCCAGCTCGGCGGGGGCGACGGCCACGGACTTGAGGAACCCGAGCACATCGGTGAACCACAGCCGTACGAAGCGGATGTCGCGCTCCTCCAGCGTGCGGAGCACAAACTCCTGCTGCTTGTCCATGGCTCACCAATCCTTGCAGGTCAATCGGCCTGTCCACGCACGCGGGAAAAACGGCGTGGCACACCAGTATCACGCGCGGGGGTTACCGTCACATTACGCACCCTTGGCCTGAATCAGAACCGTCGGGCCGTAACCTCCCGCGGGTCGTCCGCGCACTCCTTTCCACCGCGCATTCCTGCCCCCACCTCCCACGATCCCGGCCGCCCCGCTGCCACGGAACGGCGGAACGGGCGGCTTGGCCCACTCTTGGAACGCAACTGAGTAACCGTTGACCGCGTGTTGACGGACCGCAGCCGCGAGCCACGGCCGCTCTACAGGCCGAGTACCGCCTGCGCGACCGACTCCGGTGCGTCGGCCATCACCAGGTGGCCGGAGGGTGCGGCCACCACGAACCGGCCGCGCAGCTCGGCCGCCAGGGCCCGCTGGCGGCCCAGCCACCGCAGCCCGCGGGCCGTCTCGCCGCCGTCGTAGGCTGCCAGGACCGTCACCGGGACGTCGGGCATCGGGCGTTCCGGACGCAGCTGTGCGAGGTCGGCGGCCTGGTAGGGGTAGCTGGCGTTCTCCAGCACGCAGGCGCGCAGCACCCGGCTGGTGCGGTAGGCGGCGCGCTCCCAGTGGTGCGGCGCGTGGTGGCCGATGGCCTGGGCCCGGCCCGCCAGCCTGCGGCCCGCGGGGCCCAGGGCGCGCGGCAGCCCGGCGGCGGCCAGCGCGCCGGCCAGGCCGCTCGCCCAGGCGCTGCGCACCGCGCGTGGCAGCCGCGGATCGGCCTTCTCCTCGACGCTGCCGTCGACCAGCACGAGTCCCGCGCAGCGGTGCGGGTGCAGCCGGGCGAACGCCTCGGCGTGGAAGGCGGCCAGGGAGTGGCCGACGACGGTGCAGCGGCCCCGGTGGCCGAGCGCGTCCAGCACCTCGGCGATCCGGTCCGCCTCGGCGGCCAGGGCGGGCGGTCCGGACGCCGGGGCGGACAGGCCGAGTCCCGGGCGGTCGAAGCGGACGACGGTGCGGTACGGGGCGAGCAGCGCGGCGACCTTCTCCCAGTCGAACCAGGCCATGCCGAGCCCGCCGCTGAGCACGCAGACCGGGCCGCTGCCCTCGCTCAGCACGTGCAGCGGTACGCCGCCGACCCGCAGCATGCGGCCCGGCGCGGGCCGCCCGCGACGCCCCGTACCGCCCTGGCCCTCGTCACCGCGGCTGCTCCCCGCGCTCCGGATCATCCGTGGCCTCCCGTCATCCGTGACCTCCCGTTTCCCGCTCCGATTCTCCCGCCGGGCGGCGCTGCGGGCGCCCGCCGGTGCCCGGTGACCGTCCGGCGCGTGCCAGGCAGCGGGCGACGAGCGCGACGTAGAGGGCGACGAGCAGGACCTGGAGGCGCTGTCCCAGGCCCAGCGCCCAGGTGCCGGCGCCGGTGGTGAAGGCGGCGACGGCGGCCAGCGTCCAGAAGGTGGCGGCGAGTTCGGCCAACAACAGGGGCGGCCCCCAGCGGCCGAGCGGCGGCCACCAGGCGTAGCGGCGGGCGGCGAAGGTCAGCAGGACCAGGGCGGCCAGCGCGCCGAGCATCGCCAGCGAGCTGCTGACCGCGTGCGCGGTGTGCGTGGCGGGCACCAGTCCTGCGGTCTCGCGGGCCGCGCACTCCGGGTCGTCGGTCGGCGCGCAGCTCAGCGGGAGCCGGGAGTCCAGGGCGGTGGCGGCGCCGAAGAGGGCCAGCGCGCCCCAGCCGGCCGTGGCCCACGGCCGCCGTCCCGGCAGGCTCAGCGCCAGGACCGCGCCGGCCAGCACCAGCAGCCCGGCCGCCAGGTCGGTGGCGCGGAAGAGACCGCCGAGCGGCTGGTCGGCGGCGGCCAGTTCGCTGACGTACGCGTCGACGGGGTCGAGGCCGGTGGCGACGACCAGTTCCAGGACCCACGCGGTGTACGCGACGGCGCCGAGCAGCAGCAGCGCGGCGGCCGTCCGCCGGCGGGCACGCACCGCCGGGCTGCGGTCCGCAGCGGGGAGGGGCGGGGGTGCGGTCGCGGTCACGGACATCCTGGTGGTCGGGGCTCCCGCAGGGCCCGGCCGCGACGGGCGGCCCCGGCGCGGTCGGACACGGCCGTCCGCGTACCGGCGCGCCGGGCGGGAACGGGCACGGTCAGGTCAGGTCAGGTCAGGTCAGGATAGGCGGCGGTCCTGCGGTGCGGCGGGGCGAGGACGCGGGGCGCAACGGGCGCGCGGCGGGCGGGGGCGGCGCCGGTGTCACGGGAGAGGGGCGGCGCCCGGAAGCGGGCGGTTCCCGGGCCGCGCCGGGGCTCCCGTCGGCCCCGGGTGCCCCGCATGGCGTCTTGGCTCCGGTGTCCTGCGGGCCATTACAAGGGCGTCATACCCCACAGGGGTAGGGTGCGGGATCCAGGTGCCCGGCCGTACCGCCGTGCCGCTCCGTCAGCACCCGCCCGCCGTCCCCGACGAGAGGCCAGTGATGCGTGCACAGCCCCCGGCCGCCGCCCCGTGCGGCCGGCTGCTGCTGCGCGACGGGCCGACCGGTACCGGCGTCGCCGCCGGGCACACGCCCCGGCACCCGGCCCCCGGTCACGAACCTCTCGCCGCGGCCACGGCCACGGCCCGGCCGGCCGCTCCGTCGCCCGGCCACCGCGCCCCGGGCGCCCCGGCGGTCCGCGCCGCGCGGCTGCCGGGCGTGCGACGGGAGATATCCCCGCCGCTCCGCGCCCCTCTCCTCACCCGCCTGTCGCTCCTGCCCGGGTAGGGGGCGCCCGGCCCCGGCGCCTGCGCGCGTCCGCGGCCCCGCGCCCGCCGCCCGGCACACGCCGACACCCTCACGAGGTGCTCCCCATGCGTCGTATCCGCACGTCTTCCCACCCCTCCGCATCCGAGCCGTCCGAAGTGTCAGCGCCCGCGCGGCGCGCCGTGCTCGGCGCCGGTGTCGCCGCCGCGGGCAGCGGCCTGCTCGCCGCCTGTTCCACCGGCCGGGCCGTCGACCGCAAGAGCGCGTCAGCCCCCGGCGACGACGCGCCAGACCGCTACGTCTCCCCGGACGGCCCCGAGGTCGCCGGCGCCGAGAAGGGGCGCGGTTCGGGCCCCGTACGGAACATCCGGCTCATCGCCGCCCGCACCCAGCTCGACCTCGGCGGACGCACCGTCGACTCCTGGGCGTACGGCGACGAACTGCCGGGCCGGGAGGTCCGGGTCACCTCGGGCGACATCCTCGCGGTGGACTTCGCCAACCATCTGCCGGAGCCCACGACCGTGCACTGGCACGGCCTGACGCTGCGCAACGACATGGACGGCGCCCCCGGCCTCACCCAGCGCGCCGTCCAGCCGGGCGCGTCCTTCCCGTACCGGTTCATGGTCACCCGCCCCGGCACGTGCTGGCTGCACTCCCACTTCGGCATGCAGCTGGACCGCGGCCTGTACGCACCGCTGATCATCGAGGACCCCAAAGAGCCGCTCTCCTACGACAAGGAGTGGGTGGTGCTCCTGGACGACTGGGTCGACGGGGTGGAAGGCAGCACTCCGGACGGGGTCCTGGCCGAGCTGACCAAGGGCGGTGGCGGCTACGGCAACCACAACCCCGGCGGGATGAGCCACGGGATGGGCCACGGCGGGGCGGACCCGCAGGACGACGGGAAGCGCCGGGAGCCCGAGGGTCCTTCGCGGATGCTGTGGGGCGCCAGAAGCACACTGCTCGGCGGCGAGGCGGGCGACGTCGACTACCCGTACCACCTGGTCAACGGCCGTACCGAGGACGATCCGCAGACCTTCACCGCGCGCCCAGGCGACCGGATCAGGATCCGGTTCATCAACGCGGGCGCCGACACCGCCTACCGCGTGGCGCTCGGCGGCCACTCCATGACCATCACGCACACCGACGGCAACCCCGTCAACCACATCACGACCGACGCCCTGCTGATCGGCATGGGTGAGCGCTACGACGTCCTGGTCAGGGCGGAGGACGGCGTCTTTCCGCTCACCGCGCTCGCCGAGGGCAAGGACCGCACCGGCATGGCGATCCTGCGCACCGGCGGCGGCGCGGCGCCCGCGGCCGGCACCCGGCCCGACGAGCTGTACCGGAAGGTGCTCATCGCGCCCGACCTGGAGGCCGCGGATTCGGTGCGCGTCCCGTCCGGGGAGGTCGACCGCACCCTGCACTTCAAGCTGACGGGGTCGATGGAGAAGTTCAACTGGTCGATCAACGGGGAGACGTACGAGGAGTCGCGGCACTACCCGATCAGGGAGGGCGAGCGGATCCGGATGGTGTTCCGCAACCACAGCCCCATGTGGCACCCGATGCACCTGCACGGGCACCTGTTCGCCATGCTGGACGGCGGGGCGGTCAAGGACACCGTGATCGTGCGGCCGGGACACCGGGTCTCGGTCGAGTTCGAGGCGCGCAACCCGGGCCTGTGGATGATGCACTGCCACAACCTGTACCACTCGGAGTCCGGGATGATGACGGTCCTGGGATACCTGAAGTAACCGGCTGCCTCCGGGCCCCCGGAGGCGGCGGGCGGACGCCGGGGGGGGGGGGGGCGGGCGGGGGGGGGGGGGGGCGCCGCCGGGGGGGGGGGGGGGCGGGCGGGGGGGGGCGCCCCCCCCACGGGGCAGTCATGAAGGACAGAGGC